>JADHVI010000005.1 GCA_016784125.1 Candidatus Woesearchaeota archaeon
ATTCCAGTTTAACAGACGGAAACACATATTACTATAAATTAATGGCTTTAGACACATCAGGGAACCCGTCTGCTAACACTAGTGTAGCAGCAGGCACACCAACCGATACTGAAGCTCCAAGCGTTGTAACAGGTTTAACAGTTGTTGATACTGCAGATACCGAAGATAGTCTAAATATTAGCTGGACAGCCAGCGGAAGCGCCGATGTAGCAGGATATTTCCTACATAGAAACAATGTGCTCATAGCCAATATAACTGATGTTTCATACACAGATACAGCTGTAACAGATGGAACGCAATATACTTACACAGTGTCAGCATATGATGAAGTACCAAACTATGCTGCGAATGTCTCACAAGCAGGAACTGCAGTAGATGATTTAGCACCAAAAGTTGTAGCGATAGCTGGAAGTTCAGCTTCAAATCACTCTGTAAATATTACCTGGGCAAATGTAACTCAGAATTCAGATAATTCTGCTATACAAGACTTAACAGGATACTTAGTGTATATGAATATAACAGGAACCTGGACAGTTGTACAAAATACTAGTGCAGGAACTTTGATGTATTATAATGATACCTTGAATAATACGCAATTATACCAGTTTAGAATAACTGCGTATGACGATGCAGGAAATTCAGGAACAGTTGTAAGCGTTGAATTAACACCTTCAGAAATGCCGACAATAACCTTGACTCCGGGAAGTGGATCATTAATTAAATCAAGTGTTGCTGTAAATATATCAATAACATCTGGACAAAGTTTGGATACACTATGGTATAGAATATATAATTCAACAGGTCAACAACTATCTGATAACCAAACAAACGGGTCAGTAGGAGTAAATGATTGGAATTACAGTATAGATGCAAGTGGATGGTTAGAAGATAATTTACATACAATTGCAGTTTATGCGAATGATACAAACGGACAATACATTCAGCAAAACTATACTTACGAAGTTGATGATACTATTCCAACAGTTACAACACCAACTGTTGATGATACTAACGATCCAGATGGAGTTAGCAAGAGCACGCAAGCAATTACTTATGACCTTCAAGTAACAGATGCAAATCAAGCTTATGGCTTGACAGTAACTTTTGGAGTTGTAGGTACAGAAGTCAGCATGACAAATGTAACTGCGATAGTTTGGCGAGCATCAACAAACGCTTCAGCTCTAGGATGTAGCGAAGGAAGTTGTACAGTAACATACATCGCTACCGATGCAGCTGGAAATATCAATAACACTGCGAATTATACTTTTACAGTTGATGATACTAAACCAGCAGTTTCTGGCGCAATTATGACTGGAGGAATAATAAATCTTACAAACAACAAAGTAAGAGAGAATGATTCCATTACTGTAAATGTAACTGTGACAGATGCAAACAATATCTCCAGTGTGGAAGTTAATAATCAGACAATGACTAATTCAACAGCTACAGTCTATACTTATACAGGAAACGTCTCAGCACTTGGTTGTAGTTCAGATGGGGGTTGTACATTAACATTCGAAGCAATAGATATTGCAGGAAATCTAAATAGTTCAACAACTCTACAAATAACTGTAGATGATCTGGCACCATTAGTCAATGTTGTAACAATAGCAGATGATTATGTGCAGAACAACACAGCTGTTTTCATAACAGTTAATGTAACAGACAATCACACATCAATTTACAATGTGACTGCAGAAGGAACATCGTTAGTATTACAAGGAGATGGTTTATGGAATGGAACTATAAACTTACTTGACTTGGCAACAAATGCAGTAGATGTTGTAGTAACAGATATTGTTGGAAATGAACGAACAGATTCAACAACGACATATACCGTTGATGATGTAGCACCAAGCATAAATTCAATCACTTTAGCTGATGATTATGCTAATAACGGAACTGTTGTATTATTAACTGTTAATGTTACAGATGACGCTATTAACACAGTTATTGCAGAAGGATCGGCTTTAACAAGAAGTGGAGATCTTTGGACTGGAAATGTAACTTTATTATCTGCTGATTTGATTATAAACATAAGTGCTACAGATAATGCAAGTAATTCTGCAGTAAATAATAGTGTAACATATATTATTGATGACGCTGCACCAGTAATTAACACTGTAACTTTAGCAGATGATTATGTAAGACCCACGCAAGTTGTTCTAGTTACTGTTAATATAACGGATGGCCAAACAGAATCAGCTATCGCATGGGCTGGAGGGGCTAGTTATGCATTGACTAACACTTCTGGTGATATATGGGTTGGAAACGTGACAATGCCTTCAAGCAGTGGAAATATAACTGTTACGGCGGCAGATGCAGCAGAAAACAATGCTACACCACATCTGAGCACAACATTTGTTGTAGATAGTGTTAGACCAACATTTAGTATCTTAACACCTGCTGCAGGCGGAGTTTACACTAATTCAACAGGAAGTATAGTGATAAGCTTCAATGTTTCAGATGCTAACACATCATTAGTCAATGTAACATTGGATAATGGATCAAGACATAATGGAAGTACTGCAAATGGAACTCATACATGGTTATTTACTGGTTTAAGAGCAGGTAGACACAGCGTTTTATTCTCAGCCACAGACGAGGCTGGAAATGATGCTGTCTTGGTTACTAGAAGCTTCCAAATAGTTAGACCTCTAAATCTAACAGAAATTATTTCAAATATGACTGATGCTATTGGTGACTCAGTGCTTAACTTCACTGTTTTGTCAAATACTACCGATGTCAGTAATAATGAAACCTTGGATGCAAATACTACTTTGTCGATTGAAATGAACCTAAACATATCAGGTTTGAATGTAACTGCAACAATACCAAATTTCAACGGTTTGGATGCAAACTGGGAACAAACATTCACAATTGAGACTAATGAGAGTTCAACAAGTGGAACTAGAGCTTCAACCAGAGCAGGTACAACCATAGAAACATTGTTGTTATTCGAAAACTTGGAAGATTTCTTGGGAGAAGATGAGTTTACAATGGCCACAATCGTATTTCGAGAAGCACTAGGTGGAAGAGATGTACTATATTTGGCTGATGACGCAGGATCGGTGATTTACAAGTTAATTTCATGTACCAGTATACCAACAAGTGTTGCAACAGCAAGTGCGGCTTGTTATAATGTATCTGGAGGTAATGTAACTTTGTACTTACCACATTTCTCAGGAGGAGGACTGGCTAATGATACTGCAGCACCATTAATCAATATAACAGGTCCTGACAATGGAAGTACAGTAGGTAATAGTTATTTTCAAGTTAATTTTACTGTATACGAATCAAACCCTGCAACTGCTTTTTGTAACATCACTTTAACAAGTGGTGCAACAACTCAAGGTACATATGGTATGACTGCTGCAGTGATGGATTCAACAGGAACAGCATACGACGCTAATAGAACTTTCAGAGCTGTTGCTGATGGAGCATATAACTTATCAGTTTACTGTATAGATCAAAACAATAAGAATTCAACTGAAACATATACTGTGACTGTAGCTGATAATACTGAACCAACTGTAACTGAGTTTACTACGACCAACAGTGGATCAAGTACAGTAAGTATATTGCTGGAGATGAGAACAGATGAAAAAGCGGTTTGTAAATACAGTACTTCTTCAAGCAATGCTTATGCTGCTATGAGTGCATTCAGTACAACTAACTCAACCTATCACTCAAAAACATTGAGTTACTCATCAGATACAGATGGAACTTACTATGTGCTATGTAATGATACGGCAGGAAATTTGATGTCTACAAAGAATACTACTGCTTTCGATGCAGATGTTTCATCATCGCCCGGAAGTAGTGGGGATCCAGGTACTACTTCTACTGTCAGTACTTACACTAAAGCATGGTCGGAGATCCTGGCTGGAGAAACAAAAACAGTTACAATTGATTCAGCAGTATATACGGGTGTTCCAATCACAGGACTTGAATTCATGGCTTTAAATGATTTGAATAGTCCTCAGTTGAAAGTAAGAGCTTTAACAAGTGCGTCATCAAGCACAGGAACAATTGAGTATACTTCGTATAAGTACTTGCAACTTGTAGAAACAAACTTTGACTCAGATGATTTAACTAATACAAAAATTGAGTTTAAAGTTCCAAAATCATGGATTGAAACAGCTGATATAACAAAAGGCAATGTGGCTTTGTTCAGATTCATTAATGAAACCTGGGTTGCACAAGAAACAACAATTACTTCTGAAGATGCAGATAATGTATATTATGAAGCAATAACGAGTGGTTTTAGCTATTTTGCAATTGGACAATTAGGTGAAGAAGTTATTCCTCCACCAGTGATTCCACCTGTAATTATTCCACCAATAACGAATGGAAACATTACGCCTCCTCCTACTGGAGCTGTAACTGGCGGATATGATGGTTCTGGTGGGAATGACAGTGGAGAAGGTCAAGGAGATACTAGTAAGGGATCCGGTAAACGTGCATGGCTTTGGAGCTTAGTGATAATTATTGTAATTATCATATTGTTGTTTGTGTTCTGGAAAGAAGGAAGGTTCCAGAAAATAATAGGAAGAGCTCATGAAAAAGGATTGCATAAGAAGGAACCTAAAGCTGAACAACCAGCTGATGATAAAGCTGCGTTCGTTGATGACAAGCCACCTGTTGAAGACAATCCAAAGCTTGATGAGTTCATAAGAAACGAGATCGCACTTGGACATACAAAGTCTGAGATTAAATCTGCGTTGGAACATGTTGGTTGGTCAAAAGAACAGATTGCAGAAGGCTTCAGAGACTACAACAAGAAGTAAAAATTAATTTATTTTTTTATTCATTTATTCTATTATTTCTATAATGACTAATTGTTTCTACAACACCCATTCCTATACCAATTCCTACACTTATAGTTATGTTTTTCATGAATAATCCATTAGAAATCATCTGTTTATATTGTGGGATGTATTGGGAAACGCGTGCGTTCTCAATAGCCTCAATTAATTCTGGTTTAGTGTAAATCGCATCTAAAACTTCACCAGTTCCAAAAACTGCCAATCCTGTGGCGACTGCAACTAACACTATTTGTCCGAGTCCCATGATGGATAGAAATGATGCGAAATATAAAAATGTATACGCTTCTTAAAACCAAAAAATATTTAAATAACCTCTTCTTCGTTGATTTAAAGTCAACTAAACATAACTGATAATCAACAACTGTTATAGAGGTGAAATATGACGAAGAAAACTAAGACGGTCAAAAAGCAACCAAAACAAGATCTAAAAGCAGATATTACTGAATTAACTCTAACATTGCAAAGAGTGCAAGCTGAATTCGAGAACTATAAGAAAAGAACAGAAGCTGAATGCACTGAATTCAAGAAATATGCTGAAACAGATCTGATAAAATCATTTTTACCAGTGCTAGATAATTTTGAATTAGCACTACAAAACAAAAAAGCTCAAGATGAATTCGTAAAAGGAATGGAATTAATCTATTCACAACTATTTGAATCACTTGAACAGCGAGGGCTAAAAGTTATTAAGGCGGAAGGAGAAAAATTCGATCCTTACAAACATGAAGCTCTATTAACAGAGAAAAGCACCAAAGAACCAAACATGGTATTGCAAGAATTGCAAAAAGGATATATGGTGTGTGACAAAGTCATAAGACATACAAAAGTCAAGGTTAGTAAGAAATAAGGAGGAAAACAAAATGGCAAAAATAATTGGAATTGATTTAGGAACAACATTCTCAGCAGTATCTGTATTGGAGGGGGGGAAACCCGTAATTATACCTAATGCAGAAGGACAAAGAACAACACCGTCAGTTGTAAGTGTGACAGAGGAAGGGGAAAGACTAGTAGGACAAGTCGCAAGAAACCAAGCGATTAGCAACCCTGAACACACCATTGCAAGCGTAAAAAGAAAGATGGGCTCAGATTTCAAAGCAAAAATGTGGGATAAAGAATACTCTCCACAGCAAATATCTGCGATGATTCTACAAAAGCTTAAAGCAGATGCAGAAGCATATCTGGGAACAGAAGTCACACAAGCAGTAATAACGGTGCCTGCATACTTCGAAGACAGTCAAAGACAGGCAACAAAGGACGCAGGTAAGATTGCAGGATTAGAAGTACTAAGAATTATAAACGAACCAACAGCCGCATCATTGGCATATGGATTGGAAAAAGGACATGACCATACAATACTGGTATTTGACTTTGGAGGAGGAACATTCGACGTATCAATACTAGAACTAGGAGATGGAGTCTTTGAAGTAAAAGCAACAAATGGAGACAACCAACTAGGTGGAAATGATATTGATGATATATTAGTAGCTTGGATGGCTGCAGAATTCAAGAAAAACGAAGGAATCGATTTGATCGAAGACAAAACAGCACATCAAAGACTAAAAGAAGCAGCAGAAAAAGCAAAAATCGAACTATCAACAAAGATGAAAACAGATATTAATCTGCCATTCATAACTGCAGGTAAAACTGGACCAAAGCATCTAAATATGAGTTTGTCAAGAGCAGAATTCGAAAAAATGCTGGAGCCAATTCTAGAAAAACTGAAAGTACCAACACAACTAGCATTAAAAGATGCAAAGTTGAAATCAAACAACTTCGACAAAGTAATATTTGTAGGGGGGAGTACAAGAATACCATCAGTACAAAAACTGGTTAAAGACTTAACAGACAAGGATGGAGATAAATCAGTTAATCCTGACGAAGCAGTTGCATTGGGTGCAGCAATCCAAGGAGGAATCTTAGGTGGAGACGTAAAAGACATTCTATTATTGGATGTAACACCGCTAAGCCTCGGAATCGAAACACTTGGAGGAGTAATGACTGTACTTATAGAAAGAAACACCACTATTCCAACAAAGAAAAGTCAGATATTCAGTACAGCAGCAGATAGTCAAACAGCTGTGACAATAAGAGTATTCCAAGGAGAAAGAAGTATGGCAGTAGATAATAAACTATTAGGACAATTTGATCTAGTAGGAATACCGCCAGCACCAAGAGGAATACCACAAGTAGAAGTAGGATTTGATATCGATGCAAATGGCATAGTACACGTAAATGCAAAGGATCTTGGAACAGGAAAAGAGCAAAGCATCAAGATAACAGCTTCCTCAAACTTAACAAAAGAAGAAGTTGAACAGATGAGACAAGAAGCAGAAAAACATGCTGAGCAAGACAAAACAATGAGAGAAGAGATTGAAATAATAAACCAAGCAGACACACTTGCCTATTCAACTGAAAAGTTAGTGAAAGATATGGAAGGGAAAGTAGACAAGAAAGATCTTGAAGCAATAAAAAAGAATAACGAAGAACTGAAAAAACTTTTGGAAGCTGAAAAGAAAGATACAAAAGCCTTAAAGAAGAAGGTCGATGAACTAAATGAGATAGTTCAAAAAGCCAGCATGGAAATGTATAAGAAAGTCGCAGAAGAACAAGCCAAAGCACAGAAAAAAGGTACATCAGGAAAAGAAGATGCAAAAGAAGGCGATGAAAAGGTAGTGGATGCTGATTTTGAAGAAGTCTCAAAATCGAAAGATTCAGACAAGAAAGATGAGAAAGAAGCTACTGAAGAGAAAGACGCCAGAGACAAGAAAAAAAGCAAAAAGAAATGATGTCTTGAGTTTAAACAATAATTTTATAATTTTTTAAATAATTTTTTAAAGGGGAAAGGCTGGAAGATACTATGAAAATCAACAAACTCACAATCAAGAATTATAAAAGTATACGAGACGTTGAAATACAAGACTTCAGAGATCTAAATGTATTCATAGGGAAAAACGATGCAGGAAAGTCCAACATTATAGGTGCAATAGACATACTATTTAATTCAAACCTGCAAAATTATAGTGGAACACTAAAACTAGTGGGTGAAGACCTTGTGGAAAGTATTTATGAAGGTCCATTAGAACACCAATTCTTCGACGAGAAAAAAAGCAAAGCAGAAATAACTGCATTTATAGACTTGACAAAACACGAATTAGAAACATATGGTATAAATGATGCAGATACAGAACTTGTAATCTCCAAAACCATTACTAATGAAGGAAACAAAACGAGTGTAGGAATAAACTTTATCAGAATAGGGCGTGAAATAGTTGTGAAAACATCTGATGAAAAGAAACGATTTCAGTCAAAAAAAGGAAGTTATACAGAACAAATCTCAGATGGTTCAGCAAAAAAAATTCTAGAAGACCTAGAAAACCAATTCATACTTATACCTGCTGATAGAATTGTAATAAGAGATCCAGACATTAGATCAGAAAAAAACAGAGTCGAACAATACCTTAAAGAATCACTTATAAGACTTGCAAACAGCAAAGACAAAGACAGAAATCTTTTGTTCAAACAATTCACAGACTTCATAGGAGAAATATCTGCATTAATAGACTGCGTAGAAACAGTTAAACAGAAACAAAAAATTGTTGATATAAAATTCAAAACATACGACGGTGCAGAAATACCATTATCCACTATAGGTGGAGGAAATAATGAACTCTTATTATTATTACATGACATGATTATTTCGGGGGGTTTAATCCTGGCAATAGAAGAGCCAGAAATACACCTACATCCTGAACCACAAAGAAAACTATACACATTCATGAAAGAATTCTCAAAAAGCACACAAATGTTTGTCGTAACACACTCACCAATATTTGTTCAGCCTGACAATATACGAGGGTTATTCAGAGTTGTAAAAGAATCATATGGAACAACAACATATGAAATGAACAAAGAAGAGTACATAGACCGTGATAGACTACAACAAGAGCTAAATTCAGAGAACTGCGAAATGTTCTTTGCAGACAAAGTATTGCTTGTTGAAGGCATATCTGACAAGATATTGATGGAAGGACTAATCAAAAAATACTGTAAATCGACAGACGAAATAAAAGTAGTGACGAGTTTTTCCAAAGATAATTTCGAAGTTTACGTACAATTGCTGAAAATATTCAAAATATCACATGTTGTAATGACTGACTTAGATTCACTAAAAGGCCGAATGCAAATAAAAGTAATTTGGCGAGAACTCAAAGGTAAAAGTTTCAAAAACCGGGATGAAAGGATAGAATTCTTAAAGAAGAAGAAAATCCATGTTTTATCAAAAGGCGATTTGGAAAGAAGTTATCCATCAAGATATAGGAGACATATATCAAAGCCACTTGATGCGCTATATGCAATACACAATCTCACAGATGAGGAATATGAATCTAACAGGATGAAAGACTTGCGAGAAGTGATAGAAGCATTGGAGAGGTAAGAACATGGCAGGGAAAGATTATTATGATACATTAGGAGTCACAAGAGATTCAAGCAAGGAAGAAATAAGAAAAGCATATAAGAAGCTTGCAAAGAAATATCATCCAGACTTGAATAAAGATGACTCTTCCGCTGAAAAAAAGTTTAAAGAAATAAACGAAGCTGCAGCCATACTTAGTGATGATACTAAGAGACAACAATTCGACCAATATGGATCAGAAAGCTTTAAACAAGGTGGCAGATCATCGGCAAACTATTCAAATTTTGATTTCTCATCGTTCGGAGGAAACTTTGATGATATATTTGATCACCTAGGGGATATATTTGGAGGTTCTTTTGGAGGAAGAAGTTCTCAAAAGCGATCACAAAGAAGAGGGCATGATTTACAAGCAGAGATAGAAATAACCTTAGATGAAGTAGCCAAAGGCACAAAGAAAGTTCTACAAATTAGAAAAAATGAGAAATGCTCTGACTGTGAAGGGAAAGGTGGAACCGGACTCGAAAGCTGCTCAAATTGCCATGGATCAGGATCTATCAGAGATGCGAGGAGAACGCCATTTGGAATATTTCAAACGACATCCCCATGCAGAACTTGTGCAGGCTCAGGAGAAGTAATTAGAAATGTGTGTGGTGGTTGTAAAGGAAACGGAATGGTAAAATCTGAAAAGAAATTAGAAGTGGATATACCAGAAGGAATTGAAAACGGATCAAGATTACGATTATCAGATGAAGGAGAGGCTGGCTATAGAGGTGGACCATCAGGTGATTTATACGTCATTGTGCATGTAAAGCCACACGAAATCTTTGAACGGCATGATGAGGACATATATTTAGAAGTGCCAATAAGCATTGTGGAAGCATCTTTAGGTGATAAGATAGAAGTTCCAACATTAGACGGAAAAGCAAGTCTGAAAATACCTGCCGGAACACAAAGCGAAACAATCTTTAAAATGAAAGGCAAAGGCCTACCATACTTGCATAGTTATGGGGAAGGGGACCAACTAGTCAAGGTAATTGTTCAAACGCCTGAAAAGCTAAGTAAGAAGCAAAAGAAGCTTGTTGAAGAACTAGGCAAAGAACTAGGTGACAAAGTAGAACCTAGCAAGAGTTTCTTTAAGAAATTTTTCTAATTATTTTATTTAAAAAAATTTATAAGTGCCCAATTCTGAACATTTTATATGACAGAAAAAATGAGGGATTTTGTAAAATCAGGATATAATAAAGGAATGTACTCAAAAGTCTATTCTAGAGATAAAAATGAGTTCGATACTTTCGAAAAGTTCATGTGTGATAATCTAATATCAAGACTAAAAAAAGATTCAAAAATACTGGATTTGGGCTGTGGTATAGGATTACCTTATGATAAATACTTTTGTAAAAACAAATTTTTAATTGTAGGGGTTGATTCTTCTAAAAAACATATTCTAAAAGCAAGAAAAAATGTACCTGAAGGTAAATTTTTAGTAGATGATTTTTTTAGCAAAGAAGTAAAAGGAAAATTTGATGCTATAGTCTCATTTTATTCAATTTTTCATATTCCAAGAAATGAACATAAAAAGTTATTTGTATATATTAATTCATTATTAAAAAAAGATGGTTGTATTTTAATTACTCTTGGCGTTGATTCCATGAAATATGTTGTCAATGAAAATTTTGTTGGTTCACCAATGGCGTGGAGTTCATATAATGTTAAAAAAAATAAACAACTTGTTCAAGATGCTGGTTTTAAAATAATTCTTTGTGCAGAAGACTACAGAACTGAGAGACATTTATGGATTTTAGCTAGAAAGAAGTAGTGCTGATTTCAATTAGTATTCATTGTTTGTTTGTTGCCAGCTTTTAGAATACCATTGTCTTATCTGAGGAAGATTATCGCGATTCCATAATGCATAAACAAATGGTCTATCAAATCTTGGTCTAGGCCCCACATTCCATTCAAATAATTTGGCGTCACGCTTAGGAAACTGAGTGTGGTATCCAATAACCATATCTTCTATTTGAGTAAATTTAACTTCTGTAATCATCTGATACTGTGTAAGAGTTTTGAAAACAAGTTCAAATAATACTAATCCTTTACCTTCCATTTCTATGGTTTGACAGATATCATAAAAGTCAGCAGTTCCAATTTTTCTTCTATACCATTTCATCCATTTTTCTCCATTATGCACCCTTATTTGATCACTTCCATTAAAACATAGAAATTTTTCGAGAACTCGTTCATAGTCTGTTTCAACCCAAGGATTTATTATTTCAGCATGACCTTTAGAAATTTTAATAGGTTTAGAATACCACTGTGCATGTATATCTGCAAAATGTTCTGCTGTTGTTTTTTCTAAAGTCATGTTAAGACGTTGCATCTGACATGATAATCAAACTAAATATAAAAACTTAGTCTAAACATTTTCACCCACCTTAAGTAGTGAAAAAGAAAGATTTATATACTTGAGTGCATGTTCTAAATTAAAATGGCTTTAACAGATAGAATGACAAAAACATTGTTAGGAGGACTGGCAGCAGTACTTTTAACTGTTGGAAACCCAAATTTTGAAGCAAAAGATATTGTGAATCCATATAATGCAATGACAAAACCAACGCCTCACGGAATTATGCGTGATAGAATTGCATATAAAGCCACATATGCGGCAACAGCAGCATTTGGACTAGGTGCACTGTATTTAACAGTTACAGGCAATGCTCGAAGACGAAGAGAAGATTAATCTTCGTAAGAAAGTTCACTTAATTCTAAACAGTGTGAAATCATAATTAGCCTTTTGAATTCTGCATCATTACGAGCACGGTATTTACTCTGAAGACCATTAATAACTTCTACAAAACCATTGAAATTTTCAACAGCATCATAGTTTGGAATAAACAAAGGCTTTTGTGCAGCAAAAATCATACCCAAATCAAACTCCTTAAAAGGCGAGTTAGGGTCCCAAAACATGTGGACATCATCTGCTAATTCAATAGCTTTACAAATTTTAGTTAGATATTTTATATTCTGAGAAAACGGTGGATTTGAATCCTCAAAATGCCAATAAGCTTTTAACTTAAGTTCTGCTAAAGCAGTTAAATAAGTATTAATGGCATGTTTGTTAGTAGGGTTTAATTCATTCATAGGATAAATTACTGCAACATTATTTTTTTTAAGTTTGGAATTATCTTGCATTAAAGCAGGATTGTTACTTAATTCCAACAAAACATCATCCAGCCCTCCTTTATTCACTTTTGAATTGGGAACAAGATTCAGTTCTTTGCGTAACATAAAAGCCATTCCAAGATCAAATTTTAGTTGAGGATTAATATTGCTATTCCAGTAAATATGAACATTCTTTGCTCGTTTTATCAAAGAGCGTCTGGCCAGAGAACAGACATAGTGGTTGTCAAAATTAGATAAACTAGGTTGAATAAGCATATAGGGAGTCTCAGATAAAAGGTTAACACTATGAACATAATTTCCTACTGTGTTTAAACTATCACTACCTAATGTTTCAGAAAAAATCATATAATCATAAGGAGATTTAGTCACTGCTGAAGATGTTATCATTCACGAGTGAAACTAGCCATCATTTATATAGTTGTTTACAGACATGGTCGTAGAATAAAAAATGAATATTTTTATAAAAAGAGAGATTTTCAACAGAAAAATGATAATTTTAGGAATTGAAAGCACCGCACACACATTTGGAGTTGCAATTTTGGACGATAATAAGGTGTTGAGTAACGAAAAAGACTCATATACGACTGAAACTGGTGGTATGATACCAACAAAGACAGCCGACCATCACGTCGAAATATGTGATATAGTGCTAAAACAAGCATTGAAAAAAGCAAATAAGAAAATAAATGAAGTAGACCTTATAGCATTCTCACAAGGGCCAGGAATAGGCCATTGTTTGCGTATAGGTGCGATATTTGCTAGGAGCCTATCATTATTGCTGAATAAACCATTAATCGGTGTCAACCACTGTATAGCTCATCTTGAAATTGGACGCTTAGAAGGTGCAAAAAATCCTATATTGTTGTATGCAAGTGGAGCAAACACACAGATAATAGCATATGACGGTGGAAAATATAGAATATTTGGAGAAACACTTGACACAGGAGTTGGAAATTTCTTAGACAGCTTTGGCAGAGACATAGGATTGGGATTTCCAGCAGGACCAGGAATTGATAAACTAGCAGAGAAAGGAAAGAAATACATCCAATTACCATACTCAGTCAAAGGAATGGATGTAAGCTTTGCAGGCATGCACACATTTCTAAGAAACAAAGTGATAGGGAAACAGAAAGTAGAAGATATTTGTTATTCAGTACAAGAAACAGCCTTTGCAATGCTACTAGAAGTTGCAGAAAGAGCAATGGCACACTGTGACAAGAAAGAACTCGTTTTAGGAGGAGGAGTAGCATGCAATACTCGACTTAAAGAGATGAGCAAAATAATGTGCAAAGAAAGAGGAGCAAAATGCTTCATCCCAGAAAACCAATACTTAGTTGACAATGCAGCGATGATTGGATTAACAGGCTATTTAATGTATAAAGCGGGTAATGAGACACCAATCAAGAATTCTGAAATCAGATCTTACGAACGGACCGATGATGTCGTAGTGAATTGGCGGAACTGAATTTTACAATTTGTGGTTCAGAATGAGGTGATAAATCTTCAGAGTCAGGTGTAATAATAGTAGATTCTTTTATTTTCGATATTTTTCTGAATTCTTTCCATGAAATACCAAGATGTTTTGCAACATCTAAATATTCATATCCAAGTGCCTCGGCTTCTTCATAAGTATCAATATCTCGTGCAAAATCAGGATCATGGTTAATTTCAAGAACAAAATGTTCTCCTGCACCTTGATATTGCTCTGCTGTTAATGTGACTTTTTCCAATAGACGAGCAGCTTCTTGAATAGAGAGTTCTCTTGCTTTAAATGCCTCAAGAGCTGGAACTACATTTTTTGAGAATTCCCATTTGTTTACATGATTCCAAGCATTATATAACCAATAAGCCACTTTTGCTGCATCTGGTAATCCTCTTGCACCATACATTGTACCAATTAGCTTGAAAAGATTTTTTGGCATTCTACCAGTCTGTGTTCCCATACAATGACCGGTGATAATTTCAATTAATTCGTTATCTGCTTCTTCATTTCTAACCATGAATCCGTGTTGATCATACGCTTCCTCAAGACCCGCTAAAGCCACCTTATCAGACATTTGTATAGAAAAATCGTAATCGCCGCTAAGAATAAGCTCTATTGTAGAACCAATCTTTTCATCATAATCATGTTGTGACGCAGATGGTACTTTGTCTAATGGTATTAGCAAGGCAACTTTTTCTTTTCCAATAACCTCTTCAAGTACTTTTTCCACATTCCAAATGTTTTTAGTAAAATTATAATTATAATTAACCATATAATCCCAACCTTGCAATTGGAACACACCATCATATAAGAAAGCCGGACCTTGAACAATGATAGGATCAATATATGGACAGTCAATCGCGTTATTAATATTCTGTTGACCTAGAAATACTCCATTCTTTGAAAAAGCAACTGCCTTTGGATCTTTAGAACAATAACGATTCCCAGTGAGTTCATCAAAAAGTTTTTCTGTTCTCTTAATCTGTCTTTCATTAACACTATAACCGCCAATGAAAAACATCGCTGCTTGCCTCATAACCACCGAGAAGTAATCAAATATATTTAAAGATATGCCTTATTTAAAGAATTTTTTGTACAAATCAACTTCTTTATGAAAATATTTGCAGAGCTTAGATTTAGTTTTCACAAGAGGAATCCATTCAAATTCTGAATGTTCATTACTAAGAACAACCTCTTTGTTTAAAGATTTGCAAACAAAATTTATCATAGTAATCTTTTTACCATCAAATTGTTCGTAGAATTGTACTGAGAGCGCATTTAGAACTTCAATATCTAAACCGCATTCTTCTTTAACTTCACGCTTCAAACCATCAAATGGGCTCTCATCAACATTTAATCTACCGCCAGGGAGTTCCCATAAACCAGGGTTCTGAACATCATCACTACTTCTTTTTACAATGAATAATTCTTCTTTAGAATTGACAATAAATGCTTTAACAGCTAAATTTGACACCATATAATAAATAAGAAAGAATAATAATATAAAAAATTATCTAAGAAATATTTCTAAGCAATCAAAAATTAGAAATTTTTGGGCTTAACTCAAAGATTTAAGCATCTACCATTTCAATCTCAATATTGAGACCTTCTGGGATTGGTACTCTCATAACAAGTCTTAAAGCACGCTCATCTAGACCTAAATCTATGAGTCGTTTATGAACTCTCATCTCGTATCTATCCCATGTAGCAGTTCCATCGCCACAAGGACTTTTTCGAGTAGTGATTTTAAGCTTCTTAGTAGGTAGTGGAATAGGTCCTTTCATTACAACACCTGTCTTCTCTGCGACTCCTTTGATATAATCACAAGTCTGATTAATCTTGTAAATATCTGTGCTTGCTAATTTGATTCTTGCTCTCTGCATTTTTTTTTGACCTCTGGTTTTACACTTCGCCTACCACATGATAAAGCTTAACTCACCATGAAACGCACAGAAAAAATCTGGCGTAACAAAAATATGGTTTTTGAATGTATAAAAAATAAAAAAATTATGCTTTTTTAACTGAAGCTTCTTTTTTAACTAAATCGATGCACATTCCTGCTGCAACTGTAGCGCCAGAATCCCTAATAGCGAATCTGGATAATTGTGGAATATCCCCTTGCTTTTCAATAACCAAAGGTTGTACCGGTTTAATCTTAACAATAGCTGCATCCCCATTCTTAATGAAATCTGGGTTTTCCTGCAATACTTCTCCTGTAGCAGGGTTTAACTTTTTCTCAATTGCGACGATTTGACATGCAATTTGAGCAGTGTGTATGTGAAATACTGGCGTGTAACCAACAGTAATAACACTAGGATGATTCAAAACAACAATTTGTGCTGTGAATTCACTAGCAACTGTAGGTACGTTGTCAGCTGGTCCAATAACATCTCCTCTAGCAATATCCTTTTTGCCGAATCCTCTTACGCTGATTCCAACGTTGTCTCCTGGTCCAGCAGTAGGCATTTGTGAGTGATGCATTTCAATACTTTTAACCTCTCCAGGGACTCCTTTACCTTCTCTTCCAGGAACAGCCATAACTTTTTGACCGACTTTCATAATGCCTGTTTCAATTTTACCAACTGGAACAACTCCAATTCCTGTGATGTTATAAACATCTTGAATAGGCATTCTTAATGGTAGTCCTGTAGGTTTTTCAGGTTCTTTTAGATCGTTAATAGCATCTAGTAGAGTTCCGCCTTTCCACCATGACAAGTTATCAGTGTTTTTGAAAACATTGTCTCCAGGTAATGAAGCAATAGGTATAAATTTGACATCATCAGCTTTGTATCCAACAGATTGAATTAAAGCAGTGACTTCAGTTTTAACTTTATTGTATCTTTCTTCTTTGTAGTCGACACCTGAGATGTCCATTTTGTTAACAGCTACGATCAATTGGTTTACACCGAGTGTTCTTGACAAGAATACGTGCTCTTTTGTTTGAGCGTTAACTCCGTCATTTGCTGCAACTACTAGAACAGCTGCGTCAGCTTGACTTGCACCAGTAATCATGTTCTTGATGAAGTCCTTGTGACCAGGAGCGTCGATAATAGTGAAGTAATATTTATCTGACTCAAATTTCTTGTGAGCCAAGTCAATTGTTACTCCTCTTTCTCTCTCTTCCTTCAAGTTGTCCATAACGAATGCAAATTCGAAACCGCCTTTTCCAAGCTCTTGAGCTTTTTCTTTAAGTTTCCTTAGTGCTTGCTCGTCGATGTTTCCTGAATCATATAATAGTCTTCCAACTGTTGTAGACTTTCCATGGTCTACATGTCCAATAAAGACAAGGTTTATGTGTGTTTTTTCCTTTGCCATTGTATTTGCCTCCTCTAATATGTTAAATTAAACGTGTTTTTCAGGAATAATAATCCCTTTATAAATCTTCTGATTGATTATTCTGAATGGTCCTCGTCCGCCTTTAATCCTTTTCTTTGCCTAATTCTGGTTACTATAGTATGTTGTATTTCATCAGGTAATCTCTCAAAGTTCTGATCTACCAATGATGAGATTCCTCTTCCGCCTGTTGCGCTTCTCAATTCTGAGCTCATACCAAACATTTCTCCTACTGGGAGTTTACCTAAAACTATAACTGTTTCTCCTTCTTGCTTCATATCAATGAGTTGTCCTCTCTTATTAGCTATTAATTTGCTAATTTCGCCCATATATGCTATTGGAGCTTCAAATCTCATCGTTTGAATTGGTTCGTACAATGAAGGTTTGGCTTGAGACATTGCTCCTCTAATACCCATTCTAACTGCAGGATAAAACTGGGCTGGTCCTCTGTGGATTGCATCTTCGTGAAGCTTCATATCATTGATTGTTACTTTTATGTTTAAGCATGGTTCTCGAGCAATAGCTCCAGCTTTCATAACATCTTCAAACATATCCATAATCATTTCAATAACTTCACCAATATGAACAATACCTCTTGTTCCATCGACTAAAATGTTTCCATTGAAGATATCTCTAACTTTTCTTGATTGTTTTGAATCCATCCCGGCAGCTTCTAATGATTCCCATAGATCCATGTCTTTTTTCTTAATTCTGCCAGCAGGTATTTTGCCTTCTTTTATAGCTGTTTTAAGCTCTTCAGTGACAGGTTCTACAGTGAAATATAGTTTGTTATGTTTATTAGGAGATTTTCCTTCAAATGGAGCTCCACTTGGAGCAGTAATTGTCTCTCTATAAACAACAATTGGAGCACTTGTTTGAATATCCAAATGTTTTGTATCCTTGATTCTATTTTCAATAATCTCCAAATGTAATTCTCCCATTCCACTCATCAAATACTCGCCAGTTTCCTGGTTAATGTAGATTTGTAATGATGGATCTTCCTTTGAAACCTGTACTAAGATTTTTGCTAAGTCAGGAAGATCAGCAGGATTCTTGGCCTCGATAGATTTTGTAATAACAGGCTCAAAAATATGAGTTATCTTCTCGAATGGCTCATCAGCTTCGTCTGTAATTGTTTCTCCAGGATAAGCATCTTTTAAGCCACCTAATCCAACAATGTTTCCTGATGGTACATTGTCAACGACCTCTCTTTTAGCACCATTATATACATATATTTGTTGTGATCTTAGAGCTGTTTTCCTAATATTCATATAAATCGGCATTCCTTTTTTCAATGTTCCAGAGAACAATCTTCCGGCTGCAATCTCTCCTGCTTGAGGATCAACAACTACTTTTACAACTACAAAAGCCAATTTTCCATTAGGATTACAAGAAAGCAAACTTTTTCCTAAAGCTGATTCTTTGTCACCATGCCAAATCTTTGGAATTCTATATTTCTGTGCATCAACAGGATTTGGATGATGTTTAATAACGGCATTCAAAAGAACTTCATGTAATGGAGCTTTTTTCTTTAATTCAGTCCATGTTTCATTATCATAAGCATCAATTATTTCTTTGAAGCTAATGTTTTTCTTCTGCATATAATCTAAGCTCATAGCCCAGTTGTGAAATGCACTTCCGAAACAAACCGATCCATCCTGAACATTTACGGCCCACTTTGAACCATATTCTTCTTCAGCAATATCCTTAATTAACTTATTAACACTTGCTATGATTTTCATGAATCTCTCTTGCATAACTTCAGGAGTTAATTGAAGTTCTTTCATGAGTCTATCAACTTTGTTAATGAATAGAATTGGTTTAACTCTTTCTTTTAAAGCCTGTCTTAAAACAGTTTCTGTTTGTGGCATAATACCTTCAACAGCACAACAAAGAACGACTGCTCCATCAACTGCTCTCATGGCACGTGTAACATCGCCACCAAAGTCAACGTGACCTGGTGTATCCATTAAGTTGATTAAGAACTCTTTACCCTCACATGTATGAACCATGCTGACAGATGCAGAATCAATTGTGATTCCTCTAGTTTGTTCGTCTTCGTGAAAATCCAGAGCACATGCTTTTCCAGCAAGATCCTCTGACATCATACCTGCTCCTGCGAGCAAGTTATCCGATAAGGTTGTCTTACCGTGATCTATGTGTGCGCATATAGCAATATTTCTAATTTGTTCTGGCTTCTTCATGATTCTCATGACCTTATCAACCATCTTTTCTCCCATTTTTTTAATACCTCATATTTTTTATATTATTATTTTATTTTTTAATTTTGTATTTTATCTTTGAACTTTATCTTTGTGATCAATTCCGCCAGCAAGCTTGTTTCCATGTCTGTGTTTTTTGACTTCATTAATTGGAAATCTTTTTTCGTATTCATTTAACGTATCTGTTAATGCAACTTCGGAATCAATATCAAGCAAATATGCAATTTTTAAAATTAAGTATAATTGATCTCCAACAAAATCTTCAAATTCGTGTTTGTTTTCTTCAATGACTTTTTTCAAAGTTTCTGGATCGTTCACCCATTTAATTATACTCCATGCTTCTCCAACTTCTTCACACATATTCAGTAGAAAGTCTTTAATGCTCGCATATTCACTGGATCGGTTTTTACCCCAATCTCTTGCTTCATTAAATTCCTTTACTTTATCTTGAAACTCTTTCATTTGATTTCCTCTATAACATCAATTTTTCCTTCAAGATAGGCTTTGATTTGAGTTATTAGCTTTTCCCTGATTTCAGTTATGTTCTTATTGATCACAATCTCAACCAATAATCCATCATTTGTATAATGATCAATCAAAGGTTTTGTTTTTTCTCTGTAAACATCCAGTCTATTTTGAATTGATTCTGGCTGATCATCTTTTCTTTGGAATAATTCTCCTCCACATTTATCGCAAATTCCTTCTTCTTTTGGAATTATGGATGCTGTGTTGAAGATTTTACTGCATTTCTTGCAAGTAATTCTGCCTGATAATCTTTGGATGATTACTTCATCATTTGCCTTAAAATTCAAGACATGAGTAATATCCACTAAATTCTTTAAGTGATTTGCCTGAACAAGATTTCTTGGAAAGCCATCCAAAATAAATCCTTTTTTACAATCGGATTCTGTGATTCTTTGTTCGATTAATTTGAGCATTAAATCATCGCCGACAAGTTCACCTTTCTCCATTATTTTTGCAAGTTCATTGCCTAAAGAGGTGCCTTTCTTTGTTTCTGCTCTCAATAGATCGCCTGTTGATATATGTGGTATATTTAATACATCTGTAAGGACTTGTGCATACGTTCCTTTACCAACTCCGGGTGATCCTAAAAAGAGTAGTTTCATATCATTTCACCTTTACTTATTCTTCCTGTAATGGAGATGTGTTTCAACTCGGTCATATTTGTGAATTTCTTCAGGTTTAAACCAAATCTTTATTTCTTGTTTTGCTTCGTGTTTTTCTCCACTTGCATGAACAATAGTGATGATAGGTCTATCACTCACATTTGCAAGAGCGTAAGTGTCGTGAGAATAATCTCCTCTGATAGTTCCAGGTTGTGCTTCTTCAACATTTGTTGGTCCTGCAATTTTTCTAACAACATTAACTGCGTTATGACCTTCAACAACCATGCCAATAACTGGGTATAGCATCATATCTGACATTAGACCATCAACAATTTCTTGACCTGCTTTTTTCGGATCATAATTATCAGGATAACTCTTATTTTTTATGATTCCTTTTCCTTTTCTAATGAGCCATTCATCATCTTTTTGGTAATGTTCTTCAAGTTGTTTTTTACTTGCTGCAAGCATTTTCATACCTACAATTTTAAGTCCAACTTTTTCAAATCGCGTTATGATTTCGCCTACAATTCCTCTTGCTACAGCGTCTGGTTTTAAAATAACTAGTGTTTGTTCGTTCATTTTATCCACCTCTATACCTTTTTACCTTCCTTAACTTTATGGAATTCTCCAGTCCATTTGGTTGTTCTGGCTTTTCGACCTAGTTTTAGCATATTTAACTCACATTTATGACTGCAAAAATCTAGTATCTTGCCATCTTTCTTAATGTATTTTTTTCCGGTTCCTGGTGGAACTTTTTTCTTACAAAAATCGCATTGTGCCATTCTAATTCACCTATGAATTTCCTCTTCCAGCTCTATTGAGTGCTTGTGCTTCTATTTCTGTTTCTCTAAGCATCAATATATCGCCGATTTGGACAGGTCCTTTTACGTTTCTTCTGATGGTTTTGTTTTTATCTCTGCCATCAAGGATTTTACATCTGACCTGGATAGCTTCTCCTCTTGTTCCGGTTCTGCCAACTATTTCATCGACTCTGCCTGGAACTGCGGATGAAAAGTTCACCTGTCCTTTTGTTTCTGATTTTGTTTCTTTTTCAGCCATTTTCACACCTATAATTGTTTAACGATGTCTTTTGCTTCTCCTTCTTGGATAATAGCAATTGCGGCTGTTCCAACAGGTAGACCTGCTGCAGCACCTAATTGTTCTTTACTGTCTACATCCACGTATTTGATGCCTTTTTCTTTGCATAGCAAAGGTAAATGCATGATGATTTCTGGTGGTTGAACATCTTTTGCTGCTATTACTAATTTAGGAGTTCCTCTCTCGATTTCCTTTGTAACTTCGTTACATCCTTTCTTTATTTTGCCTGTTTTAGTGGCAAGTTCTACTGCTTCATATATTTTTTCCGACATTTTGTTTTTCCTCCAGAAAAACAAAGCTCAAAAATCTTCGATTTTTGTTGTTTTGCTTTTCTCAATATGTTTTCTAGGAGATACTTAAGAATTAAGCACCTCATTCAGCTCATTTCTGAGCGTCATTAATCACTGGTATGTTTGTGGAAATCTGAACCGTTTATAAAGATTACGCTATATGTTTTTCACCAACCAGTAACAAAAACCGAAATATTTATATACTGTAACTACCGTATAGTTATAAAATGGTGGCTTTTATTTTTAATAAGAAGAAAAAGTTTCAAAGACAAGTAGAGAATATACTCGCTGATTATGTGTTTTTGACTCAAAAAGGGCCCGACACATTCTCAGAATTAAATCAAAGTATAACAGAAGAGACGAGATCACATTTAGAAGCAGTAAAAATAAAGAGAATAAAAAGCCTTATAGACGGCATAAATTGGGCTGACTATCATCAACCACGAGAAATGACTACTTTTTTAGAAGATGCAGTTGCAAATTTCAGAACAAATGATTCAAATTCATACAAATCTATCGTCGGAATGTTATCAATAACTGATAATCCTGTGGAAGTTTATCTATTAACAAAGAAACTTGAAAAAGGAGCATTACCTCATGACCGAACCCTAATGCAAACAAGAAGTTCAGAAGTTTCTTTCTACAATAGGTTAAGAGAAACATTATCAAAAAGCGGTGCAATATCAGACTTAATCAAAGAAAAAAAGATTTGTGCTCCTGATGATCTTTCCTGGATGGAACTAGCACAACTCAATTACAATCAAATGTCTAACGATCAATCGTTTAAACACCTCAAAGACTACATAGGTAGAGAAAGAGGAATCATATCAACGCAAGGGGGAGAGACTGCAGTAGGAATGCTGTATAAGAATCTATTCTGGGACAACGACCTTGACGGAGTATTCTTCCAATATATGCCTGAATTGAGCCACCAATTCGATCAGGCAATGAAAAATGTTGTATTGGCTTCTTCTAATATTGAAGAAGCTGATGCAAATATTTTCCAAACATACAAATCATTTTTTCAAAGTATGTTAACTGTGGCAGAACAATCAATCACATATCAAGAAAATAACGCTGATAACATAGCAGAAATACCCTTCAGGCCTGGTTTAACTGAGGTTGCAAAGGCTGTTGGATTAGAAGATGAATTGAAACGAACATACACACCCCATATTATTCAATTAAAAAAACAAGGAGATGTAGAATTAGCAGAACAATTTGAATATGCACTTGGAATAAACATATCGCTAGTAGGTTAAAATGGAATTCATAAAAAAATCACTAATAACAATTGAGATTATCGCTGCTTTAGGTATGGGTGGTGCTGTAGCAACTTATAATTGGGGTGGTGATTTAATGCTTGCAGCAGATAAAGCAGGCAAATTCAAGAAAGAGGGATTTTTATGGAACCAAGTTGAAGCGAAAAATCAATTAGAATCAATTGTTACTAATGGAGGATCTGCAGGTAATGATAATCCTGAAAACGAAGGAAGATGGTTTCCAAGTATATTTGCACTAGACAAACTTGCAGAACAAAATTCTGAAAGAAATATTGTTGCATATGATACTAAAGGAAGAGAAATTGGAACTGTAAGATCCAACCATAAATATCATTCATTACAAGATTTTTCACCAATGCTCAGAAATGCAGTAATAACTTTTGAAGATCATAAATTCTTAGATCATAGTGGTGTCAGCCCAAAGTCCAAGCTCAGAGCTTTAATTAAAGACATTAAAGAACGTTCATGGGTAGAGGGTGGAAGCACAATGACAGAACAATTAGCAAAACAATTCTATACAGAAAATGGTGGTGGGGCTGTAAAGAAAGTATCTAGAAAAATAAAAGAATCACTGACTGCATTAGAACTTGAAGAACATTATTCCAAATCAGAGATATTTGAGATGTACATGAATATTTGTCCTTTTCCTAACGGAACTAGAGGATATGGAGATGCTGCACAAGATCTTTTTGGAAAGAACGCAAGCGATTTAACCTTGGCCGAAGCAACATACTTGTCAGTCATACCTAACCAACCTGGAGCCACACCTTATACAGAAAATGGAAGACAAGTTATACAAAGAAAACAGGAAATAGTGCTTAAAAAAATAAGAGATAAAGGTCAAATATCTCAAAGACAAGTAGATGATGCTATTAGAGAAACACAAGGTTTCAACATTACTAAGAAAACATATGTTGATACAGACTACGAAGATGTTCTTAATTTTATTAACAGACAATTCATGGAAGTAACAGGCGAACATGGGTCACTTAATACAAACATGGATTTCTTGAATAATCAATCAGCAATTAGACAAATTGGAGGTTTTATTAGATTATACACAACTATAGATTTGGATATAGTTAATGATCTGAGAAGAAATGTTAATACTCAAAAAGGTTTTCGTGAAGGGGAACAATTTGGGTATATTGTTTTAGATGCAAAAGGAAAAATTAGAGGTGTCTACGAACAAGCAGGTATAGGAGATAAAAGCCCAATCGTTGTAGAACGGTATCAAACAGGTTCATCATTATTCAAACCATTCATATTTGCAACATCATTGGATGAAGAATTAATAACACCTTATACAAAAATAAACGACATGGGAGTGGCACCGGTTGTGTTTAGGAAAGGTAAGCCCGTAGGTGTTACATTCACAGATCCAGTAGGTGAACCATGGAGTGTTAGTAATGCTATACAAGGTAGCGATTTTCTTAAAACACAGAATGCTATTATGTATCATCTTCCCAAATCAAATAATATTATTGCAGCTCACTTAATGATGTCTTTAAACAGCCCTGGTCGTCCATCACCAAGAATAATTAAACAATTTTTAGATCATCAAGGCGTAGAAATCCTTGATTATAAAGATAAAGCAGTATCTTCAGTACTAGGAACATTTGTAGAATCTCCAGAAGAAGTAGCATATGGCTTCATGGTATTTAATGATGGAAATCTGATTAAAGATCCTACAGAACAAGCTTCATTAATTTTTAATAGAATTAACATTAATGGAACAGTCACAGATTATGAAAATGATCAAATTGAAGTTGTTCAAATGCTCAAACCTGAAAACTTAAAATATTTGCAGGCTGCATTATGGTTACAACAAAGTAAATTCCAAACAAATGGACAACAAATATTTGATATGTGGGGAAAATCAGGAACAACACAAACAATCTATGATGGATCAAAGAAAAATATTGGTTGGAAGAATCTATCAGTTGCAAATGATGAATATGGAAGATTGGTTGTAACGGGATTTGCAAAGGGACATGGTAAGGGATCAAGAGATTCTGGTGGAGGAATGCATGATGGAATCATGGGTGCTTGTGTAATATCCTGGGGAGAAACAGGAGATAGAGATTTATATGCTCGTACAGTTGCCGAAGTTAATCCTCAAAGTACAAAGGTTAGACAGTCTCAACTTGCAGCTCAAACTAAAGATGCCAAGCCTATAATTAAACAAGATTTAGATACAGTCATTAAGAATTATGAAAAATTAAATATGGCACTTGCATCTGAGACAAAGAAAGATTATGTTTTGTTTGGTGGAACCAAAGTTTCAATCAATAATGAATTCTATGGTATCCTCAGTCAAATATCCTTGAATTTAGCACCTGAAAGTAGAGATGATTATATTAATGCATTGAACCACTTGCATTCGGGAGTTTCAACAAAGAAGAGAATTTGGACTTATGATATTGGAGATGTACTAAAAGATCTTTCTAAAGCAGAAACGACTCAAAGAGCAAATGGTTCGGATACAGCTGCAGACAGTATACAGATAGTTAGAAAATATTTTGCCGAGAATTTTGCTAATTAATTATTCTCTATTAGCCCAGGTTATAGCATCATCTATATCTGCAGTAGTTAAATCTAGCCAATGCTTTCTTGTCTGAAAAATCTTAGCACCCTTAGCATCCCATAGTAATAAACCAGAGTAAATTTTACTGGGTTCAATGATTATTTCTGGTGGTGTAAAATAAGATGAATAAAGATTTTCTTTAATCATATCTTTGTTTAATTCATCTAAGTTTATCTTGCCAAGCATTGCTTTTCTCGCGAGAAGGTTAATAACTCCTAAAACTTCTTCCTGACCATCATATTTAACGCAGAAATTTAAGAACAGATTATCATATTCAGCAGTATCTTCCATGAGCTTTTTGAAACTTGAAGTTAAACGTTGCTCCATGTCAAACCATCTGCCAATAACAAAAATTCTTACTTTATGTTTTTGAATGCTTTCGTTGGTTTCTAATTCTTTAAAGAACTTAACCAACTCTACTATTTCATCTTCTGTTTCAGCAGAAATATTTAACGTTATTATTGGAATGTCACTTTTTATTTGATAATTGACAAACCTTGTAAGTTGCTCAACATTCCTAATGGCTGCATCTTTTTCTTCCTTGCCATTTTTCTTAGTCCATCCTATTAGATTGCTTCCATCAATAGCTACGTGCAAAGGTCTTTTCTTTTGTTTCAAGAAATCCAAATCAATCTTTGGGAGCTTTAATGCCATACAATAGTAGGATTGGGAATGCTATTTAAAGATTGCGCTAGAAATGATTAGAAGTGATAAGTAACATTTATGCCTTTTCGAAAGAGATGATCAATCATTATTTCAAGATCTTGCATTCTAATGGCTGCCTTTTTTGAAGCCATCATTGTACTGTGAAGCCTAGCCCTATTTTCTCCATGATGATACTCAGACAGATCCAATGGATTAAATTGGACAAAACCCCTTGATGTGGCAATATAACTACAATCATAATCCAGTCCGTGCTTTAGTATAACTGATTCATTATAGTCATGTAATAATAAATGTTTTGTGCTGGGTGCTGCAAGAACCCTAAAGAAAATATCTCGTTCGTGAGGATTGGCAGGAATAGAATTAAGTATTGGATAAATTTCTGTATCAGGTATGAGAAAGTAGCTTGAGACATTAATGTTCATAGGTGCGCCTAGCATTTCATGTTCAAATTTGTAATATTTAATTGTTTCCAAAACATCTGCTGGGATTGCAACACCAAATGATTCACCATTATCATGATAATCAAGTTTTATCCACACATCCAATTCATCAAGTGGATAATTAAATAGCATCCATGCCATTCTATGATCTGCATGCTTTGCAAGCTCTAATAATGCTAATTCCCCCTTATCTCTTGTAATATAGGGCGAATTATTAGGGGCTAACATCGGACTTTCAAATGGAGGAATACTCTCTTTTCCAGAAGCACAACTAACCAACCATGGAAAGGTGGCTAAAGCACCCAAGCCAATTATTCCCTTGACAATATCCCTTCTTTTCATTCTGCTCGGAATAAAGAATTATATATAAATCTGACTAAGATTTATAAAAACAACAGCACTCCTGGCCTGGATGGGCGAATATTTAACATCATTAGAACAACAAGTTAGAAATGGCATGATGAGAAATCAAGTACTGCCAAATAATCAAGATGGGAATGTTTATTTGAGGCAACTTCTTGGAGACATGCATCACATTAATCTTAATTTTTCTTCAACAGAGATTGCTAAACGCATAGGAATGTCTAATGAAGGATATGCATATTTCAAAAAGGAATTCTTGACGAGCAATGTAAAAAAGGGAAATAATTTTGGTCTTCCTAGCAAAACAGTGGGAATTGAAGACCCTGATTCAATAGTGATTGGAAAACAAGTTACATCTATAGAATATGAATTTGTTGGATATGAGGTTGTATCCTTGGGCGAGATTCAAACTCGTGTATTAGTCATGAGCCAAGTAGAGTTTGCTGATCAAGGTAATGGACTGTATGGTTTCATACAGAAAAATATCATATTTAGGATGGAAAATATGCTTCCTCAGATTTTAACTCCTATTGGTTTAAATCAATTCAAACATTTTGCAATTGATGGTGTTAGAGCTTTTTTAGACCAGGCAATTTATCTTTGTATGCGTCAAGCAAATCCAGAAATGGAATAATAAATTATTTAAAACATCTATTTAATAATCCTTCTATGATTACAATTGCTTATATCATTGCTTTGATAGGTTTATCTATTGCATCTTTTTGCGACATAAGGACTCGTGAGATACCTGATTGGATCAATTATACTTTAATCGCGATTGGTTTTGCAATTGCAGGAATGTTATCCATTATGTTTAAGGATTATTGGTTTATTTTAGGTTCAGTGATTGGCTTTGCAATTGGCTTTGCTTTGTCATACATATTCTATAAAGCAGGACAATGGGGTGGTGGAGATGCAAAGATGCTGATGGCATTGGGTGCATTAGTGGGTGTAACTTTCACCGGAGAAATACCAATTTTCTTCATTTTAATATTTAATATCTTCATTGTTGGTGCTATTTACGGAATGTTGTGGAGTATTTTCTTAGCAGTAAAGCACAGGAAAGAATTTAAGAAATCATTCAAAGAACTCATTTACAGCAAAGAAATTTTGACAACGAGAAAATTAATGCTAGCAGTAATTGCGTTATTAATTGTATTTGCATTCATAGCACCCTCACATCTGAGAAATTATATTATAGGTGTTGCTGCATTCATATTCTTCATATTCTATTTCTATGTATACAGCAAATCAGTGGAGAAATCCTGCATGGAAAAAATGATTCCTATAAACAAACTGACAGAGGGTGACTGGGTATTACAAGACATTTTTGCTGGTACTAAAAAAATAGTTTCAATTAAAAATTATGGTATCACAAGGGAACAAATTGAAAAAATTCTTAAGACAAAGAATCTACATAAACTCACAAAAGTTAAGGTCAAAGAAGGAATTCCTTTCTTGCCAAGCTTCTTAATCGCATTTATTATTACTTGGATAATCGGAAATTGGTTAATATTTTTTGCTTAAAATGAAAATCGCTATAGATATCGCATTGCTATTGCCAGATGAAATAAACAGTTTGTGTATTGGTCTTAATCAACAAGATAAAAACGCTTTTTTTGATCTTACAAAAAAAGATAATCATCCCCATATCACTTTAACAATGGCTGTCATTGATGAGGCAGATATTCACAAAATAGAAGTTATATTAAGAAACGTTGCAGAAAAATTTTCAGGATTACAATTAGAACTCACAGAACTCAACTACACTATTACACCAGAAGACAAAAAATCATATCAGTTTGTAATTGGGAGTTCAAAGGAAATAAAAGAATTACGACAAAAAATAGTGAAAGAATTATCACCTTATTTTTCTTATGAAGTTGAAGATAGCATGTTTTTTGTTGATAATGATGAAGAGTTTCGCCCTGTTAGTAAATATTGGGTTGCAAATCATGAAAAACGAAATCTCTCCTTAGATAAATTCAAGCCTCATATTAGTTTAAAAAACACTGCTGCAACCTTTGATGAATTTCCAATTAAATTTACAACAAATAAACTTGTAATGGCTCAGTTAGGCAATTATTGTACTTGTAGAAAAATTCTTATTGACATAGATCTTTAAGGGATTCTGTCTAATTGTTTCAATAAATAATTCTCTTCTTCATCACTCATAACATCGCTGGGTTGCTCTTTAATCTTGGGCGGATGTTGAGGTTCAGACATAGAAGGTTCTTTAGAAGGTTTTGAGTCCTGATCTATGACTATCTTGTTAGAAATTGAGCTCATAACAGAATCCATCTCAGGAGTGTGTAGTTGTTTTGGTTGCCATTGAAAGTTTAATCCATCATCTTGCTTTCTTGCGACAACATCAATGTAGAATTCTTCACCTTCATTAGTGATTATGTTTGTTCCTTGTGCGCCTAATGATTCAAAGAGAACAGTGGCTGCATAGCTTGATACATAGAAAATGTGTTCTGATTCTTCTTCGGATAATTCTTCGATGTATTTTACCTTTCTTTTTGGAAGTATGATTATATGTCCTTTTGCAGCGGCATTTGCAGGTAATACTGCTGCAGCTATATCATCTTCATACAATACAACATTTTTATCTTCTATTAATTTTCGCTTCATTTTGAAAACATGTGTGTGACTTTATCTAATAGTGAGTGATGGTCTTCTTTTTTGTCTTGTTTTGGTTTTTCTTCTTTCTTACTTTCTTCTTTAGTTTCTTCTTCTTTATTATCTACAGGTGATGCTTCGCCACCCTCTGTGGGTGCCGGCTCAGCAGACACTTGTTCTAGCTCACTCGAATGTCCTGTCTTAAGTTTTACTGACAACTTATCTATGTCAATGCCATTGAACAATACTTTCAATTGTGGATTGGTTTCCATAGCTGCTTTTACTTGGTCAGGATTATTAATGATCATATCTCTGAGTTGCTGATTTTGATCTAATACTTCCGCAAGTTGATCTTTTGATGGTGTCTGAATCGCAATCTTGCCTTCTCTTTGTAAGTGCGATTGCATCATCTTTGTCAGATTCATTTTTAGAGTGGGAAAAATATCTTCTTGAGAAATACCTTTTTTTGGAACATCAAAATTTGTTAAACCATCATCAGAATTTCGAGGTACAACATGAACTAAGAAATGTGGGCTTTGTTGACCGGCCACTCCTCCATTGGCGATAAATATGGTGCTTCTTTCAGACGGCAATGCATCTTTAACACCTTTAGCCAAATATTTAATTTTACTAAACAAGTGTTTAAACACATCTGGCGGTATTAGTGGCATTATTGGTGCGTGTTCTTTTGGTAATAGAATTACATGTCCTTTAGTTGATGGATAGATGTCTAAAATCCCAATCATTGTGCTGTCTTCATACACTTTATGAGTTGGAACTTCTCCTTTTATGATTCTGCAGAACACACAGTTTTTTTTCTGTAGTTCTGCTAGTTCTTCAGGACTCATGTTCTTGAGTTCTTCTTCTGTAGGTTGTGTTTCACTCATAATCTTCCTCTAACTTCAGTTTATATAAATTTTTTCAAAAGGTGTATAGAATGAGATAGATATATGTATACAATAAGGATGTAAGAGGATTTAACCTATTCTTCGTCCTCTTCTTCATACATAAATCCGTAGTTGTCGATTTGCCATGCCATTTTATTAGTTTTGTGGGATTACTAACTCCACAATTATATTTATGGATTAAGTTAAATATATACTTTGCGTGTATATGAAGTATATGAGTGTATATTTTAATAATAAACTATATAAATAACTAATTGTTTATGATGTTCGGGTGAAATCATGAGACGAAAAGTCATACAACATAGTCCAACATCTCTCGCTATAACTTTACCTGCAGAATGGGCAAAGAAAAACAGCATAATAAAAGGTGCAGAAGTAGATGTTTTAGACCAAGGAAATAAACTTACTGTAACAAATTCTGAACAAAAAAAGAGTTTAAAAGAAATTGAAATAGATGTTTCTAACTTAGATAGAACTTCTATAATGTTGTCGTTAAGAAATCTTTATAGAGCAGGTTATGATAAAATTCATGTTGTATACAAAAGAGCAGCATTCGTCCATCATAAAACAGGTAAAATAGTTCATGTAAGTGAAATGATTCACACAAAGCTTCGAAAATTAATGGGGTTTGAGATAATAAGAGAAAAAATGGATTCTTGCACAATTGCTAATATTAGTGAGGGCTTAAGCGAAGAAATTCCAACTGTTATAAAAAGAATTCATCTCTCATTAGTTGATGTTGCAGAAAGCATATATCAGTGTGCAAAAGATAAAGAATTAGAAGATCTTAAAACAATAAGTGATAAAATAGATACTATAATCAGATTCATAAACTATTGCTTACGAACTGCGAATAAGGAGCGAGATGAAAAAACACTTAGTTTTACCGAATATCATTCATTAGCCACGTTAGATAGAATAGTATATAATCTTGATTCTTCAGCAAAACAATTATTCAGACTTAAAAAAGACGTAAACCTCAAGACATTACTGTCGATTCAAATTACTCTTGAAGCATTGAGAATTTTTAATAAATTCTATAATACTAAAAATTCTTCATTAATTGTAGAACTAAATAATACACGTTATAAATTAGCAAAAGTAATTGAGTCAAAGTTTAAAGAATTCCCAAAAGAAGAGAAAATCGTATTATTTAACATGATGCAAACTCATCATCTTTTAGTTGACATAGTTGAAGTTAGAGGGTAATATTTCTTGAAAAACATTTTTAAAACAGACCTTAGTTCGAGAAAGTATGAACTATTTTGAAGAACTGATAGAATACATCAAAAAAGAGAAGCCAACTAAGAAGAAGTTGAACAATAAAAAGATGGAACTCTGTGGTCTGCTTAAGATAAAAAATATTCCTACAGATATAGAAGTTTTCTGTCATGCAAAACAGAAAGATTTAGAAATTTTAAAGAAATATTTGGTTACAAAGCCTACCAGAACAATTAGTGGTGTTGCAGTAATTGCTGTAATGAGTGAGCCTAGACCATGTCCACACGGAAGATGTACATACTGCCCTGGAGGCCCTGATAGTGAGTTTGGTAATGTTCCACAATCATATACTGGTAATGAACCTTCTACTATGAGAGGAATTAGAAATAATTATGATGCGTACAGAATTGTATTCAACCGTCTTGAGCAATACATAGTACTGGGACAAAATCCAGAGAAAGCAGAAGTTATTGTTATGGGTGGAACATTTCTATCTTTTGACAAAGAATACAAAGAAAATTTCATTAGAAATGTGTTCAAAGCAATGAATGATTTTTCCAAGGAATTCTATGTTTCTGGTCAGATTGATATTGAAAAATTTAAAGAATACTTTGGTTTACCCGGAAAAGTTCATGATAAAAAACGCGCAGATATGATAAAAAAGAAAGTTTTGGAATTAAAAGAAAATAACATTAAAACTTTGCAAGAAGAACAAAGAATCAATGAAACAGCTCAAATCAGATGTGTCGGATTAACATTAGAAACAAAGCCTGATTGGGGGTTATTAGAACAAGGAAATGAAATGCTCAACTATGGTGTTACTAGAGTTGAACTCGGCATACAAACAACATATGACTCAGTATTGAAAAGCGTAAATAGAGGTCATGGAAACAAAGAAGCCATTGAATCGATAAAAACCTTGAAAGATCTCGGATTTAAACTCAATTTTCATATGATGCCTGGACTTCCAGGTGTTGATAAAGACAAAGACATTCATTCATTAAAAGAACTCTTCAAAAACCCTGATTATATGCCTGATATGCTCAAAGTATACCCGACCCTTGTAATGCCTGGAACACCATTATATTCTGATTATAAAAAAGGATTATATACTCCTATGTCAACTAATGAAGCAGCAGAAATAATCGTTGAAATGAAGAAAATAGTACCTAAATACTGCAGAATAATGCGAATACAACGAGATATTCCAACAAAATTCACTAGTGCAGGCGTAGATAGAACTAATTTTAGACAATACATTGAGAAATTACAAGCAAAAAAAGGTGTTAAATGTCATTGTATACGTTGTAGAGAAATAAAAAACGATGAGATTACAGGAGAGCCGTTACTTGAAATTATAGAATATGACTCGTCACATGGCAAAGAGTTCTTTATATCAATAAGAGATGAAGCAGATAAATTACTTGGATTTTGTAGGCTAAGATTTGTTGGAAAGAGTTTAAGATCCGAAATCACTACGAACAGTGCCATAATCCGTGAATTACATGTCTATGGAACTGCTGTTGCTTTGAAAGCAAAAGGCGATGTACAACACAAAGGCTTTGGACGACAATTAATGGAAAAAGCAGAAGAAATATGCAAAGAGAATAATAAAGAAAAACTCTTGGTTATAAGCGGCATTGGCGTAAAAGAATACTATAAAAAACTGGGTTATTCTAATGATGGACCATATGTAAGTAAGAGATTAAATTAAAATTAAAAAATTATTTCAATTGTTTTACAACAAAAGTTAATATCTCAATTCTGTGCTTGTCTTTTGTCTTCGCTTTTCTGATTTTCTTCGCGAGTGGTTTCTCATCAAAAACATGTTCTATCCAATCTGCAAAGTGGTTAAAATCACTTGAGACATGGTGTTCAAACACTTCATCCGCCATCATGTCAATTGCATCTGATAGTTGAAGAATATCATCACAAGAAGTGCCATCTGAAAAGAAAAACGCGAGTTCCGGATTAACTTTTTTCAGACCTTTCTTTTTTGTAGAAGTTTTCTTAGTTGGAGCTTTGTTAATTAGTTTTTTTTGAGAAGATATTTTTTTTGACAATAACCTCACCTCAAGAAGATAATAGTGCTTGTTGTATTTATACTTTATCATTTTGAGAATATTTTTAAAACAACTTCATTTCATATTCTCTATGCTCGAAACAATCCCCCGATCAGCGGATATAATAATAAAAGATAAATTTGTAGAACGATACAAAGCTTTACTCGGTAAGGATTATGATACTTTCATGAAATATTCTTTCGCATATATTAGAAAGACAATAAGAGTCAATACATTGAAAGCAAAAGTTTCTGATGTAAAAAAAAGTCTTTCAAAGGATTGGGAATTAGAACAAGTGCCTTGGTGTAAGGAAGGATTCTGGATAAAGTATAGAGTTGGCAAGAGGTTTGATATTGGAAATACGCCTGAACATCAATTAGGAAGAATATATGTACAAGACGCCGCTAGCATGATTCCAGCAATAGTTCTTAATCCAAAATCCGGAGATATGGTTTTAGATATGTGTGCCGCTCCAGGCAGTAAAACAACACAATTAGCACAATATATGAAAAATAAAGGTTTACTTATAGCAAACGATTCCAGCGGAAAGAGATTAAGCGCGTTAGGAATTAATCTTACAAGGTGTGGAGTTCACAATACTATAATTACTCTGCAACAAGGGAACTATTATAGAAAAATACAGCAATTTGATAAGGTTTTAGTTGATGCACCATGCTCGGCATCTGGAACTATAAGAAGAAGCCTAAAAGCCTTATCAATGTGGAGTCCTGGTCTGGTTAGAAAAATGGCCTCGATTCAAAAACAGCTCATCCAGGCAGGTTTTATGGCTCTAAAACCAGGTGGAACAATGGTTTATAGTACCTGCACTCAGGAACTTGAAGAAAACGAAGCAATGGTGTCCTATTTATTGTCAAAGTATGAAGATGCTAAACTAGAAGAAATCAAACTAGATATTAAACGAAGCAAACCAATAACAAAATTTGAAAACCTTGAAATAAGCCCTGAAGTTAAAAAATGTTTAAGAATCTATCCTCAAGACAATGACACAGAAGGTTTCTTTATTGCCAAGATAAAAAAACTTTGAAAATAAGGAAACCAAAGTAAAACTTTTTAAAATACTTTTATTTCTTTCTCAAAACAATGAGTACAGAAGCTGCCATGGGCGAACAAACAACTTTAGATTTTGTAACTACACAAAGTGGACAGAGTTATAATGATGTAAGACATAATTGGTCACAATTATTTGAAGATATGAATGATATAGTAACAAACCACGTGAGCCATAGATGGGAAACTCTCCAATCAAGATTTCAGAAGGGTCTAAATATGCTTCATCATATAAAAACTTATGATGGTACCACAACCCTTCACATATTGCAAAATTTAGACGAAACTTTTGAATATATTTCTATTAGAGATTTAAAACCACACGTAAGAACAATTATGAATAAAAAAGAAGGTGGTTTAGAAGAAAATCTTCTTCATACTTTTAAACAAGAATTGTTAGAATATAGAGATCAATGTTTCAAAGGCTGTTACCAGTTAAATGATAAATTAGTATCAGGAATGGCTTCTGAAACTAGTGATTTACAAAAAATAATTGATGATCCTCATATCAGAATTATACAAGGAGAACAAAAAAGCGAATCAATGTGGTATTGGAACCATAGAATGAATACAATAACTTCTTTAGTTGATTCACTTCAAGCAAAAGTAGAGCATAATGGTGTTGAAATGCTATCTTTACATGATTTAGATACTATTAGATATGCTGCTGAATACTTAGTGCAAAATAGATCTTTAAACAACCATGCTGAACTACGAGAGCAGAGAGCTGAGAACATCACTAAATTAAGCAATATGTATCATGCAGCAGTTAAGTATAGAGATTTGCCTGAAGCATTAAAACCTGTGCCACCTGCAAAACAAGTCTCAAAACCAAAATTTACAAAGAATCCAATTAAATACATAAAAAGTTTAGTTGCAACTTATAATTAATTCTAAGAATCAGATTGTTCTAATAAATACTTGTCAATCATTTGAATAGTTAATCCATGACTTTGTGTTTTCTGTAAATAGTTATCTAAAGGATTACCGGGATTATTGGAAAAGACATCTTCTTTTGCATCACCACCTAATCCTATTACAGGTGTATGCTCATAACCCCTCTCTTGTTCAACGCTTCGTAAAATATCTGCAAGCATAAAACCAGTATCAATTTTTCCATGTAAGCCAATATCTGTGATTACTACACTAGGCTGTTCTTTTTTGAATAATTTTACTGCTTCTTCCCCAGATTCAACTCCTATTGCATTATAACCTGCCATATTTAGAATTCTTGGCACCAATCTGACCATGCCAGGATCGTCATCTACAAATAAAACTATATGTTTGCTTCTTAGATTAGAATCATACATTTCTATTGCTTCCGCAGCAGTTATAATTCGCTCTGCTTCTAAAACACCCTCTCTTAAAGGCAACGTAAATCCAAAGGTTGAACCCTTTCCAAGCTCAGATGTTACGTATGCTTCTCCACCCCATTGTTCAGCATATCCTTTAACTATGGACAATCCTTTACCAACACCTGCAGACACACCTAACTGTTTACCTGCATCTAGTTGTTTAAAAGGTTCGAAAATCCCATCTAAATCTTCTTGTCTAATTCCACAACCAGTATCTTTAACATAAAAATCGAGTGTTTTATCATCTTTCAATCTTACACCAAGTTCAATAGAACCTTCATCAGTAAATTTAACTGCATTAGTCCCTAAATTATCAAATAATTCAACAACTTTTACATAATCAGCAATGACATCTGTTGGTAAATTTTCTGGCAGATTTAATTTAATATCTATGGGCTTTTCTTGATTTCTAACAAGCGCTTTCACACCCATAACCACATCCAATAAAATCTCTTGTAAATTCAAATTATTTTCTCTTAATTCAATAATTCCTGACCCTATGGAAGTTGATTTTAAGATATCGTTATTTAAAGCTAATAAGTATTCTGATCTCCTTGTAATGGTTTCTAACATCATATCTCTTTTTTTAGCAGGCATATCAGGCTTTGATTTTAATTCTGCAGCATAAGAAGTCATTATTGTTAAAGGAGTTCTAACATCATGTGCCAAAGTTGATAAATATTTAGTTTTATAACTATCTGCTCTTTCAGCCGATTTTTTTGCCTGAAGCAAAGCTTCTACGGCTTTTGCTCGATCAGATATATCTAAAATTGTACCTTGAACAGTTTGACCATCATCTAGAAGCAACGATGATTCCAGAACAGAAATAGAAGTTCCATCTTTTTTTCTCAAAATTAGTTCTTGACTGATGAAAGGACCTTTTTTTATTGCATCTACAAACTCAGATCTATCCGAATCTGAATCATATAGATTTTTTGCATCAAAACCCACTAACTCATCTTTTGAACTATAACCAAATAAATCGACAAGAGCCTGATTACAATCTAAAATTTTACCTGTTTTCAAATCGCTTCTAAAGACTGCGGCAATATTATTCTGAAACAATGATTTGTATTTTTCTTCGCTTTCCTTTAAAGCTCTGTTCGTTTCATTTTGTGCGGTTATATCCATCGCACTACCAACAGCACCAATCATATTGCCATCTCTATCATTGATTGGTGCCGTTGACAAATGAATATCAATTTTTCTACCGTCCTTGGTAACATTCTGTAAATCACCTCTCCAACCTTCACCCCCATCTACAGTTTTTGGATGTATACTGTTTACTTCGGATAAATCATTATCAACAATATCTTGGGGTCTAACTATGTTTATGTTTTTTCCAATCATTTCATCCAGAGAACTATATCCATACATCTCTAAAAAAGCCAGATTTACATAAGTTATATTGTTGTTCATATCAGTAAATGATATTGCATTTTGATTATTTTCTACAGCTGAAAGTGCTTGATACATTCTTTCTTCCAAAAGCCTTCTTTCAGTTACATCCCGAATAGTACCAATCATTCGTGTAGGTTGTTCTTCAACAAAATCTTTTAAAGTTCCATCGCCATGAACCCACCTAGTTTGTTGATCTTCTGGTCTTAAAATTCTATATTCCTTATTAAAATGTTCATGGTTTGTTAATATATTCTGTGTTAAATACTCTCGCATCATTTCTCTATCATCAGGATGCACTATATTCAACCATCCTTCAGAAGTTCTAACATAATTTTTATCAATACCAAAGATTTTGTCCAAAACAGGCGTACTTTCCCAGAAATTATTAGTGATAAGGAATTCATAACTTCCAAGACCGGCAACTTCTTGTGCTTCTCTAAGTAAAGTTTCACTTTTCAATAATGTGGCATCCTGCTCTATGCGTTCAGAAATATCTCTAACAGCCCCTAAAATATACCAGTTCCAACCAATTCTTAGTAATAAATTCACAATTTCAACTGTTTTAGGACCATTAGGAGTTATTACTGTGTACTCGTCAGGTCCTATCTGTCCATCTTTAATTAACTTACCAATGTTATTTTTTGCAAATCGTGCATCTTCTTCTGATAAAAAACCGTCTGTAAGAAAATTTTTCCCAACTGCATCTTCTAAAGGAATTCCGATAATCTTTGTCGCTGCAGGGTTGCCATATAAAAATTTGGCTGTAATACTAGCAAGATAATAACCATCAGGTAATATATCAAGAATCGAAGTAAGTCTCTTAAAACCTTTTTTAGGCCACATAAATGATGAAACAGAATTAGCAATTGTTGCTAATGTTTCAGGAACTGCAATACTTTCTTCCCAGACTTTCAAATCTCTAAACAATTCTGGGTTTTCAATCCCATGTCTTTCTAAAATTTGATCTAAACCTGTTTTCATATATTACACCAACACATAAAACTATTACTGTTGGATAGTAAAAACTAGCTTTATATATAAACATTTCTAAAAAAAGAACGAATTACTTCCTTGCTTTTTCTAATTTACCGTGAAGAAGTCCTTTAAGTGACTGATCATTAACTTTGATAACTTGCCATCTAACACCAGGCATATCTCCTTTAGAACGACCCATTGTACCACCAATGCACTCAATGAAAACTTCATCGTGTTCATCAATAAGCTTAGATGCACCGTCACCAGGACAGAAAGCAGTAACATGTTTACCATTCTTAATCAATTGAACTCTAACACATTTTCTCATAGCAGAGTTTGGCTGTTTAGCTTCTAATTGAACTTTTTCTAGAACTATTCCTGAAGCTTGTGAAGTACCTCCTAGAGGATCTGATTTCTTTTTCAAGCCAAAAGTCTTCTTAACAAACCACTTATCTGAGTACCTTGAAGTCTTTCTTCTCTTCTGCAACTTCTTTCCAGCGTTTATACCTTGTGATTTACTAGCCATTCTTATCCTCAGAAACAGCCGCCCCTTTATAAATATTACTCTTTATCATTATGTTGCTGATGACGTGGGTTTGCATTCATAAAATCTGACCCATATTCGTTTATCAATCCTTCTCGAACTCGCCCTAATTCCTCTGATTTTGACTCAATAGTAAGTTTATCTGTAAATAGCTCTTTAGGAAAAGTTATATCTGCACTTTCAGAATAAAGGTGAAGTCCAAGGTTGCAACCTTCAATATATTCATATACAATAATTCCTTTTAATTTTAAAATGTATAAGGATTTGTAAGAAGAAGTTCTATTTCCACTTCGTGGCGCTCCAGGACTATAGGAGTGTACTTCATTTTTGTGTTCTACATAACTAAAATCACTTAATTTAACTTTATAAAATTTAAAATGTGCTTCATTAATTTTTTTCTTTAAGAAGTCTTTTTTTCGTTGAAGTAGACTTCTTTTTTGGCGATTTTCTAGCCAAGTACGTCTGAGTGCATATACCCTATCTTCAATTATATCCATTTGTAGTTTGTCATATTCATAAAAGAATGTAAATGCATCCTTTCCAGGATATATTTTGTATTCCTTTGTCTTTAAAGTATCTTGCAACTCTTTAAAATTTTGTTCCAAAGAACTGTATTCAGCAATCTGTTCTTTCCATGCATCTTCAAGCCTTTGCAGTTCACTTTCTCTAGCTTGCTGCTCATTTAAAGCAATATTTCTTGCATGTCTTGCTTGACTATTATTTATATGTTCCTCTAAACCCATAAGAACTAGTAATTAAACTATATTTAAATATCTTAGTAGAACTAAATAACTTTTATCTCATTTAGTGCAGGGAAGTATTTCTTAACAATCTCTTCTGTTTCTCTTAGATTCTTTGCTTTTGAACCAATCATTAAACCCTTTGTTTTAGTATCTGGCCCAACAATAGTTACTATGTCTTCTTCGTCTGTAATCTTAACTACCTTTAAAGGTGCAATTAAGTTTATGATGAAATTCAACATATCTTCGTTAAATTCAATAATTCTAATTGGTCTTTGGAACAATTTCTCTAATTTAAGCAAATTCGCCTTATTTTTACCTAATGCCTTAGTAAGTTGTCCAGGCTGAACCATATAAGTGGGTTTATCTTTAAATGTAAAGAATTCTTTTACTTGAGTGCCTGTAATTTTCTCAAAGAGATTGATTTGTCTGATTAGATCTGTATCGTATTTAATCATTTTAGAATTCCAACAACAGCTACTGAAAATGGTTTTTTACATACAGTTCCTAATTCATCATTAGGAATATCTAGTTTTTCAATTTTTACTTCTGAGAAGTTTGCGAAATGTTCTATTTCTCCAAATACATCTTTGTTGCAGTTTGATGCCAGGATAACCTTTTCAATTTTTCCCGCTTTCAAATACTTCAATACTCTATCAGCTCCAATGATGAGCTTCTCGCTTCCTATTAATTTCTTTATTTCTATCAAAATTTCCACCTTATAAATTTTGGGAGATCCCAAAAATCTTCATATTTTTGTTATCTTTCATTTTGTCTTCGTTGTTTTAGTTATTAAACCTGGTAACCCTGTTCCTACAGGAACTGGTTGGTTAATCATGACATTTTCAATAACACTGTTCAAATAATCAACTTCTCCTGTTAAAGCAGCGTTAATTATGTGCTTGATAGGTGTTTCAAAAGATGCTCTAGCAAGAACGCTAGGTTTTTCTTTAACAATACCGTATCGGTTAATACCCATTACTTTCCCCGACATAGTCATAGCATCAGAGACAAGCATTATGTGTCTAATATCAATATTAATACCTTGAGTATCTAGAACCTTCATTGATTCATTGATGATGGCCTGTCTTGCAGCTTCAACTCCAAACAAGCCTTGAATCTCAAATATATCATTGCTAAAAATCCTTGTTGAATCGACATAATCTTTTTTCAGTAATTCTTTAATGTTTGACCCTGCAGTTACAATCAAGAATTCTTCTCCTCTTTTGACTGGAAGAACTTGTGTTATTCCTTTAATGCCTGAAATATATGTGTCTTTAACCTTTTCTTTTAGTTTATATATTTCATTTAAAGCAGCATCTTTAGAACTAGGTGTAACTAATAATGATTGATCTTTTTGTATTTTGAATTTGAACCCTTTGAATCCTTTGTCTAATATTTTAGCAACAGCATCTTCGGTCAAAAGAGCAACTTTTAATTTAGACTTATTTAAAATAATAACCATTTGCATATTAGCAATATTAATAGATATCTCATCGACAAACTCCTTAAGAGTTGTCTCTTTAATCGTTTCTGCAATCTTCTTTATGTCTTTTCCTGTAGAATAAGGTTTTTTTAAATAAACTTCCATCATAGTTGTAGTAATTTTCTTTCGCCCATCTAAAATTTCTATTATTCTTGGCAAACCTGTAGTTACGTTAAGTTCTGATACACCAGCAAAGTGAAATGTGTTCAAAGTCATCTGTGTACCTGGTTCTCCAATTGATTCAGCAGTCACTAAACCTACACTCTCTCCAGGTTGAGCTCTTGAATCTGAATATTCTTTGTATACAGCTACCAAAATCTTCTTTAGTTTTGCATCCGAACATTTTGGAGGTAGGTATTCCTTTACTTCAGTTAATATCTTTCGTGGAAGCAAGTTTTCATATTCTTTAAATAAGTCAGCCATTATAATCACTCAATTGAATTTATTATTTGTTTAACATTAATCTTTCCGCCTTCGCTTTTTGAAACATCTATACCATCTTCACCGTAAGCGAATTGAACTATTTTACCTGATGCATCTCTTACAGTAAAATCATATTCTACTTTAAAATCTTGAAGTGCATTTGCCAATCTTCTGTATAAATAACCTGATTTTGGCGTTCTTAGAGCGGTATCCATCAGACTATCTCTTCCAGTCATTGCCATGAAAAACATCTCGTGCGGTCTCAATCCTTTTTTGAATCCGTTCTTAATAAAACCACGAGCTTCTGGTCCAAGATCATTTTTTCTAAAGCATGATAGTGTTCTACCATTATATCCTTTACCAATTCTTCCGCCTCTCAAAGCTTGCTGTCCTACACAGGCAGCAATTTGAGCAAGATTAATCAAGTTTCCTCTTGCGCCTGATTTAACCATTGCCATAGTGTTACTTGTTTGATCTGAAGTATCTGCCACTATTTGACCTGTATCATTTCTTGCTTTGTTGAGCCTTTCAAGAATTCTTAATTCAAGAGTTTCAGATATTAATCTTCCTGGTAATAATTCGAGCGTTCCATTCTTGAATTGTTCAATTAGTTTTTGAACATGTACATATGAATCATCAATAATTGCGTCGATTTGAATTGTTGCATCGCTACTTAAATCAGCATCAGATAATCTTGTAGTAAAACCATACTTCAATAGAACTTCATTTCCTAATCTATAAATTCTACCAAGAATTTCTACCATTTCATCTCGCCCATATCTCTTATGAATATTTCTAAGTAGTAATCCTGAACCTTCACCAAGAGTACTCTTGTCCATTACACCAGATAAAAGCTTTCCTTTTCTGATTTTAACAATGTGATCAGGATGATCAGGAGGCATAGACTTTGAATTTCCATCAAAGTTATAATCATCAGGCAACATCGCAGAGAATATCTCTTTTCCAGTTACTTGAGCCTTATTTGGTAAGCTTGAGAATTCCTCAATACCAACTGAAGCCATCAAGTCAATTGCTTCTTCTCTTGGAACAGTCATATCTTTAGTTAACAAGTAATTTCCACAAATCGCGTCCTGATTACATCCTATAATACTAAGACCATATCTCGGACTGATTAATTGTGTTTGTACTTCCATTAACACTTCTGCCTCTGCTCTTGCTTCTTCTGTTTGAGGAATATGTAAGTTCATCTCATCTCCATCAAAATCTGCGTTATAAGGTGCACATACAGCAGGATTAAGTCTCAATGTCAATCCTGGTAATACTCTTACCCTATGACACATCATACTCATTCTGTGTAGTGATGGTTGTCTATTAAATAATGATATATCTCCATCGCAAAGATGTCTTTCAACTGTGAAACCAGGTTGTAATTCTTCAAGAAGTTGCTCCTTTGTTTCATCAGTAATTTTTTTCCTTTTTCCATCAGGTCGAATAATATAATTTGCGCCAGGATATTTATCAGGTCCATTTTCGAGAAATGTTTTCAAGAATTTCATGTTCCATTCTGTGACTCTCTCAGGGACAGAAAGTTTCATAGCAATAACAAAAGGTACTCCTACTTCATTGATATTCAACTTTGGATCTGGACTAATAACTGTTCTAGCTGAAAAATTAGTTCTTTTTCCTGCCAAGTTATGCCTAATTCTTCCCTCCTTACTTTTAATCCTTGCAGTGAGAGTTTTCAGAGGCTCACCACTTCTATGTCTTGCAGGAGGAATCTGCGATATTTCATTATCGAAGAATGTAGTAACATGGTATTGCAGGAGATCCCAAAGGTCTTCTATAATTATTTCTGGCGCTCCCGCATTTATATTTTCAAATAATCTCTGATTAATCCTAACAATATCGCCTAATTTATGTGTCAAATCGTCTTCACTTCTTTCTCCACTTTCCAAGGTTATCGAAGGTCTCATTGTAACCGGTGGTATTGGTAGTATAGTCAGAATCATCCATTCAGGTCTTACAGCTTTTGGATTCATACCAAAAACTTCCAGATCATCGTCATTAACTCTTTCTAATCGAGTTCTTATTTCAATAGGTGAGACTCTCCTAACATCTTCTATAAAAGTTGTAGGTTTGTCAAGTGATATTTTTAATTGTTTTTCCTTACAATGAGGACATTTATTGATAGTTTTTAAGCCAGCAATTATCTCTGATACTTTTTTTCTTCTGGCAGATAAACCTAATTCCTGACCGACATCTTCCAATATGCCTAAATTCTTCTTGATTTTATCTTGAGGAATAAGTATTCTTCCACATGATTTACAAGTGCATCTCATCAAATCTAGGATTTCTTTTGTGAACTTAATATGAACAATTGGTCTGGCTAATTCAATATAACCAAAGTGACCAGGGCATTCTTTTAATTTATGACCACAAGACTTACATTTTAAACCAGGATCAATAACGCCCATTCTTACATCCATTAAACCACCATCTACAGGGTATCCTTCTTTATCATAAAGTTCTGGAGTAACAACCTTAGCAGACGCCATATCCTTAAGGAACTTTGGTCCCATGATTCCAAATGTTATTGATTTAATCCTCTTATAAACCAACTTATCGTCTGTGCTCAATATTTCCCCTCCAATTCGAGTTTTGGGTATACGGTCATCGCTTTTAATTCATCGAGCAATAACTTGAATGCATAACTCATTTCAATATGTGAAATCTCAGTGTTCTCTCCAAAGTTTGGACAGAATGATTTACCTGTTCTGGCGTCATCAATGGCCATCATACCTGAAGCTTCAGATATAGGAACAATAGTATTATCTGCATTGAATCTTTCTTTTAATAATAGAGATGTACCGTGTGCAATGAATGTGTCTTTCTCCATTTCTCCCAGTCTCAATCCACCTTCGTTAGCTCTTCCTTCAGTAGGTTGTCTAGTTAATAGTTGTATAGGTCCTCTCGCTCTGGAATGAACCTTGTTTGCAACCATGTGTTTAAGCTTTAAGTAGTACATGTTTCCAACGTAAATTTTTCCTTGGTATCTTTCGCCTGTAATTCCATTGTACATGGTTTCTGAACCATTCTCAACAAAACCCATTCCAAGTAATTCTTTTCTCAAATCAACTTCAGATTCAGAATCAAAAATTGTTGAGTTAATTCTTCTAGCTGAAAGAGCACCTGTTTTTCCAGCCAATAACTCAATCATATGAGCAACAGTCATCCTGGACGGGATACCTTGTGGACTGAAAATGATATCTGGTTTTGTACCAGAAGCTGTAAATGGAACGTCCTCTTCAGGAACAATAATACTAATAACTCCTTTCTGACCATGTCTACTTGTAAATTTATCACCAATCTCAGGTATTCTTTGACTTCTGAGTCTTACTTGGATTAATTTATTACCTTCTGAATTTTCAGTTATGGTAACAAAGTCAACAACTCCTCTTTCTCCATGTTTTAGGGCCATTGAAGATTCTCTTCTTGAACTGCTTGTTAAATTGTATTCGTCTAATGAACTTAAGAATCTTGGTGGACTTGATTTTCCAATAATTACATCTCCTTCCTTAACGACTGCTTCAGGATAAATGATTCCATCATCTTCTAAGAATCGGTAATCTCTCTCTGATCTGTATCCTTTAACTTCTTTGTCAGGAAGACCAACTTCATCTATTAAACCACCAGCATATCTAAGTTCTTCTGAAACTACGGGTCTATAATAAGTGCTTCGACCCATTCCTCTGTCAACAGATCCTTTATTGATTACAACAGCGTCTTCCATGTTATATCCTTGATATGACATAACTGCAACGACGACGTTTTGTCCTGATGGATGCTTATCAAAATTAAGTGTTCTGTGCATTAATGTTTCAACAACTGGTCTTTGTGCATAATTCAATATGTTTACATCCATATCCATTCTATTGAAAAAGTTTGCAATATAGAAACCTATGGCTTGCTTCTGGTTCTTTGAACCCTGACTCAATCTTACACCATGGTTGAAATTTCCAAATGGAACTAAAGCGGTTGTTAGCCCTACGATATCTAACGGACTAATTTCCAAATGAGTATGATCTTCTGTTAAATCTTCTTGAGTAAAAGCAACCAATGCGCTTTCTTCTTCTAATGCATCTAAATAATCAACAAATCCTTGTTTAACAAGATCTGTCCAAGTGATTTCGTTCTTTACTAGCTGATCAAGATGTTTTTCTGTCAATAATGATTTTCCATCTTTTACTACGAGAAGAGGTCTTACAGATCTACCACCACATATATCAATTCTAATTTCTTTTAGATCTTCTCTATGCAATATATTTACTGTAATAGGAAGTTTCCCCATTCTCCTTTCTGAAATTACTTTTTCAACAAAATCTTTTGGATTCTTCACAATACCTACAAATTTGTTATCTATGTAAACATCAGTCATTATAAAATCACCTCGTGATTTTGTAATTCAAAAATGATTATTTTTGTCATTTTGCCAACTGCAATCCCATGCCTTTCAATATGGTTGTGATTTTTTCTTCATTTTCCACTTGTGTAACATTTGCTAGTAATGCGAGATTCTTTCTTAAACCAATATTTGTTCCTTCTGGAGTCTCACTTGGGCAAAGTCTTCCAAGATGTGTAGGATGAAGCGCTCTAGCTTCAAAGTTTTCTTGACTTGAAGATAATGGGCTAACAACCCTTTGAAGATGTGATTGTGCTTGTAAGAAATTCAATCTCTCTATTCTCTGTGAAATACCTTTTCTTCCACCAACCCAGTTACCAGTTGCTAAAGAACTGTATATTCTTTGGGTTAATAATTTTTCTCTGATAATAACTTTGATACTTGGAAATTTTCCTCTTTTTACAATCCTTTGGAAATTGTAAAGGAAATCTCCAATTAAAACCTTAAGATTAACTCTGAATAAATCCGCTAACAAATCTCCTGGTAACTTGATTCTTTTATTCATGTAATGATCTTTATCATCAGTTGGCAATAAATCGTTTGAAACAAGTATATATTTTTTTAACATTTTGCAGATGTTATTTGCTTTTTTACCTCTGAACTCTGTTTCGCTTCCCAGATGAGGTAGTAAGTATTTATCAAGAATCTCAGTCATCCTTGTAAGTCTAATATCTCTTGCTTGTGTAATACCCATCTTTTTTGCCAAGAAATCAACTGCATCTTCATCGTTTTTAATATCAACATACTCATAAAGATTAATTATGACTTCAGAATTATCTTCTAAATCGATTAGTTTCATAATATCTTCATCCTTTGTTATTCCTAAAGCCTTAATAACTACTATTAGAGGCACTCTTTTGACTCTTGTAAATGTTAAATAGAAAATACCATCTTTCATCTTCTCAATTTGATGAGGAATCTTGTAAGAACCTTTTTCTGAGAAAATTTTCCCTACAAATTTGCTTACACCAACCGATGCTTTTTCAACTAAAAATTTATTTGCTGCGAGATCTTCAATGTTAACAATGGCCTTTTCAGTTCCATTGACAATAAAGTAGCCACCATCATCATCAGGGTCTTCACCTTTTTCTATTAGTTCTTTTCTATTAAGTTCTGATAAATGACAGTATTTAGATTTAAGCATGATTGGCAAATTACCAATTTGGGTCTTGAATGATTCTCTTTGCACACCATTAATGTGTGAACTGACTTCTAAGAAAATTGGCGCTGAATATGAAAGTTTTCTAAGTCTTGCTTCAACAGGAAAGATAGGTCTTTTTGAACCGTCAGCTTCCGTGATTTCTGGTTTTGTAACCCAAACTCGATCTAATCTAATTTTGAAATCTTCGACGTTTGGTGGAATAATTGTCGGTTCGATTTCTCTGTTTTCATCAATGATTATTTGTAATTCTTTATCAACAAATCTATTGAAAGAATCAATTGAAGACTTAACAATAGAATTTTCTTCAAAATATTTTTGAATTAGAACTTCTGAGAATCTATTCATTGACTACACCTCGATAAAAAATAGTTGTTTCGGCAGTTGAACTTTTTCTAATGATTTTAATAACATCTTTTTCTTTAGGATCAAGATGTTGAATTGCGGCATCTGTTAGAGCAATCTTAGGTAGTTCTTTTGTCGTTAGATGAAATTTCTCCATTAGTTCCTTTTTCTCCTTGTCATTCAACTTTGAATGTTCTGGAACCAGGAAGTGGTTGATTTTCTCTTTCTTAGCTGCCATTTTGATTTGTGGTTATCGTATGGGCCGGACGAGATTTGAACTCGCGACCCCTTGATTGCTTCATGCATAGCTTGAAGTTTCAAGACCTCAAGTTTTGCTTAAAAGTCAAGTGCTCTAGCCAGGCTGAGCTACCGGCCCAAACGAACCTCCATGAGGATAAACGCCCTGGCCGGGATTCGAACCCGGGTCGAAGCCTCGACAGGGCTTCATGATAGTTATCGCGTGAAATCGTTTGATTGTCAACGTGCCGAACTACACTACCAGGGCACATATTAATGTCTATATCTCATGTTTTTACTTACTTTTTTAGATGAGAAATGACCATGGTTTTTTTTATTTCCTGAGCTCTCGGGCGTGTATTGATGGGAAAAAGATTCCCTTTATAAACCTTACGTTTTATTATAGCAAATCGTCATACTATTTGAAAAAAAATTAAAAAATCCATTTTTTTACAGAAAAAAAAATTCTTTCTAATCCAAAAACTTTTTATAATACTTATCTATAAACCAAGCTATGAAGAGGCTGCTAATTATAGAGGATGAAGAACACATTGCCGAAGCGGAAAAATTAATTCTTAAAGATAAATATAGGGTGTTTGTAGCTCGCACTGGAAGCGAAGGTTTAGAAATGGCTAAGAAAATTCGGCCAGATGTTATTGTTCTTGACATTATGTTGCCTCACATATCAGGTTATGAAATCTGCCAACGTTTAAGAGATGAAAAAAACCTTTCAAATGTTAAAATTGTAATGGTAACAGCCAAGAGTGAACAAGCAGATGAAGACATTGGTATGGATCTTGGTGCAGATGATTATATTATGAAACCATTTGAACCTGAGGAATTGCTACATGTTGTAAGTCAAGTCTTGAAGAAATAATTTTTTTGTGATTCTGAAAAAAAAGAGGTGTAGCTTATAGAGGGGAATACATGAATATTGAATTATTATTTTGGGTTTACCATTCAATAAATAGATTTATGGCCACTGATGATGGTGAACTTTTCAAAAAATTTGTAGAACTTTTTCTTTTCGCAATTGTTACTTATATGATTGCCAGCGAATATGGTAGAACAAAAGAAAGTCATTTGAAATATTTGTTGATTGGTTTTGGTGCTTTGGCAATTGATAAATTGATTATGACGCTAGTTTATAGCTTCATAGTGTTTGGAGAGGTACAAACTCTGATGTTCAATCCATTCCTCCCGGTTTTAGATTTGTTTTTAGAAATATTTGCCCTCGTCTTACTAACCAATGCATTCATTTTCCCTATATTCGCTGATAAAATTGGCAAACTTCGAAAGAAAATTGGACGAGAGATAATCGTAGTTATCATTGTAGTGTTAGCTATAGAAGTTTTTTGGTACGTTGTTATCTCTTTGAATCCGACAGCCGCTTTTAGAACTGAATTGAGCTATCTGATACTTGAGCTTATCAAAATACTGATACTTTTTGGTCCTATATACTATATACTATGCAATTATAACAAATTAGGGAAATATGGTCCTCATATAATCATCGCTTTTGCAGTATACATGATTGCACCAATTGCTAATGTGATAAACGTTGTCTTCTATGGTGGTTTGAGTAATGATCTGAGAGTCTTTGCAAATCCTTTTCCATTTATAGCTGTTTTATTATTTACAAGGGTTATTTATCTGAAATTAGTAGATAAAGCAACTATAAAACGCGAATTAGCCGACACAAAAGAAAAATATATACATGAACAAGAAGTTAGCAAGTTAAAAGATGAATTTGTAAGTACTGTTAGTCATGAATTAAGAACTCCATTGACATCAATGGGACTTTACTTATCATTATTAAAGAATCATAAATTTGGGAAACTAAATTCTAAACAAAGTGGAGCTGTAGATATTATTAAAAAAGAAAGCAAACGATTAGCAAATTTGATCAACGATGTATTAAGTTTGTCTAAATTGGAAGCTAAGAAAACAAAGTTGAGAATTGAAAAAGTAGACTTAAAAAAATTAATAGATAACAATTTGTATTATAATTATGCTGAACAAAAAGGCATAGTGATAAATAATAAAATTCCAAAGAACTTTCATGTCAAGATTGACTCTGAAAAGTTTAAACAAGTTTTCATTAATTTATTTAGTAATGCTACTAAGTATGCTAAAAGCAAAATTCATATTTCTGCGAGCAAACATAAGGATCACTGGTTATTCTGCGTTGAAGACGATGGACCTGGCGTTCCCAAAGAGAAAATTAAGAAACTATTCGATAAATTCTATCGAGTTGGAGACTATTTAACAAAAGAACAGCAAGGAACAGGTCTTGGGTTGAGTATTGTAAAAAATCTCGTTGAATTACATGGTGGAACAGTTTGGGCTGAATCAGAAGAGAATGTTGGCACGAAGTTTATGATTAAGATACCTCATTAGTATCGTTACATCGGAGTTTTAGATAAACCCATTTCTCTTCTTGTTTACACATTTCTAAATCTACTAAGTTAGTTTCATGCAGAGAGGTATTACGAAATTCAGACATTCGCACAGACCAAACATCTGTTGAAGAATGATCCTTAACCAAATAATGAACTTGTTGTAGATCATTGACTGAAGTTAAAAAATTGAGAATTAAAAAAACTATTATGAAAATAATTGTAATCAAAATTTTCTTCTGGTTTAGTTTTGATATGTAAATTGAAGATTTTGAAATCATGTATGAGACTAAAATAATGAATATTGCTCCTGGTATAATGAATGAAAATCTGGCGTTTTGCCATTGAGGAAGAATTAAGATCATGATTATATATGAACAAAACCATTTTGCAATATGTCTATCTTTAAAACTCATGTAAATAAACAATACTAATGCAATTCCTGCGACATAGTATGCGTTAAAAAAACCTAATCCTTCTACGACTTCTAGAATTGATAATAATAAAAAAATAATTATTAGCTTTGTGTATGATAATTTCCAGAGATGCTTCCTAAAAATTAGACTTCCCAAACCAATGAAGATTAGGGATATTGGTAAATAGTGCATTAATATTGCGAATCTATTAAAGAGAAAGAATAATTCGCTGGCAGGTTTTATGAACTCTGAAAATGATAGCGTCAAACTCCAAGATGGTATAGATGATATTATCTGACTATCTACAATTAGAAATATTATGGCAATCAACGCAAATATTAAGATAAAAACGAATAATTTCAAAGAAAAAGGTTTTCTAAGTAATACATAAAAAAAGAGTATAGGAATCAACAGAAAAAATACATTTGCAGTCAAACAACCTAACAAAAAAATAATTATGAACATAATTACTTGATGAGGGTTTCGAAATCCTATTTTTTCAAAATTCAAAAAATAATAGAATGCTGCAAGAACAAAAAATAGCGACATGAAATAAACCATGTTGAAGCGCTGGATAAAAATCATTAAGAAGGGAGCTAATGTTATGAGAGTCAAGTAAGCTATAAATGCTGAAAAAGAGCCATACAGTTTTTCAGACACTTTGTAAAACATTATTAATGTCAGAAAAAAAATAGGAAAGGTGCAATTGTGACTGTAAGCATAGACTCTCCAAAGGAGTTATAGGACGCAGTCCATACTAGACTCACTAGAGGTCTAAAATATGACCCCATATATGGATTTATAACACTTTCAAAACCTTGAGAAGCATAGTGAATCATCGAATCTTCTTCAAAGTAATAATCGAAAGTAAATGTAAGAGAGGCAGGAATAATTGCTAATAAAACCACCAATACAAGCATTAACTTCTTATTTTCAAAAAGCATAACGTTAATTTAGAGAATGGGAATATAAATTTTTCCTCAAAAAAATTACAAATGTATAAAAACAAATCTTATTTCCTGTTTTGAGCCTTGACAGAATTAAACATTTTTCCACATTCATTAAAACACCAAATTGACTTAAAGGTATCTGATCTTGATGGAACAATGGGACATGGTAATATTTCTCCTGCGAGCGCCCGGTCAATCCACGAATTTTTAATGGCTGATTATAATAACCGATTCATTGGAGCTTCTGGTAGAGCTGCTTTTTCTACAAGAGATGAACTTATTAGAGTTGGTTTAGGAGAGTTTCTAGACACTAGAATTGATATTATTGGCTTTAACGGCGGTTATGCAACTCATAATGGTGAAGTCATTCTTGACAGACCCTTAAATCCTGAACTTGTAAGCAGAATTAGAGAAAATTGTTTGAAACATAATAAAAATGCTTTGTTTTACGGAACATCTGTGATGTATGTAACAGAAGCAACTAAGCAATTTCGTCTTGTAGCTGATATGATGGGTTATGAATTAGTTGAAGGAATTCCAGAAAATGAAACTTGTTATGTTATTGATCTATTAAAATGGCCTGATGAAGATTTTGAGACATTAGAACAAATATGGGGTACAGCTGATTTGAGAGCCAATCAAGGAAGAAAAATGTTCTTTGGACATTCTTCAGTAGGCGATCCAAATATGCAATGGCTTGAAATAGTACCTCCAAACGTTGATAAGGTTTATCCAATGATAGAAATAATGGAACAATTAGGAATTTCTCCTCAAAGGACATTTGTCATTGGAGATCATGTAAATGATAAAGGAATGGTTAGTCTTGATGGGGTTGTAGGTGTGGCGATGGGTAATGCACCTGTACAATTAAAAGAAGTCGCAAAGTTTGTCACCAAACCTGTAAGAGAAGAAGGCTTCAGTTATGCTTCTAAATATTTAATTCTATGATAGATGAAAATATCTAAATAATATTATTTTCTATACCAGCCACCATTGTTAATTCTAAACCTAACATCTTCAAACCTCTCAATATTGAACTATATTTGCCAATTATCATGAAAACTTACAAAAATAACAAAAACCTTTATCCCTAAGGCCAATGCATTTTTATAACAATAATAGCTTTTTCTAGTAATATCAGGAATTCTTTTGATACTGTCTGTAACAGTTTTCACTTCAAATAATTCTAATTCATTATTAGGATTCACTCTAAATAAATCAATTGAATTCCAATGAATTTTTAAAAACTCAGAATATTTTTTGGTCAACCAATTATATTTAGAGAAATACTTACTTCTAGTACAAAAAGCTTTGACATGAAAAGATGCAAGAAGCTCAGCTACAGCCCCTCTCCGATTATAATCTGTCTTTAGGGAATATTTTCTATTCATAAACTAAAAATAAGAGAATGTATTTTTAACTATGTCCGAGATAATTCCGGAATATTTTTTGAATGAATAGAAAATATCCCCCCGCCCAGACTTTCATCCCGATTTTGCATGCTTGAGCATTACAGAAACTTGTTTCTGAACCTCAAAAACCCAGGGTTTTTGTAGGAAGCGAAACATACTTTGTCTTCAATGGGCAAAACCGTTGTTTTGAACCGGGGACCTTTCGGTCTCGACTGGCTACATTTCATTCATACCCTTCGGGTTAGTCATATAGCATCTACAGCCGAACGCTCTAGCCGCTGAGCTACGGGGGGAATAGAGGAGAAAAATTTGTGTTCGTTTATAAAATTTGTTATAGAAAGAACAATTTGTTTACATGTAACTTGCAAATACTCTTCTGAAATGATATCCATGTATTGCAAATGTTATTGCTACAGGAAACTGCGAAGGCCTTTTGAATAGTGTCCAGAAAAAGAGTTGCCAGTATTGAGCTC
>JADHVI010000021.1 GCA_016784125.1 Candidatus Woesearchaeota archaeon
CAAGAATTAACTATATGAGAAAAGATATGGCTAGAAATGCTGTTCAACAAATTGGAACTACGACTCCAATCACAGTTTCTACAATCAAAAACTTGGTTTTAGCAATTATTGATGAGGAAAGAGAAGAAACCGTTTCAACTATTAGGTCATATAAGAAAATGGGTATATACATGGGTTTACCAGTTACATTTCAAGATTTACAGCCAATTGTTAATGATTATTTAATAAGAAAAATATCTGAAACTGAACAAAAAGAGCTAGAAATGGCTTGTCGCCGACAAATAGCGTTTATGCATAGACAAGGATCTTGGGAAACTGGCGCGATAGATTTGGATAGAATTGTATTTGAAGAAAAGAAACAAATGAGCCTTAATGAGCAAAGTGAATGGGAAATGAAAAGGAGGGTTAAGGAATTAAACAGATTAATGGACAACCCAATATATAATGAAGAATACTTGCAGACATTAAAGTATATACAAACAGAAGGATATAAACTGTTAAGTGCAGTAAAAAATGATACAACGATAATTATTTAAACCATTCACCTGTACCAGAAAAGGATGCTGCGGTCGCATAACCTGGTATTGCGCTGGCCTTGAGAGCCAGTTCCTTTGGAGTTCCCGGTTCGAATCCGGGCCGCAGCGCTCTACTTTTTCCATTGTAGCTCTGGAATCGGGGCATTCGCTTTGCTCAACCCCAACGTTGACGAAGTCGCGACCTACGAAAGCATTATACCTTCACCTCAAAAACGTTTCGTTTTTGGGTCCCAAAAAACTTCATTTTTTGTGGAACACATATCCGTGTTGTTCTGAATCCGGGCCGCAGCACTTCTATTTGCCCCTTACAAAAAGTATTTAAAGACGACAAAATCCCTCATAGTAATAAACACCATCATCAGGTAGTGATATTGGGGGATAAAATGAAGCAAGCAAATCCTTTCTATGCAATGGAAGGGGATAATGGCGTCGGAAAAGGAAGTGTTATTGAAGGCATTCAAGGATCCCTAGATATTGTTATTGTCGCATCACCAGGTCCAGACTACCAGCTTGGTCGTGAACAAATAAACATTAAAGGCACACACATTAGTAAATTTTTGTACTATCTTTCTTCAAATTACCATATAGAACCAGATGTAAAAAAATTATTACAAAAAAGTCCTGTAATGGCTGATCGTTTCTTAGTCAGCAGTTTTGTTGATTACATGATAAATGAAAAATTAGATTTTAAAGATATAGAATATCTATATGCATGGGCTAGTGAAAGAATAATTATGCCTGATATGACTTTTTGGTTAAAATGTGAACATGAAGAAAGAGTTAGAAGAGTTCTTTCTAGAGATATAAGGAGTGTAAATGATAATATTTCTAAAGATTATTCTGAAGCAACAGATAGAATGTATAATTCTTTTATTGCAAGAGAACCAGACAAATGGTCCATAGTTGATACCACCAATCAAAGTATCGATGAAGAAGTTGCTCAAATATTGGAGGTTATGCAAGATGTCAATTCTCGCTAATGTTCTTGGAGTAATTACGGCAGTCTTTGTTTTATACTTGATTCTTTTTCTTATCATAGGAATTCTTCCAAAGAAAAAAATTAAATTTACTGACAAGCTAAAACAAATCAATATAATTATACCTTTGTTTAATGAAGAAAAAGTCATTCATAAAACAATTGATAGTGTTTTAAAACAAGAAGGTAATTTAATTAGGACAATCATTCTTGTATTAGATAACTGTACAGATAATTCTGCAAAGATATGTGAAGAATATGCTCGAAAGTATAGTAATATAAAAATTATCAACAAAAAAGATGTAAAACCTTCAAAGGTTGGAGCAGTCTTAAAAGCCTTAGAAATCACAAACGATAAATACTTCGCAATTATAGATGCAGATACAGTGTTGGCAAAAACAGCCATAAGAGAAACCTATGAAGCTCTAGCATCCAACGGAGCAGATTTCTTTACAGCAATTGTTGATCCATACAAAAATAGATCTTTTATTTACAAAGTAATTAGCTGGGATCGAATGTTTAGACAAAGATTTATCCAAGTTGGAAAAGATGCATTTGACATGGCTAATTTCCCAGGTTGCTTTGGTGTTATGAAAACAGACAAATTTAAGGCATTACTTGAGAATTCAATATTAGAAGATTTCTTGATGACTCTAAAAGCAATGAGAGAAAATAGTAAAATAAAGATTCTGCCAAAAATTTTAGCTTATGAACAAGAGAAGTCAAGCATAAGAGATGTTTTCTTTCAAAGAATTAGATGGACGGTTGGTAATATGGAATTATCAAAACAATTCCTAAAAACGCTTAAAACCATCAAACCAAATAAAAAAATAGCTTTGCTTGCATATCCAATTATGTGGTATTTCATTTATTATTATATCGCAATAACGCTAGTATTGTCAGTTATCACTTTGAATAAAACCATCATAATTAATTTCCTGATAATGACTTTATCAACTGCAATCATACTAGTATATAGTCGATTGAAATTTAGGGATTTGAACTTGACTGATTTTGTAACTATACCAACGTATCTAATAATTTTTCCACTTATAATAACAGTTGCGCTAGTTCCGGCTAGTTTAATTACAATTAAAAACAAACACTCAAATATGATGATGAGTAAAAAATACTTCGAGAGGTGAAACAATGACTACAAAAGAAAATTCAACAAAAGTTAAAGCATTAATATTGGAAAAAGGTTTTAGAATAAATGAAAATGCATTAGAAGGATTAGGAACTAAATTTAAAGAAGAACACAGAGGTTATGATGATTCAAACTGGGGTGTAAAGAAGGGTATGCTTGTCCCTTCAGAAATTTTGCTTCCTGGAAACATTGTTTCATGCACACACATAAGACCTGATTCACCACATGAAATACGCAGAGAAGGCAATAAACTATATTTTTTTGCCAATGAAAAGAACATGAGCGAGGTAAATTATTTACCAAGACCAAAATTGTGGAATCAAACTCTGAGTGATGGAACTGACATAAAAAAAATAGTTAATTTTTATGGATGGAAAACACTTAATATAAACATATATTCGGGTTGTGAATTCTGGGATAATAAACTTCCATGCAAATTTTGCAGTGTAAGTCCCACTCAAAAAAGATACGGAGAAGTTGTTGTGAAAAAATCTCCCAATCAAATTCGAGAAGCTGCAAAAAAAGCGTTTTCCGCAGGTGATGAAATTGAATTTGTTCTTACTACTGGCGGTTCATATTTAGATCCTGATAAAGAATTCAATGCTCATATTGAAGCTCTGAACATAATTAAAGAATTTACTCCTTGGAATGGTAAAATTAGAGGAAATACTGCTTTAATGCCACCTCTTAAACTAGAAAGATTAAAATTGTTATATGAAACTGGGATGGAACATCCAAGCTTTAATCTAGAAGTGTGGGGTGCAAAGAAATTTACAGAGATATGCCCTGGAAAAAATAAATATAGAGGGTTAAATAATATTTTAGAAGCTTACAAGTACGCAGTAAAGAACTTTTATGGAGAAGGCGCGATGTGGTGCAACTTTGTTGCAGGAATTAATACACTTGAAGATCTTAAAGCAGGATTCACATTTATGGGTGATTTGGGCGTTATTCCTGGAGCGAACGTTTTCCATCCTGATGTTGGAGCAAAACTTGGCACTAAATTAAAAAGTCCTTCATATGATTACATTGTTGAATTATATAGACATGCAGCCAAAATTTATCATGAAAAAGGTTTTCTACCTTTCTTTACAGAAGCATCATTAAGAAATTCTTTAGCTAATGAAGCTTTTAAGGGGTGGATATAATAGCACATATAGAACCTTTCTACCAAGTAGAATTCAAGGATGAAAAAAGAACTGTTAAAAATTTATCTAAGCCTATAAATCTCAATTTATTAATAACTAAAAAATGTAATGCAAACTGTGTACATTGTTGTGCAAGTGCAAACGAAACTACTGAAGAGATAACGTTGGAAAATGCGAAGAAAATTGTTGATATAGCTAGGAAAAACTATGTCTTCTATTTTGTCATTACTGGTGGCGAACCATTAACCCACACTCATTTCTGGGATATACTTGATCTTATAAAAGATGAGTTTGGTATAATACTTAATACTAATGGAACACTTATAGATGAGAAAACAGCAAAACGATTAAGTGAATATGATATTGCAAGCATTCACATCAGTTTAGATGCACCAAACGAGAATATCTACGAAAAACAACGAGGCAATACAACAAAACTTTCTGAAGTAATTTGTGGAATCAAAAATCTTGTGAAGTATAATGCCAATGTTACAACTAAGTTCATCATTACTAATTTGAACAAGAATTATCTTGAAGAGGTAATTGATCTCTCAGAATCACTTGGAGTAAAAAGAATGAGTCTTGCATGGTTTAAATCTGTTGGCAGAGGGCTTTCTAATGAAGATCAACTGTTAATAAAAGGAGAAGAAGTTAAAAAAATTTCAGAAAAATTATATGAATTAAGAGAGAAGCATAAGGATAAAATATTTCTATCGTTTGATGATACTCAATGTTTCCCATTCTTATTTAAAGACATTAAAAATTTGAAATACAGAAAATTATGTGGAGATTTTTTCTTTAGAGTAAATTATAACGGGGATGTTTATCCATGTCCATTTATGGAAAACAAAGTAGGAAATGTTCTAGAAGAAAATTTAATTTCAATATGGAATCATCCTGAATTGCTACAACAAAGAAAATTAGCTTGGGGAAAAAACTTGAAAGGTGTTTGTCAAGATTGTAAGCAAAACATTATTTGCGCAGGTGGATGTAGAGCAAGAGCAATATCTGCTTATCAGAGTATTGATCAAAAAGATCCTCTTTGCTGGGTGAAAAATGATTGAGAGAATAAAAATTAGGAAAGAAGAATTTGGTTGGATTGCATGCAATATTAATTCTTGTGAGACATTCATAATAGATGAAGAAACAGCCGAAATCATCAAGTTAATCAAAGACAGTGTACAAAGAGAACAAATAATCAAAACCATTTCAAATAAGTTCAATGTCAAGGAAGAAGAAGTAAATAATATAATTGATGAATTGAAATTGAAAGGGTGGCTTGATAATGAATTATAAACCCATTAATTTTGTAGTTCTGAGAAGTTCTGGAATTCCCATTCAGATCATGGATAATTTTAGGTTTTCAAACAATTCATTTAGTGGAGAAATGGATGAGTTTAGAAAAAAAATCAATCTAGTTTTAAAAGATCCTAGATTAAGAGATATGATGCGTGTTTCAACGCCGAATTATGAATCAATGATTGCTAAAATTAAAAATTCTAAATCATTACTGTCCCAATATCATAGAAAGATGCTTATGTATCTTCAAAGAGGAACTTCAAAATGTTGCACAGCAGGAAGATATGGACCTGTATCTATAGGAGAATTTGAACACTCTGCTACAAATTTACAATTATTTGAAGATTCAAAAGCTAGTTTTATAATGATTGAAGATTGGGCTCTTAATTTACTTTTAGAATCTTTGAACTTAAAGGTTGATGAAGAAGATTTCCATCGTTTAATGGAAGATTATTCTACTCTTAAAAAGTTTGGGGTGAAAGAATTAAATAGTTTCGTTGAGCTTATTGATGAGTACAAGAATTGCTTTTCAGTCAACAAACGAGATCAATTATTCGAAAAAATTAAATTATTATTCAAAGAAATAACAGGTACGTCAAATTGGAATAAACATGATGAAAAAAGAAGGAAAGACTATGAAAGCAGAGCCATATTCTATGAACTTGGAAAAAGAGAAGGAACATTTCAGATAGGCAATGCACTAAAAAAAGATTTTGACAATATAAACCAAATAATAGGCATTTACTTAACACTCCTAACTAAAAAATTGTTGGAACAAATCAATAAACAACAAATGAATTCTGAAAAAGACATTGCAAAGTTCGTATTTGAAAAGTTTCATTCATTTTCTGAAAAAGTTGTTGAAGAAATCATTGAAAATAATATTTCAAATTTTTCAGCTGTAAATTATCCTTTCAAAGTTCTGCCGCCAATATTCTCACCCGACATTACTGTAGCTGGGGAAAATTTAGATTCGATTAATAGAGGAGAATATCATTTGGTTATTGGCGAAATTCATGTTTCAGCAACAGTTATTTCTAATCCTATGTATGAATTCAAACGAGAAAAGCTTATTGATTGTTTTGTTTCTGCACTAAAAGGCATAACCAATGAAAGAATTGACTTTCAAGGATATAAAATAGAACAAGATAAAGATTTTACGCATCACTTGCCAATGAGTGTACAAACAGAAATCATATCAGAAAATAATAAAACTAGTAATGATAAAAAAAGAGTTTATGCTTATAGGAGTAATAAGTACCTTGCAAAAAAAGATGATTTACAAGAATTACTGTTTTTTCCTCTGGCAATAGGTAGAAAACTCATTTATAACTATCACAAAGATCAAAAATGGGGTATGTGGGCCAGAGATTACATTCCAAATACATTAATGAGAATATCTAAAGCTTTATTCCCAGAATTACATAGTAAACTAGTAATGAGAGAAGAAAAAGAATTATCTCCGCCAAGAATTATTCATCAAAAAAATATTTCTGAAGATTTCATTTTTAAAATGATGGATGAAACAAATAAATGGCAAGATATCAATAAAATTGGAGATAAAATATTTGTTAGATATTCTCCGACTAGAAAACCAATTTATGTTGATCTTAAGAATCCATTTCTTGTATATGAGCTTATTAAGCTTAGTCAAAATGAAACAACAATTACTGTTTCAGAGTTTAATCCGAATGAAGAAAATTTATGGTTATCTGACAAAGAAGGTAATTATAATTCTGAATTTAGATATATGGTTTGTCCATATAACGAAGTCGAGAAAGATGGAACGTCTACTAATTTGAAAAAATGTCTTTATATTCCTGGTTATAAAAGTCGACTGGATGAATTAACAATTATGAAATCAGAACTTGTAAAAAACGGTATCAATGTTGATTCACTAAACTTAGATTACAATCGACCATTTGAAGAAATTTGTAAAAATATTGCTTCTAAAGCTTCTGAATATGATGTTATCGTTGGCTTGAGTTTTGGAGCAATTATTGCAATGAAAGTATCTGAGAAATTAAAAATGATTCCTGTTTTTTCCATTAATCCGTTCTTTGAAAGATCCATAGCTGTTAGAAAAATGGGCTATGATAAGTGTATTGAAGACATATCAGTCGGAAAATTTTCTTTAAAAAATACTGATTTAACTTTAATAGCAACCAAGGATGATTTGAGATTAGATATAACAAATTCAAAGCAGATAAAAAAACAGTTTTCAAATGCAAAATTAGTTGAACTTGAAAAAGGAGGACATCTCATAACAGATGAAGAATCTCAAAAAATAATTTCAAGTCTAATAATAAATAAAATAAAATGCAAACAGACATAGTTCCTATTTTAGGAATACATACTTCAGGAAAAAGTACCTTAATTCAAGCAATTAAAAAAATGGATTTTTCCACACTTGGAGAAATTGCTCAAGAAATGATTGATGAAGGTACCCAATTAGGGATGTATGGCTGTGAGGAAAACCAAAGAATAATTATGGAGCGAGAATTTCAAAGAGATGCACAAGTGCAAGAGTTGCTCCGTACAGGAAATAAACCAGTGTATATAGAGTCTTGGCACATTGGTAACCTGGCACATTGCAAAGCACTTGGATTGCCCTTATTTGATCAATATTTAGAAAGTTTCAAAAGAATCAAAGATCAATATACAATTGATGCAGTATTCTTAAACTTAGACCCAAACGAGATATGTTATAGATCTAAAATTGAAACTCCAGATAATATGAATAAAGCAATTGATTTTCACAGAAAAGTAGGAGAGGAAACTATTCAGATTCTTCAAAATTTAGATATTCCTCATCATTATATTAATTCAGATCAAATGCTAAAAGAGATAAAAATTATTCTTTGAAAGAAAACTTTTTGAATTAAATATTATTCGCTTCTTTAGCCCATGACAAAGCAGCAATTCTTATGATTTTAATTAATTTTGTTGCATTATGAAATTGGTGTTTGTATTCGTCGCCAACTTTATGTTTTAACATACTTTGACATAGAGGTGCTTTGTAACCTATTTTATTATTATCTATGTCATCATCACCAAACGCAACGATTTCAATTGTATTAATTGTTCCATCAATGGAATATTCAACTTCTGATCCAAGAGCTACCTGGTCAACAGATAATGGATATTCAACAATCTGAGCTCCAATAAGTGGTTCTTTGGCAGATGCCAATCTTTTATGGGCAACATCAATATCTATCTGCAAATGATCATATCCTGCATTATCATGCCAAGTGTTCGTCCCTTCAGTTGTTTCTCCAATTAGACCTTGCAGTCTTGTGAATTCATCTTGCACAGTTTGGACATGTTCTTGATATTTTCTTAATCCTCTCCTGCTGAAATAGTTTGCCATTTTTGAAATTTAGAGAAAGAATACTCTGTTTAAATGTCTTTTGTCAGAAACTACTTCAAAGAGGTGATTTTCTTCTTTCCACCCATGTAAGATTGCAAAGCTTTTGGAATATTTATACTACCATCCTTGTTTTGATTGTTTTCAATAACTGCAATCATTGTTCTAGAAGTGGCAATTGCTGTGTTGTTTAGAGTATGTACAAATCCAGCGACTGGTTTTCCTTCTCCTTCTTGATATCTAATGTTTAATCTCCTTGCTTGGTAGTCAGTGCAGTTTGAATTTGAACCAACTTCTCTGTATTCACCATCAGCCATTAAAATCTCAGTATCAAACTTCTTTGCAGCTATAATGCCTAAGTCACCAGTGCATACATTTACAACTCTATATGGAATTCCTAGTTCTTTGTACAAGTCTTCACAATTCTTCTGTAATTCTGCATGCAACTTCCATGAATCCTCTGGTTTGCAAAAGATGAATTGTTCAATTTTGTTAAACTGGTGCATTCTAAAGAGTCCTTTAGTGTATTTACCATGACTTCCCACTTCTCTTCTAAAGCAAGGACTTATACCACAAAATTTGATTGGTAATTCTTGTGCGTTTAGAACTTCATTCATGTAATATGAAGCCATTGGATGTTCTGAAGTTGCAATTAAGTATAAATCATCATTATCAATCTTGTACATGACATTTTCAAAATCATCTAAATCAGTTACGCCTTCATACGGTTTTCTTCGAAGCATAAAAGGTGGTTCAACGACAATGTAACCTCTCTTTGCTAAGAAATCGATTGTGAATTTCTGTAATGAAAAATCTAGTAATGCTAAATCTCCTTTTAGATAGAAAAATCCGTGTCCTGCTACTTTATTGGCCCTTTCTGAATCAATTAAACCAAGGTTTTCAAGTAGTTCGAAGTGATTTTTTGGTTTGAAGCCCAATTTTGGTAGTTTACCAACTCTTTTTACTTCAACATTATCATGTTCATCCTTACCAACAGGAACACTTTCATGCATTAAATTAGGAATTCTAAGAAGATCAGACCTTAGTTCAGCAGCCACTTTAGCCAATTCTTCTTCTTTCTTAGCTTGATCTTGTGTTGCTTTTTTAACTTCTAAAATAACTTTTTTGAAATCTTTCTTTTCTTTTTGGAGTTGATTGATTAACTGACTCTTTTGATTCCTTTCTTTTCTTAATTGCTCAACGGAAAAAAGAATCTTCCTGTATTTTTCATCTTTCTTCAAGACAGCATCCAATCTGTCAAGAATACTCTTATCTTTACGCCTTGCAAGGTTCTTTCTAACCTCAGCGGTTTTTTCCCTAAGAAGTTTTATGTCGAGCATTTTAATGATATATAATTATGACTAGTATTTATAAGTTTTTATTAGAAAAAAGTGCCGAAGGGGAGATTATCACTGGACATTCATACGCAGTGTATATAAACCTGTTCCTTTTGTTTATTGTTATCTCACAAAGAGGCTTAAGTATGAGATTAAACAAACAATTTGCAACATTTTATGGGATCGTGCTTGGTGACGGTTGTCTCAGTAAAGTTGGCAAACACCATTTCATTTCTATCTCAGGACATAAAAAAGATGACTATGCTTTTTTTGTTAAGATTAATCCTATAATAAATAATATTAGGAATAAAGAAACCAATTTTCGTATGAGAAGAAAATACGGCAAAATCGAATTTAATTTCTGTGATAAAAAGTTATTTGAAAAACTCGCTTCAATTAGTTTTCCTGTCGGAAAGAAAGTAACACAATTAATAATTAACTACAAATTCAATAATTTCAAAAGATTTGTTATAAAAGGACTTTTTGCAACAGATGGCTCTTTGGTGTTGACTAATAATAATGGAACATTATATCCGAGATTAGAGATCTCCAGCATTTCAAAAGGTTTATTGGAGCAAGTAAGTGCTTACTTGAAATTAAAAGGGATAAAATCAAAAGTTTATATTTCAAAAAAATACCAAAATAACTGGAATACACTTTTCAGATTGCAATCAAATGGCCAGACAAATTTATTATTGTTTAGAAGAAAAATTGGTTTTTTAAACCCTAAGCATGAAGATCGATTTCATCAATATAAAAAGAGTGTCGGCGGAGGGATTTGAACCCCCGATCACCAGATTACCCCATGAAGTCTTTCATCGCTTTTCGGCTCAACACTCAAATATATGAGTCTGGGGCATTAGCCAGGCTATACTACGCCGACTCTTCATGTTTTGAGAAAAAAGACCCTTATATATATTTAACTATTTATGTCATTCGTCACTGAAAAGAAGTAACTTTATAAAGGGCAACTGTTTCTCAGCTCATATGAACGTCAATGATTATGATTTAAGACAAGAAGCAATCAACAGAATGGAAAAGGTTTCTAAGAAAACACTCGCAGAAGCCAACCTCAGGCTCAGAGGAAACCTTAATCATGAAGAGCAATACATGTTCGATGAAATAACAAAACTTTCTTTTAAAGAAGGAGCATGGTACAGACCAGAACATAATATTGTCGTTATTTCAGCAATGGGAACACTATGCAATGTCGAAGGTTTAAACAGAAAAATTCTGATGCCAACAGCAATAACACATGATGTTGGAAACTCTTACATGACTGTCAACAAAGGAAAAGGTGCTGACTGGGAAAGTAAAGATAAAAGAATGGGTCACAGAAGAATTGGCGCAGACAAAGTAGGTGAAATGCTTCACACTCTTTACGAAGCAGACAGAATATCTTATACTCCTGAGCAAATATCTCAAATTCAAGGATTAATAATTACTCATGACGATCCATATTTAGGTGTCGATTTAACAACTGATCTAGAAATGCAGCACAGAGATGCTGACAGATTATTTGTGCCATCAGTTCTGAGCTGGTATAAAGATTATCTAAACTATAAGGATGATCAGAAAGATACCAGAAAACAAAATTTAACTCCTGCAGAATTCTTATCACAAAGATTAGCATTTTTCTATGATACAGCAATTCAGAATCCATTTCAACTAACACACCCATTAGAAACTAATTTAGCACAGTACAATGAAGGCGGCGCAGTTGAAGTGATGAATACGGCTACTGCTCAGCAAATGCTAAATCATATAATGGGATTAAGAATTAATGAATTTGAAGGCGGAGTATGGGATACTTCTCTTGATGAATTTGTAGAATTCTTTGATAAAACATTAGAATTTGAAAGAGATTACTTTATTGGGATGTTTGAAGCAACGTCTTCATAAGCTCTTAATTATTTTTTCTTTAATTAATTCAGATTCGCCTTCAGCATATTTTCCATCTGGCCACTTTGGCAGATCATCATCCATATGTCTTGGAACAATATGCATATGAGCATGATCAACATGATTTCTCGTAGCAGGACCATTGTTCATACCCAAAATGTAACTATCAGTGCCCATGGCTTTAACAACGCCAGGCGCAATTTTCTTAATCACTGCCAACATATGTTGCGCTAAGTCCAAAGGCATGTCAAATAAGTTCACATAATGTTCTTTACATAGAATAACTATCTGTCCTTTAGATGTTGGAGCGTTTGAAAGAATTGCAAGAACTTTATCATCTTCGAAAACTATGTCTGCAGGCTTTTTCTTATCAGCTATTTCGCAGAAAACACAACCTTCTTCCCTAATCATTCTTCTCCTCTTATTTTTTTAGCCAAAGCAGCTAACTTCTCATCATCCGCTCTACCAGCGTCGTGAGAAGATATAAACCCTGGATATTGTTCGTAAAATGTTTCTTTCCTAGACTCAATTGGTTTCCAAGTACTCATGTCAGCAGTTCCATGCATAGGGAACAGCTTTGAATGGATATGATCAACACCATATCCTTCAAATATTAGACCCGTTCTCCCAACATCTTCAAGTTTAGAATCAATTAGTTTTCCAACTTTCTTCGAAGCAACGATTAATCCTTCCAAGACATCATCATCTAGGTCAAATGCATAACTAGAATAATGTTCTTTTGTGATAACAACTGAGAATGCAGCAGTATTAGGAAATATTGATAAGAATGCAAGATGTTTTTCATCCTCCCATATCTTATGGCATGGTGCTTCGCCTTTTGCAATTTTACAAAAAATGCAATCGTTCAAAAAATCACCCCTTGATTTTTTCTTTAATTTCTGATAGCGTAGCCATCTTGTCGTCAAACTCTCTAGTGTCCCTTCTATCGACTAGAATTCCTCTGATACCTGCTTTCTTAGCGCCTTCAATATCAGTTGGTATGGAGTCGCCAATCATGACTGTATTGGTGTTTTTTAACTTGGTTTTTTTCAAAGCTAATTCAAATATGTCCTTATTAGTTTTCAATAAACCTGTTTCGCATGAAAGAATAATTTCATCAAAATATTTTCTCAAGTCAAATTTGTCAAG
>JADHVI010000022.1 GCA_016784125.1 Candidatus Woesearchaeota archaeon
TGGATAAAGAAATTCTAGAATCAAAGAAAAAGCTTGAAGCAAGCACTGACATTCAAACTAAATACTCAGAAGCAAGAAAGCTATATGAAGTGGTAAGGGAAAAACAAAAGGTAGAAGAAATAAAAAACGCAGAGCTTGTTAGAGAAGAGAAAACTTTGAGAGAAATTCAAGATCGAGTAAAAGAAGAAATTTTGAAGAAAGAAGAATCAAAGAAAAAACTAGCGTTTGTTAACGAGATGCAGAACTGGTTGTTGAAATATTTCATGAACATAATCTATTTAATGGAAAAACAGATTATGCTACAAATACACCAAGAATTCAATCAATACTTCCAGGAATGGTTCAACATACTAATAGAAGATGAAAACCTAAATGTCAGATTGGACGAAACATTCACGCCAATCATAGAACAAAATGGATACGAATCATACATGGACAATTTGTCAGGCGGAGAGAAAACATCGGTGGCATTAGCATATAGGTTGGCGTTGAACAAAGTAATCAACGACTTTATAGGAACAATCAAAACAAAAGACATACTAATACTAGACGAGCCAACAGATGGATTCTCATCAGAGCAACTAGATAAGATTAGAGAACTCTTAGAAGCAATAAGAATAAAACAAATAATTCTAGTAAGCCACGAACCAAAACTGGAGAGCTACGTTGATCATATAGTAAGAGTGCATAAAGAAGAACATGTGAGTAAGATAATTGGATAATTCTAAAATGACTTTCCCTAAACTTTCATCAAGAGCAATTCTGGCACCAATGGCTGGAGTTACTGATATAGCTTTTCGAGCCTTGGCCAGGAAGTTTGGCGCTGGCTTAACTTACACAGAGTTTGTTAGCAGTGCAGCGATAGTCAGGGAAAACAAAACAACTCTTCGTATGACACAGATTGATTCTTCTGAAAAACCTGTTGGCGTGCAGTTATTTGGTAGTAATGTTCAAGAAGTAGTGCAAGCTGCTAAAATAGTTGCAGAAAGATTTGACATTATTGATCTCAATTGTGGTTGCCCAGCTTACAAGGTTATTAAGACAGGTGCAGGAAGTGATATGCTCAAAAATCCTGAATTAATAGGTAAATTAGTTAGCAAGATAGTGGGAGCTGTCGACAAAGCAGTAACAGTAAAAATAAGATCAGGAATTGATGAACAGCAAATAAACGCTTTAGAAGTTGCAAAGATAGTGGAAGATGCAGGTGCATCAGCAATAACTATTCATGCAAGAACTGCAGAGCAGGGTTATGCAGATGAAGCTGATTGGGAACTAATAAAAAAAATCAAAGAATCAGTTAACATTCCAGTCATTGGAAATGGAGATATTCACAGACCAGAAATATTTGAACAAAGACTTAAAGAAAGTGGCGTTGACTACATCATGATTGGCAGAGCAGCCATGACCAATCCATACATCTTCAAGCAAATCGAGGATTATTCTAAAACAGAAGTCTATCAAAAAGTAGACAAAACAAAAATCTTTCAAGAATACCTAGAACTAGCAGAAAAACACAAGATACCATTCTTAGCTGTGAAACATCATGCAGTGCAATTCTCAAAAGGCATCAAAAGTGGTTCAACATTTAGAACTAATCTAATGCGATGCCATGATATTGAATGTTTGAAGAAATTGTTTAGTTATTTTCCTTAATTACGAATTTTTTTCATAACCTTTAAATAATCTCTATTCTTAATATTACAAATGAGATTCACGAAGATAACTATTATCAGCTCTAGAAGACCTACTGTGCCAGATATAAATGAACTACTGCAGTATTTTGGAGGATCATTGGGATTGTTTGGAAGTAGAGACAAGGATAAGAGTTGTTTTAGAGTTTTCATAATTCTAATAAAGAACCTGAAAGAAAAAGGACCCATCTCTTCGGATGAAATCGCTCTAAGAACAGGGTTGACTAGAGGAACAGTAGTGCACCATCTAAATAGATTAATGGCCGCAGGAATAGTAACTTCTGAAAAGAATGGCTATGAATTAAAGGTTGACAAGCTTGAAGACCTAGTTGATATTATAAAGGACAATGTTGACAGGGCCTTTGATAACCTAAAAGACATTGGAAAAGAACTGGATCATAAGCTCGGTTTATAGAAAACTTCTTAAAAAGAATTCCATTCTCAAAAATTATGGGGAAATTACCTTTTGAATTGAAAGAACTAGATATTTTAGTAAAGAAAGATTCAACTAGTGATCCACAGTTTGGTCAGGCCCCAGAAGAAAGATCTGTGAAAGAATCAATTACTTACGGACTAGTCAATATTGACAAGCCGGATGGTCCTACAAGTCATCAAGTATCAGCCTATGCCAAAGATATATTAAAGATTAAGAAAGCAGGTCATTCAGGAACCCTGGATCCAAAAGTAACAGGTGTTCTACCAGTGGCGCTTGGAAATGCAACTAGAGCGACATTGTCACTTCTAACAGCAGGAAAAGTATATGTTTGTTTGATGAGAATTCATAAAGAACTACCTGAACAAAAAGTCAGAGAAGTAATGGAAGAATTCATCGGTAGAATAAAACAGCTTCCACCAATAAAGAGTGCTGTGAAACGACAAGAAAGATTCAGAAATATTTACTTTTTAGAAATTCTAGACATAAATGGACGAGATGTATTGTTTGTTGTAGGAACACAAGCAGGAACATACATCCGAAAACTATGTCATGATATTGGTGTCAAATTAGGTGTGGGTGCAAATATGTTTGAACTGAGAAGAATACAAGCAGGTCCATTCAAAGAAGACACTCTATGTTCACTGCAAGATTTGAAAGATGCATTCTATTTTTACGAACAGGGAAACGATGAATACTTAAAAAAAATTATACAACCGGTGGAAGTGGCAGTTCAACATTTGCCAAAAATTTGGGTTTTGGATACAAGTGTAGATGCAATTTGTCATGGGGCAACTCTGAAAGTTCCTGGTATTGCAAAACTTCATGCGGGTATTGAGCCTGATATGAGAATAGCTGTGATGACATTAAAAGACGAGCTTATAATGACTGCAACTGCAATTATGAATTCCCAAAAAATTCTAAAAGAATCAAAGGGTATAGTTGCAAAACCATTACAAGTCTTCATGAATAGGGGTATTTACCCAAAAATTGAAAAAGTATAAAAACTATGAACAAATAATAACAGAAAATGGCCAAGAAAGCAAAAAGCACTAAGAAAAAGACAACTAAGAAGGTAGTTGTTCCAAAAATTAGTGTGAAAGACAAGAAGAGAGGCAAAATCAACAAATACATATTCTGGATTGCATGGATTGCGTGGGCGGTAGTTATGCTACCAATGTACTTACCAAATAAATGCGCTGCGTTCTTTGACTTTTGGCTACATGCATCATTTACCTGTCCTCCAGTATCATTGATAATTAGCTTGATTCTAGGAGCACTATTCCTGGCATTCATAACATGGATTGTTGGCTGGATAATAACTTGGTTCATATTTAAAAATAAATAATAAAATGGCTGCAAAAAAGAAGATAACAAAGAAAGCAAGCAAAGCAACTGTCAAAAAGAAACCTGCTCAGGTTAGTAAGAAACCTGTTCAAAAACAGAAATCTTCTTCTGAAAGGAATAAAAGAGCAGCACTGCTATCCATTATTCCTGGTGTTGGGCAATTATACAAGAAAGACTGGGTCGACTTCTTCGCTATATATTTCGGATTCTTAGTAGCTCTTTGGTGCTTTGGTGTGAAGAATATTCTGCCTGAAGAAATGTTTTGGTATGGTTTTCTAGCAGTACTTGGATGGATTATCCTAATAGGGACTTATGTCTGGAACTTTGTAGATGCATATAGGAGTTAAAACTTATTGAGCACTTTGATATTGTATTTCTGCAAGAAATTTTCAAGTCTAGCGTTGAATACATCATGTTTATCTCTAGTTAACACATCTGCGCCTGTTTTAATTGCTGCAGCAAGCATTACAGCATCGCTCGGATCATGTTCAACCATATTGAGTTCTTGTGAAATCAATTTGACAAAGTTGTGCTCTCCAATAGGATCTCCAGGATGTATGGGTACCTCTAAGACAAACAGGTTTTTTACTTTGTGAAAGAACTTTCTTGTTGAAACCTTGATATTATCATGTAATTTGTGCTCAACATGAACTAGCTCTTCAACATTAAAAGATGTAACTGCACACTTATTCTCTTTTAGGAAATTCAAGAAATCTTTTTCTTTATGGTGCTCAAAAATCCAAATAAAGAAGCAAGTGTCAATCAAATAGTCAACAGAGTCATCAAGCGTAAGTCTGGGCAGGTTATCAAATAATTCTTTCATGTTAAAATTGGAATTTGTGATTATTAATATTTTTTGATTATAAAAGGGGATGTAGAACGGAGGGGAAAATTTAAGGTTTTAAAAAAAATAAAAAAAAGAGAATAATTAATAATTCTTTTTCGCGCCATCAGCCATAGCTTTTTCAGCATTGTCTTTTGACATCATAGCACACATGGTTGTATCACAATCTGGACACTTACCTTTGGCCATAAATCCGCCTTTAGCAGTTTGATTCATGACTGGGTCCTTCATCTTTTGACCTTTTTTTTTGCATTTAACGCAATAAGCTTCTACCATTTTTTATTACCTCCTTATTCAATATTTCAAATAGATTTATTATGCCTGATAACTACTCATTTATATATGCTTCTAAATTCCACTTTTTTTGTCTTTAAAACTTAAACTCAATTTAATATAACATAGGACTTATGATAAGTTCGATGAAAAACTTTATATAAATTAACATTTAATTATTTTATATGGTAAAAAAAATTATTCGTGCTCCAGGAAATCTTCCGTTTTCAAAAGCAATAGTTCACAATCAAAAATATGGTATGGAAATTTCAGGTCAAATTGGATTGAATTCAGAAGGAAAATTGGACGTAGGAATCGAAGAACAAACCAAACAGACGTTTCAAAATGTTAAAGACATTCTTGAAGAAGTTGGTTGGAATTTTGATAATTTGATTAAAATTAGAATTTTCTTAGCTGATATGAAAGATTATGGTGTAGTAAATGAAATATACTCAACATATTTTGAAAATGATTTTCCAACTAGAGTTGCTTTAGCTGTTAAAGATTTACCTCTTGGAGCTTTAATCGAAATGGATTGTACTGCTGTAGGAGATAATATTAAAGAATAATTCTTTGATGTTTTCTATTCATCATCAACCGTAAATAGTCTACTATCTTTAACTTTAAACAAGCTAATTCTTGCGCCTGCGTCAAGCCAACCATGGGCATAATTCAAAGCTCCAAATGCAAGCACATAATCACCTTTATCTTTGAAATGCTGAGCATCAGAGTAATAGCGAGAAGCCATGTCTAAAAAGTCTGCTGCTTCTTTTTTCATATCCGCCCTTTTCTCAGCTTTCGTAGCCATGTCCAGAGCTTCCTTTGTAATAGAGAAATATTTTGTAAGCTTTTCTTCAGTTACTTCTTTATTCATAACAATAATAAAATAGTATCAACTTAAAAAACTTTATGAAAATATAAAGAAAAAAAGATTAAAAAAATAAAATTAATGACTTCCGTGCCCGCAACCACATGTTTGCAAGTATTCTTCATCCCAAACTTTCTGAGTTAACTCTGTAAGCTCTGCTTCGAATTCTTTCATCATCTCGTAATACTCTTTTGAGTCTAATGCTTCTGCAGCGTCTTTGTTCTCAGGTTTTGCATCTTTTGTTAGAATGTTTTTCTTAAAGTTATCATAGTGGTCTCTGATTGAACAAGGCATTAACCAGTTATGTGCGTGAGCTTTGTCATCAAGACCAAACTCTTTTTGCCATTTCCTTCCTCTCTTAAAGAAGTCTGACTCCATAGCATCTGCCAATGATTTGCCTTTCTTGTAGAGATCAACAACATTATCTACATAGTATGGTACGAATACGCATGGCATGATATTTCCATCCCAGTTAATGTATAAGTATCCACCATGTCTACCATATGCAAGACATCCGTCTGAAAGCATTCCGCTGTTCCAGAAGTCTGCAACCATATATTGTTTGTCTTCAAGAATGTGTTTCCATTGCTTGTATAGAGCATATCTTTGTTTTGGCGTAATAGCTAATTTACAAGATTCTCTTCCTCTACCAATTGGCATAAGCTGGAATTGCCACATATAACTTACTCCGTGTTCTAGGAAGTAATGATCGTAGAACTCGTCTTTTAGCAATGTATCTGCGTTTAATCTTGTTGATGTTACTGAAACTCCATATGGAACACCTGCTTCTCTTAAATTCTTGAAAGCAGTTAAAACTTTACTGTGAACTCCTTTTCCTCTTCGTTGATCTGTGTGTTCTTCGAATCCTTCAACTGAGATTGCTGGAGTAACGTTTCCTAAATCTGCTAATCTCTTAGCAACTTCAGGGCTGATTTTTGTACCATTGGTATAAACTAAAAAGTACATGTCAGGGTATTTTTCCCAGATATCAAATAAAGTTTTACCTTTATCTTCGTATAAGAATGGTTCTCCACCACTAATAGTCATAAATCTGTTTCCAAACTTATGATATGTTTCATCAACGACTTTTTCAACTATTTCGAAAGGTAATGTTGTTAAAGTATCTGCTTTTGAAACAGCATAGCAGCCTGTGCATTTCAAGTTACACTTTTGTGTAGGTGAGAATACAATTAAGCTAGGAGGTAATTCTCCATGGTGTTCTGCTTTGTATGCATCAATAGCTTTTTGCTGTTCTTCTTTACCAATCATTCCGCCTGTAACGAGACTTTTAATGATTTTATGCATAACTTCCTTAGAAATGAATCCTCTGTCGATACTCCTTGTACCACTTCTTAACATGGCTATGATGAATTGGTATTTTTTCTTTGCCACACCAGGTGGTAGAGTCGTGTTTTTCTCGACGATTTCTTTGTACAATTTTTTTTCAAAAGGCTTTAGAAGTGTGTTTCTCAAACCTTTGAACATTAAAATCTTTGTTAAGGTTGCTGCTATTATTTTTTCTTTAATTTTTATCACCCCGCTCAAAAACGATATAAATTATGTGTTTTTATTTAAATAATTCTCTCGCATTATTAAATTTATCCATTTTATTACTACTATTCTCGAGGAAAGAGAGTATCTTTTTTGAAACTTTATAAAACATAGAAAAGTTTAAATTATCTAAGTCAAAATAGTATGTTTAATGATTGATTGGCAGAGATTTAAAGATAAAGTGGATTTGAACATCTTCAAGCGTATTTTCAACGATTGTTTGGCAGTAAATGATGAAAAAGTTCTCATAATAGGAGATTATGGTTGGCAGAATAAAGTTTTATCGCCAATCCTCACAAATGCTTATGCTCTAGCAGCCAGGGAGTTAAACTTGGATTATAATGTTATTATTCAGAATGCAAAAGTTAGAGGGGATTACGCTGATGAGGTTATGGTTGGCGCTTTGAAGAGACTTCCTCCAAATAGTGTAATAGTTTTGAATATTTCAAACCGAATTGGTAAATTAGTTTCAATAGGTTCTAGCTTTAGAAAATTTTGTCATAAAAGAAATCATAAATTTATAACTTCTTCCTCTCTTGGAAGTCTTTCTAATGAAGGTATTGGACATGTTTTGCGAACAATGGATGTTGACTATAAGAAGATGAATGCTCGGGGAGAAAGAATTAAGAAAATTCTTGATGCTGGTCGAGAAGTTCACATCTCAAGCAAAATTGGTACTGATCTAACAATGAATATTACTGGTGTTAATTCAATAGTTAACTCTGGCAAATACACTGCGCCAGGTGCAGGTGGAAATCTACCTGCCGGAGAAGTTTATTTGTATCCTGTTAAAGATAAGGTGCAAGGACAATTCTATATTGATGGCAGTATGAGATTGAGAGATAAAACTTTGCTTGTTAGAAATCCTGTTAAAGTAGAAGTGGAGAAAGGTGAAATAACAAATATTTCCAATCACTATGAAGGAAAACTTTTGCAACAAACATTAGAATGGGCTCATAGAAAAGCAAAACATCCTTGGGGTATAAGAAAGATTGCAGAACTAGGAATAGGAATTAATCCAAATGCTAAACTTGTTGGTGCAACAATCATCGACGAAAAAATGGTTGGAACAGTTCATATAGCGAATGGTTCTAATGCTTGGTTTGGAGGAGAAATATTTTCTATAATACACCTTGATCATGTTCTTAAGAATCCTATTGTGAGGGTTGATGGTAGACTTTTAAAAATTATTTAATATTACATCCACCGGCTGGCAAAGCTCTAATAATTTCATCAAGGTCTCCGCCAATTTTTTTCTTGACAAGTTTTGCTACTTCACTAGTCTTTTTTTCGCCTTGAAAAATTTCAACACATTCTTTGCAGTTCTTCTTAATAGCAGAAACAGGTCCAGACATAACTTTATCCTCATAAATACCCACTGCAATGTTCATCTTTGGAGTTGTATAATTTGTTTTGCCTCTAATCATGAATGCTCCTTTAGGTAGAAACTCACCTGTATTAGCTTCTTTTGTAACTTGATCTGGCTTTACGTGGAAAACTTCTAAGCTTGACATGCCTTTCTTCCAACCCCTACTAAAGTCAGCTGTGAAATCACTTGTTTCCTGTATAGTGTTTTTAGGAATTTTTTTACCTTCGGATTTTATAACAACAAATGGACTACCAGCCATGTCCGTATGAAAAACAATGTCTTCCTTCTCAGTATGTTTTTTTATGAGGATCTCATTAGTCGTAGCATCCTTTCCGCCAATGACTAAGAATCCTTCTGAAGAAACAAACCACCGAAATTTTTCAAACCATTCTCTTTTTTTGACTTTCTTAATTTTTGGAGCTTCTGCGATAACTTCTTTTTCTTCAGCTTTTCTAAGCTTCTCCTTGCTTATTATCAAAGCTTTCTTGGCACCCTCTAGCTTTTTCTTAGCTTTCTTTGCTTTACTAAAATACTCTTCAGCATTTTGTTCTACTGACTTTCGGATATCAAGAGTGAGCTTCATAGCTACGCTTAATATGGATTCTTTTTTATGTTTTTTGCACTAACAGCTCTTCATCTGAGAAAGAAGCATTGCTTTGTCTTCACAAACAGTGTATTTGTTGTCTTTGGTTTGCACTCTAGGAATTATTTTATCAGTTAGTTTACAAAAAGCGTTTACGTTTATGATATCTTCAGAAATGTCCTCGCAATGTGTTGATTCTTTAACTGAGCCGGTCGTCCAACTCATAATCATTACTCCAATAGCTACAGCGAAGGCAATCAACAGAATTGTAGCGATTATAGGGGACAGACCTCTTTTATTCATTATAGTAGTTTAAATGAATCATTAATATTTAAAACTTTCTAAAGAATTTAACAATTTGTATTGAATTATTTAATATTGGAACATAACAGGAGTATTATGATGAAAAACTATTATTCTTCAACTTCGACTTTACCATAATATTTATACGAAATATCTGGTCGATAAAAATGCATCCAGTCTTTTGAATTTGTCCAGTCTCCGCCCCATTTCCATCCTTCTTCTTTGAATATTCTTACAACGCCTGAGCTGGCATGAAGTGTTCCTCTTTTGTTTGGATCATATGCTTGATTATGAGCATTTGGTAAACCTTTCTTCACCCAAGGATTTTGTGCTGGATTTATATCTATAGCTGCTCCAAAAGCATGATCTGAAATCTCATAACTACCTGACACGAAACGCCAATCAAATGCTCCTGAATTATTATATTTTGAAGATGAATCCCAGTTAAACATGCTAAGCGGGAAAACACTCGTCATAGGAAAATTAGTTTCTGAAAGAATCCTATTGAAAATTGTTTTAATTGAAGACGCTAAATCTTTATGAATAACAATTTGGCCCTGATATACTTCATTGTTAAAACCTCTGTAATCAACAGTAACTAGCGCTAGACTATCAATGATATCCGAAGGTACATTCTTACTTCTAAGAGAATATAGAAATTGATCTGAAGTCATAGCGGGTGGCGGGGTAATGGGTTGTTCATAAAATGAAGGATTTTTTAATACTTCTTCTAAAGTATATGAAGGCCATAAATTTAGAACGTTGTCATCATTTGAGGGTATTTTTGTCTCTGATTCTATAAGAGAATTTTTTAAAGTGATTTCAAGCTTTTCAAGCCTAGAGTCTATATTCTTCATCAGCATGATATTATGAAGACGTTTATAAGACTTCCACTATTTTTTATTTATCCATTCCCTAGTTATCCATTTTTTTGTTATTGCTTCTTCAATATCTAAATCAAAGGCTTTTGCAATTACAAATACTAATCCTAAAACATCAGATAATTCCTTGGCCATCTCTTTCTTAGATTCTTCCGTTGATAAATATTTTGATGGTCTACAATCTCTCTTATGGATTAAATATGATTGCATAAACTCTCCAAGTTCTTCAGTTAACTTTGTTAATAAATATCCCTCGCTAATTTTAATATCATCTCTTTCTAAATTAGCTAAAAATATCTTGGTTATTTGATCTTGTAATTCTTTGAACTCCATTTTATTTAACAAAAAAGTGAATTATGCTTATTAAACCTTTCAAAAGACACTATTATTTAAGGATTTTCAAAAATTGAATGTGACGTAGTGCGCTGTTATGTGGGGTGCCTACAAGTCGATCGACCGAAGGGGCAGCTTAGTTTTCTACACCGCAAAGTTTATATTAATTAAAGTTTGACTGATTCATATGGTAAAAAAAATTATTTGTGCACCGGCAAATCTGCCATTTTCAAAAGCAATTGTTCATAATCAAAAATATTCTATGGACATTTCAGGACAAGTTGGATTGAATTCTGAAGGAAAATTAGCTGGAGGAATTGAAGAACAAACTAAACAAAATATTAAAGAAGCATATGGTAAAATTGCACGAAATAATAGTGGATGCGGGTGTAGTACATCTTGTTGCGGTACGACTAATAAATATATATCTAGAAGTATAGGTTATTCAGATGAAGAAATGAATTCTGTTCCAGATGCAAATCTAGGATTAGGTTGTGGAAATCCAACTGCTCTAGGAAGTATTAAAGAAGGAGATATTGTATTAGATTTAGGGAGCGGGGCAGGATTTGATGCATTCTTAGCTGCAAAAAAAATAGGTGATACTGGCAAAGTCATTGGAATAGATATGACTGAAGAAATGATAAAAAAAGCAAAAGAGAATGCTGAAAAATATGATTATAAAAATACCGAATTTAGATTGGGAGATATTGAAGATATGCCAGTTGAAGATAATTCGGTAGATGTTATAATAAGCAACTGCGTAATCAATCTAGCAACAGATAAAGACAAAGTATTCTCAGAAGCATTCAGAGTTCTAAAAGAGAATGGAAAGATGTTTGTATCAGATATAGTGTTGTTAAAAGAATTATCTGAAAAACAAAAAAATGACAAAGACTTAATCTCTGGATGCGTAGGTGGAGCCTTGCTAAGAGATGAATATCTTGCTAAAATTAAAAATGCTGGGTTTCAAGTCAAGATTTTAGGTGAGGACATAGATATTAGCAAAAGACAATACAATGGAATTGCATTGGAAAGCCTGAAAATTGAAATGTTTAAGTAATTTTTAGGAAATTTGTATCTATTTGTTTGAATGGAAAAACTACTCTTGATAAATCTTTTACGAAGCAAAAGGCAAAATATCCGAAGGACTAAGCCCCTCTCTCTTTTCTAAATTAAGTAATCCAAAAATTGAACTTAACATCAGGATTTAGAGAAGTTTTTGCGAAGCAAAAATTTGGGTGAACGAGTGCAACGGAGTGAACCTCTAAATCCTTGTTATAATCTCCCGTTAGGGACGAGGAATAGCCTGCAAGCGGTCGCGAAGCGAATTCCGAAGAGTATTTTTCTGGGGGCGTTAATCGATAATAGTATCATTAATTACATCATACTTTAAATGTAAATAAGAATCATTTAGTTTTTTTACATCTACCAATTTCAACGCTTTTACATATTTCAGTTCATCAATAGAAGATAAAGATTTTCCATCAATCAAAGAAGGCGTTTCTTTTCCTCCAACTAAAGCAGGAGCAATAACAATAGAAATTTTATCAATCAATTTTTCTCTTAATAAAATGGAATTCAAAGTTCCACCAGATTGAATAGTAATAGATTCAATTCCAAAATCATTTTTCAATTTTGCAAATAAATCCTTAAAATCAATTTTTTCATTATAAGAAATAATTTTCAAATTTTCTAATTGAAGATTATTTGCTGGATGAGATTTATTGGCAGTTACAACGGTTAAGGAATTGAATTTTTGTGTAAGATATTTTATTCCATTTTCATTCAAATGGCTATTGTCAACAATTACACAATTTGCAGGAACTTTTTTAGGAATATCGCTTCTATTGTTTACATTAAGAGAATCAGATTCTTTAGACATTACTGCTCCTGTAATGAGAAAATGAAGATCAGTTGTTTTCTCAATATCATAATATTGTTGTAAGCCTTCTTTGATTCCTTGAATTTTAGGAAAATCTTTATCGACATCTAAATTGTCTGTGATTCCTGTCGAAATTTTACCATCAACAGACATTATCATAAACAAAGTTGAAATTGGTTTTATCATATTTTAAACTAAATGATTCTTTAATATAAATGTTACTCTTCGAGCCCCCAGAAAAATATTGAATATAACATCG
>JADHVI010000023.1 GCA_016784125.1 Candidatus Woesearchaeota archaeon
GCTTACTCCGCATATTTGTATGTTGCATACTCCGAAGTCTGAACAGTCTGTCCATGAGTTCAGATCATCATCTATGTTGTTTGTACAGTCTTCATTTATTCCACAGCACATCTTGCTTGGATAATTATCTGGTTCGCCTACTGCTGTGCAGTTTGCTAAGTGACTTCCTGTGACTTTACCTTCTTCAGGGTAGAATTCGTACAAACAAGCGTATTGTGCTCCTTGATCTTCGCATTTACCTGAATCAATTGTAAAACACCTTCCAGCTGCACCTAAATAGCTGACAAGTGAATAATATTGTTTTGCTCCTGCAACTGTTGTAGTATGGCTTCCTCCACCTATAGCTGGAGGATTTGGTAAGCTTATAGCATCTGCATCTGTTTGTAATTCTGCATATATGAATAGATTACCTTCAGGTGCTACTGGTGATGATGTTGGTATCAATGAAGCTGCTCTGCAGCATAATGAGTAGTCATACAATGAAGCATCCGGATCATCAAATCCTATTACGTGTGAGTTTAGTGGTCTGTAGAATCGTAGTAATTCAATATCATCTACATTACAAGCAGATCCTCTCACTGAGCATGAAAAGTTAAGTGGTATTGGTTCAATTGCATATATGGTAATAGTGTCTGAATCAGAATTTCCCAATGAATCTACGACAGAAACAGTAACTTCGTATGGTTGTGTTTGTTCACCTGTTACAGGGTATGTGTGTGTAACAATTGAGAATTCTCCTTCAGTAAGTCCTTGATCTTCAACTGGCGCTGAACCATCTCCAAAGTCCCATGTATAATCATATGTTGGACTGTCTGATAAATGGAATGATACTGCTCTAAACGTTGTTAATTCGCCAGCTGCCCATCCAGTTCTATCGCCTGGGAAATCGATTTCTACTGTGTTAACATTTATTGTGTATGTGACTAATTCGCTTTGTACTGGTTCTGAACTGTCTTCCACGCTTAATGAGATTACGTGTTCGCCTATATGGTTAAAAACTACATCGGTTGGTGGGTTGATACTATCCCATCCAGGGAAACATCCATTGCAAGTATGATCTTGTGGTACACATTCTGCGCAGAAACTCCAATAAACATTGTAAGGTGGAACTCCATTCACTATTTGTGATGTGAAGACAACTCCTTCTCCGATTGTTATGTTTGATTCAGTGTCTGGTGTTATTAGAAGTGTTAGAGAATTTTGTCCTTGATTCTCTCCTCCACCTGCTGCTGCATCAACTAGACCTATAACAAGAATGATGACTAAAAGTGATAATAGTTTCTTCATGACCCAAATCCTCTTTTCTACTTCTTATTTAGTCTATTAATATATAAATTTTGCGTTCAGAGAATTAGGAGTTCACACCTGATTTCAGCTTTAAGTCTTTAACTATTTCTGCAGGAATAATTATTCCAAGGGAATGTCCCCATTGCTTTGTTTTCACAGATGCTATCCTTTTATTGCTCATAGTTAACTATTTAATATAATTATTATTTATATCTTCCAGCGTGTAAACAACTATGCCTGCCTTTTCATACAGATTTTTAATTTCTTTTTTTGTTTGGTCTATCAGAAACAATGCTTTTTTAGTTTGAACGTCAAGGATTTCATTTGCGAGAGTTGGATTGACTGCAGATATTTTTTCCAATTCATCCCATTGTCTTGTTAAACTATCTTCAATAATAAGCACTAATTCTTTCTTTTCAGCCATTCATATCACCAATATTAAATTTGAAATATGTCTTAATATGAGTTTTCTAAGAAAAACCATGATATTTTCGAACAAAAATATTTTTTTTATAAATAAAATAAAGTTTTTCGAAAATTCTTCGAATTTTTTATCTTAAGACATTTTAAGTTCTTATAGAGCTCACTATTAGGTGATAAATATGTTTGACAATACAAAAAAATTAGAAAAGATATTAAGCTTAGAGGATCAAGAACTCAATTATAAGTTGGGATATTCTCGCTTGAAATCGGCTGAAAAACAAGTTTCTGAATATATTGATGAGGTAAGATATTATTTGAATTCACATCATGATATTAAGGAGAGATTATTGTTTACTAAAGACATTGTTTTAGCTCAACGATATTTAAACTTGATTTTAGATGGTTCTCCTGGTTTGAAAAGTTTGTTTGAACAAGGGATTATAATAAAATCCGCAAAAATTATCGAGAAAGATTAGTTTTCTTCAATTTTGAGCTCTTATAAATTTCTGGTTTATAAGCTTCCAATCGAACAATTTTAGGTTTCAAATTTCTTTTCTTTAATTCGGTTTCTAACTCTTCTTCATCTATTTTCTGATCATAACCTAAACAAATAATATCTGGTTTCTCGTCGATAATCACTTGTAATATGTCTCCTTTATGACCTAGTCGGGCTCTATTTACATATTTGTTTTCAGAAACAGAATTCAGTCTTTCTTCTTCAGAATACATTGGCTCTTGTCCTTTGAATCGCTTTAGATTTTCGTTTCTGCTAACAACTGCTATCAAATAATCACCAAAAGATTTTGCTTGCCTGAAATAATCCTCATGACCCTTATGAAAAAGGTCGAATGAACCGAATACCATTACTTTATTCATAAATCTATTAGAAACTCTCTTTTTTTAAATCTTTGTTTCATACATTTTACATAAAATTTATATAGTTAAAACATTTTTAAAGAGCAAAGAGAGGTGTGGTTTTATGGATGACGATTATGAACTTCTGCCCCATGAGGAGCTAGAAAACATTAGAAAGGAGCTTTCCCACTTAAGAAAAAATCCATATTCTGATTCTAAACAGAACAAGAACTTACTAGATTCAATGGATGATCTTAACACTTCTATTAAGAAGTTAATCAAGATATTTGAAGGTGCACAAGACGAGATAATCAAAGAGTATTCTGAGGCTAGTCCTACAAAGTTATTAAAGGAAATTTCTGATCAAAATGCTAAGATTGCAGAGGGCATTATTGCTTTAGCAGGTATGGTTAAAAGCGCACCAAAAGCAGCGCCTGTTGGAAGTATGCCACCATCAACAATGAATCCTAGTATGCCTCCAATTAATCCTAATCCACAGCAGAACATGTCTTATCCACAACAATCAATGCCACAGCAGAACATGCCTCCTCCACCAACAATGATGGATGAGCCTAAGTTCGGTGATTTTGGTCCAATGTCTGATCTTCCGCCTATGACGAGGAAAAAGAGGAGGAAACCTCTGTTTGCTTTCAAAAAATGAGTCTCTTAGCTAATGACTTCCTAGTTGCTGCCAGTAAAACAGCTAAAACTACGGTTCAAGTAAAGAAAGGTGAAAAGATTAATTCTTTTTCGTTTGATTCTAAAAGTACAAGGGACGAGTTAAAAAATGACTTGGTAGAAGCTGAGGAGATATATAATAAGTTGAAGGGTAAGATGGCCAAGAAGAAATTAGAAGTTATCAGCAAGAAGATTGAATCTCTAAGAGCCAAGCTTGAAGAAGAAGTTTCTGAGGATGATGTTATTGAACATGATGGTGTTTCTATTTCTCCACCTATTTTGACTGATATACATAAGGAATTAAAGGAGTTGGATGAACAACTAGACATTCCTGCAAGAGAAGAACCTGAAGAAGTCAAGGAAGAAGAAGTTGTTGAACCTGAAGCTATCGATAATTCATTGCTTCACTTGCAACCTCCACCTGAGAATTCATAAGTCTTTGGCCATCAATGTTCTTCGACCATTTGCTTTTGCGCGGTTAATGGAATCTAAGATTAATTGTTTGACTTTCTCATTCAAAGCGTCCGAGAAGTCTGCCGCGACATTGAAGTCCTGTGCAATTTCTTTAACTTTTGCTTTTACTATAAACAAATCTGACATGTATGAGATTTAGAGTTTATAGTATTTAAAACTTACTAAAATGTTTTTATTTTAGAAGTTCAAAAAGATTTACTTTTTGTATCTTGCTATTAGTATTAAAAAAACATTTATATAGTAGTAGTTCTAAAAAGAGTATATGGCTATAATAAGATAGACATCATTTTAAAATTGCACCAAGATTTGATAGAAAGGCTGAGAAATTGCATTTGATTTGTAGGAAGGTTCTTCAGGTTTATCGTATTAAGACTAAATGATGTATAAGCGGGAAGCAGTTCTCAAAAAAATTGAACAAGATCCTGCTGCTTTGAATGATCCTCGTGTTCATGCTATTCTTCATACTTGTTTGATGCGTGAAAAGAAGATTCTGCAAATTAGTTTGAGGAATTATAAGAAAGATTTGTCTTTGGCAGAGTTTGCTGAGTCTGAGTTGCATTCTGCTGTGCTGGAGTCAAAAAAGTACCGTGAGAAATATGAGGAAGTAAAGGAAGCTAAATGGTGTGCAGATTTTTATAAGAAACTTCAAGAACTTAATTCTGAACTGTATCAGTTTTTCTGTGATTTTGAAGGCTTTCTTAAGCTGTTGATTCATGGCGTTGGTGATATTGAAACTCGTATTGCTGCTGAGGAGAAAGCTTTGGAGTCTAAGGATCCAAATCATTTCCAAGAATTTTTGACTTTGTGGGAGCAGGAAATAAATGATAATAAGGAATTGGAGCTAGCTTATACGCGCATTTTCAATTCTTTAAAAAACCAGTCTTTGTTGTATAAACTTTGTCAAGATATTCAGAGCAATCGAGAAACTCCGGGACAGGATTCTCGGGACCTGGGTATCAACCTTGTGCTTGGTTTTGTCTTAATTATTGTTACGTCTCTTAACTTTTCATTGGCATTATTTAGTGAGATTCCTAAAGAGCTTATACCCGCATTCTTATCAATGTTTCTAGGTACTGGAGGCGTTGCTCTGTCCGGATATGTTCTCGATTTATTCTTGAGAGACATGGAGCCTTACATGAAGTATGAGTTTAAACTAGATAGCTATGACCATGAGATGATTGAGAAGATTAAGCATCATTCTGCTTAGTTCTTATTTAAGAAGTTCTTCTAGTTCTTTGTAACTGTTTTTTCTTTCAATTAAGCATAGTAGAATTATGTTTGGTTTTATGACTTCATATATTAGTCTTGTTTCTTTGCTTTGTATTTTTAATCTTATTCTGAACAATATTCTTCCATGTTTATTGTGTAATTTTTTATTTCTGTAGGGGTTTAATTCTAGTAATTTTGTTTTATTCTTTATGATTCTTTTAGATTTAATATCTAATTCTGAGAATTGTTTTCTGAATCTTACAGTTGTTTTGGCTTTGTATATCATTTCTCATCTAATATTCTGAATAATTCATCAGCGTCAATAAAATCTCCTTCTTCATGTACTTTTTCAACGAATTTTTCTATTAGTTCCAATTCTCTTTTTGTAAAAGTCTCATCGTATTCTTCTTTTGAATTAAAGATTTTTTCTCTCATGCTTTCTAATGCTAGTTCTTGTATGTTTTTGTACCCATATTTGTCGACGTGTTTTTTTGCTTTAGAGAACAATGTGTCTGGTATTTTTAGATTGATTTGTTTCATCATATTATCACCAGATATCTCTAGGTATCTGTGAATATTTAAATGTTTTGATTTGATCATGCTATAATTAGAAAAATATGCTTAATAAGGTTTTATTAACAAGAACCGAAAAATATTCGATGTGTGCCTATATTGGCAAAGATGGTTTCAACAAATTTTTATATTATTATATACTATTAGTAATATGGAGTTCAACAATTTAGTTCCAGAGTTAAGCGTTTCAGATTTTGTTGCGAGCTTATCATTTTATACAAAAGTCTTAGGCTTCAAAGCAGAGTATGAAAGAAAAGATTTTGCATTCTTATCTTTTCAAGGCTCACAAATTATGATCGAACAAGTTAATGATCATTGGTCAACAGGTGAGTTAAAAGCACCTTTTGGCAGAGGAGTAAACTTTCAAATCACTGTGAAAGATGTTAATTCTATTATTGAATCTTTGAAAGATAATGATTGGCCTTTATTTGTAGGTTTAAAGGATAATTGGTATAAAAAAGAAGATAAACTTATTGGATGTAGAGAATTCTTAGTTCAAGATCCTGATGGTTATTTACTCAGATTTTCTCAAGATATTGGTACTAAATAACTATTTATGTGTATACCAGAAATGTAACTTGTTTTTTTCTTTCTTATCTAATTTGCAGAATCCGAATCTTTCAAATTGTATTATTTCTCCTTCTTTAAGATTAGCAACGAGAGGTTCTGCTAATCCTTTGATTACTTTTTTGTTTGGCATCAGAACTTCTACTTCCACTAAGTCTTTAGTAATTGGTAGCCAATGCATAATCATTTTACCATCTTTTTTGTAGCTCTCATAATCTTTGCTTTTGAAGATAAAGTAACCATTCTTTTTAACAAAGTTCATACAATCCATTAATCTATATAGAGATTTATCTGTAAGTGTTTTCACATCTTTCTTTGAAAGGTAGAATAAATCCTCTGTTTTGAATTTTCTAACGCCTCTCTTTGGAAACTCAGGGTGTAATTTCATTTCGATGTTTATTTTTGGAGCGTCTTGCATTCTCACTCTTACTGGATCTTCTATGAAGAAATATCTGTTGCAACCTGCATCTAGTAGTCTTTTGTTATGAATAATTAAGTCATCCCATGTAAGCGTTGATTCTGATTTGGTTATACCTGTGCTTAATACAAAGTTTTTAATCGCAACTGGTAAGAAACCTCGTCTTCTTAGAGCGACTATTGTTGTTAATGATGGATCATCCCAACCAAGGAGTTTTTTGCTGTTTACAAGCTCTCTAATGACTCTGCCTGAGCTTTCCACTCCTTGCATGTTGAATCTTGCAAATTCGTAAATGGATGTTTCGTTAAGTCCTAACAATTTTTGCATGTATCGTTGTAATTCGTTACGCATCTCAAACTCTTTTGTTCTGAATCTATGAGTTACTTCTTCTATTCCATCCATAACTGCGTTTTCAAAGTCATAATTTGGCCAAACAGAATACTTATTTTTTAGTCTACAATGTGGTTTTGTTATTATTCTGAAAATCGTAGGATCTCTCATGGCACTATTCTTATGTTTTAACTCAATTTTAATTCTTAGAACTGCTTCTCCTGGCTTCATGAATTGCATTTTTTTCCAGCCAATCATATTTTCTCTAATATGTTTGAACCTGCAATCACATCCTTGCCCTTTCTTTCGTTTTTCCCTCATTACTTCTTGTGAACAATTACAAATATATGCTTTGTTCAAGCTGATGAGTTTTTCTGCGTGTTTGTAATAGTCTTCCATGTAATCAGATGCATACTCTATCTTGTCAGGAATAATTTCAAGCCAAGCAATATTGTTTAGAATTACTTTGTAGAACTCATTCTTTGCTAGCTCTGGATTAGTATCTTCAAATCTTAAGATGAATTTTCCTTTGTTTTCTTGTGCGTATTCATAATTAACAAATAATGCTTTAGCATGCCCTATATGAGGGTATTTGCTAGGTTCTGGTGGAAAAGCAGTAGTTACTTTACCTTCTGCCTTAAAAGAATCAAATAAGCCTTTTTCCTTGCCTTTTTTCTTTTCTAATAATGAAGGGTCAAGTTCTTCTAAACGCTTCTTTTGCTCACTAGCTTTCATAGCATTAATTTTCTTTGTAATCTTAGAAGCCTTTACTTGTAATTCCTTAATATTCTTCTTTGCATCAGGGTTTTCCTTGATAACAGAACCAATTACAGCGCCAGGATTTGCTTTGCCATTAAACCGCACAGCGTTTTCTAAGGCGTATTTTTCTATCGTCTCATCCATAAGAAAAGAATGACTATAAGGCTTTAAATAATTTATGAAAAAATAAAATAAAAAAAATTAGTCCTTAGGCTGGTTTCTGTACTGAACTGGTTGTTGACCTGTTTGATATCTGTTGTACAGTTTTGTATCTTTCAAAGCTTCAGGCATATTATCAAGGCTTTCTGCTATGTTATCTTCTTCAGCAGCGCTGGCAGCTTCTGCAGCAACGCTTCCTTTTGCTTTCCAGCAATCAAACTCCCAACCAAATAAACCGCCATCATCTACAACCAAGTCATAGTTTGGTTCAAAGTTATCTCTTAAGCTAGGAAAGAAATAGGTCTTTATCAAACATTCAGACGCTTGAAGAGCACCATTTTCTAAGCCACCAGCAATAACGCTCATGTCACCAAATGTCTTCGGATCCAAAAGTACTGCTACTTCATCCGCTTCAACTTCTAAACCATTGCCCAGAGTATGAAATATTCCTTTTCTGCTAACAATTCCATTATCTCCACCTTTGACTTTTACATTTGTCAAAAGCTTCAATGTGCCGGCTTCTTGGAAGATTCCTGCTTCTTGGGAACCAGAAATGACTTCTGAATCTTTAATAGAAAGAGATCCATCCCACATTGAAATTCCTCTCATCTTTGTTGAAGAAATTTTTGCATTTTCAACTACAAGAGTCCCTTTCTTCAATAACACACCCATGATTCCTTCTAGTTCATTATCTTTAACAATTACTCTTCTAGTTGAGTCCTTGTCATCATAGTCAAGAATCAATGCAGTTGCATCTTCGCCACATTTCAAGTCCCAGTTAATAATGAATTGGTCTCCATGTTGAAAGTCTTCATCGGTAACTTTTCTTCCACAGCTTTCAGGAGTTGATTCTTCGTTGTACACATAGCTTCCTTCTGCTTTCCAACAATCGAATTCAGGTCCTAAAATACCACCATCATCAACAATGTAGTCATAGTATGGCTCAAAATCATCTCTAAATGATTCAAGGTCATAAGCTTTTATTAAACACTCAGATGATTTTAGATCTGCTTCATATAAACCAGTATGATCTCTTAGTTCTGTGGATTCAGGATCAAGGATATCTCCAACTGCGTTTAGAATAACTGCGTGTTCTTCAGCTTCAACAGCCAAGTTTTCTCCACTAATGAAGAGTTTGCCTTTTTCACTTACTATTCCAGTTCTTCCACCTTTGACTTTTACATTGTCTAGAATACTTAATTCTCCAAATTCTTGAACAATTCCTGCATATACTGTTTCAGTTGCAACCTCAGTATCTGCTAAAGATAGAACTCCACCTTTAACTGAGATTGCTTCGTTTTTAGTAGATTTAATTTTAGCATTTTCAACCTTGACGTTTCCACTTGCCATCATAATTCCCATTGCTCCTTCTAACTCGTTGTTTCTCACAATTAGAGTTTTAGTCAAGTCTTTATGATCAAAGTCAACGATTAAAGCAGCTTTATCTTCACCACATTTAAGGTCCCAATCAATTACGAATGTATCTCCATGCTCAAAGTCATCATCATTAACGATTCTTCCGCAGTCTTCAGGAATTTCTTCTTCTGCTTCCTCTTCAACTGTTCCTTTGGCTTTCCAACAATCGTATTCTAATCCAAACCATCCGCCATCATCAATTGTGCGATCATATTTTGATTCAAAATTATCGACTAATGCATCGCCATAGCCATAGGTTTTTATTAGACAGTCTTTTGCTTTTAAGTCTCCATTTGCAAATCCACTAGACCAGACAGAGTATGCATTAAAGAAATCTGGGTCTATTAAAACAGCGACTTTAGTTGCTTCAACTTTTAAGTTATTGCCAATAGCTTTGAGTTTTCCATCTTCGCTCCAAATACCAATATCTCCACCAAGAACTTCTACATTGTCTTTTATTGTTAATGTTCCATCTTGATGCCAGATACCTGCTGCTGTTGATCCTGTAATAACTTTAGTATCTCTAATGGTTAGCTCGCCATCCCAAATTGATATTGGTGCGTAAAGAGATGCTACAATGGTAGAGTCATACACATGTACATTTCCTTTCATTAGTATAATTCCCATTCCACCTTCAATCTTAGCACTGTGTACAAGCACTGCCTTATTTTGATCAGCTATATTGACTACTACTGCTTGTCCTTGACCACAATCCATATCTTCGTTTATTACAATAACACCTAATTCTATACCTAATTCTTCAAATGTTGAATCAGTAATGTATTCTCCACAAGCTGGTGTGTAGAAACACTGATCTGTTTTTTCAGGTAAAGGCATGGCTGGCTCTGTTAATGTTGAGTCCGTTGCTGTTGAGTCACTTGGTTCGCCAGTATCTGCAGGTTCTTCTGTAAGAGTAGCTTTGCATTTCTTTGCGTTTTGATCAACTTTGATAGTATCTTGTTTAGTACTATCGGTTGGTTGAACTGCAAAGCTTGTGTCTCCTTCAACTGTAAAGCCTTCTTCGCCAGCTAAGAATTCTGCTGGTTTAGATTCTTCAGGAGCAAAAGCTTTAGGTTCAGGTGCTGTGCTTCCAAGGTATGTCCACCAGTTTTCTCTTGTCCATTTCTTGCCAGTGGCTTTATCTCTGCCTGGGAAAAAGTCTACCCACGGATCTTTTTTATCAACTCTAAGAGTTTTTTTGATGGCATCTCTTTCTTTGACGTATCCAGCCCATTCTTTTTGTTCATCAGTTGTATACTTGCCGTCTCTTGCAGAAACTTTTTTCTCTAAGTCATTAATTTTTTTCTGCCACTCACCTAGTTTTTTATATAAAACGGCGTTTTCTGGCTCTACTTCAATTGTTAAACCTTCAAGTTTCAATGCTTTGGCTTCAGGTTTTATGAGTTGTTCTGCGCCTCTTAAGATTCTAGCTTTTTGATTTACCTCTTCAACTGTTAATTCAGAATCTGGTTTTAAGAAGATTTCATATTTGTTAATCAACGCATCATATTCTTCTTCTGTTATTATCTTCGCGTAAAGCAACGATTTAGAAAGCTTCTTAGCTGCACTTAGATATATTTTATCTCTTTCTATAGCTAGTTTGTCACATTCCCTTGAATTAACTGTTGGAGCAGGTTTATTCCATTCTTCTGCACACTTCAAATCATTGATTTCTTTTTGCAACGCTTCAACTTTCTTGTATTCTTTTGCTGCTGATACCCAGTGATCTACAACTTCATCTTCAAGATAATAAACGCCTGAGCTTGTTATTATCTTCATATTTGGTGCGCCTGTTGACATCTCTGCACTCAATGGAATAGTTCCATCTTCTCTAATTTTTATTCTTCCAAGCCATGGCGCGTTCAAAGTAAAGATGTTTTTCAATAATGACTTTGAAACTTCTTTATTTACAGATAGCAATGTTTCCTTAGTCATTTTCTCTGCATGTATAACTAAATATCCTGAATCAGTGTCAACTTCGTATGAAACTCCTTCTTGTTCGCCAGATACTAAATGATAATCGCCTTTCTTATCTAATAAGATATATAATCTGCTTGTATCTTTCTTGTTTTCATACTCATCAACTTTTGCTTGAAGCTTCTCAATTGTTTTTTCAACATCGACTCCTTTTCCAATATCAAGCCATACATCATCCATTGTTTGACCTTTCTTTGCTGGAATCTTGTCAGGATCAATTTGCTGATCTATGAGTTTTTGTTTCAAAGCGTCTCTCTTAGCAATTGTTTCATTAGATAAATCGCCCATGTTGATTTTTGCTTGCAAGTCACCTAAAGCTGCGAAGAGTTTTCTTTGTTTCTTAGTATACTTAGTTTTAACACCAGTAACTTTTTCTTTTTCTTTATCAGCTTCAGATGCTACTGTATCTTCTTCTGAAGCGATTACAACTTCTTCTTCAGCTTTCACAACTAGTTCTTTATCCTTATCAAAGATTTTTACAATTAGTTTCTTTGGAGCTGAGAAAATCTTCTTCAATAAACCTGGCTCTTTGCCTGGTTGTACATTGTTTTCTGCAATTGTTTGCCAATGTGTGTCCCATGAAACAAATTTACCGTTATCATCCTTTGCTCTTGGAAACTTTACAACGTCTCTAGCGTTTATGCCATATTCATCTTTTAACTTTGTTTCAGCATCTTTAACAAGTTTGTACTGGTCATTATCAATCTTATTTGTTTCAGTATATATTCTGTTCAACTCTTTCTGAGCAGTAGCCATTTCAGTGAATAATGCTGCTGCTTCTGAAGATATAGTTTCGCCAGTAGCCTCTGCTTCTGGTTCATCTGTTGCTTCAGGTTCTTCTGGTTCATCAGGTTCTTCATTTTCTGTAGCTTCTTTTTTCTCGGCTTCTTTTTTCTTAATTATATCGCCAGGCTCTCTGATGTCAGGATCTGCTTTTTTAATAACAGTTGTTGTAACTCCAGCAGTTGCTTCTGGTGTTGCTGATTTGGCCTGAGCAGGTGCATCTTTGTCAATAACAACAGGTGCTTTTTTCTTTGGTGCTTCAGGTGGACCTTGAACTTGAGGGATTGGTTTTGCAATTCCATCTTGAAGGACAATCTTTGTCCAACAATCATATCTATTAATAATACCTTTACGATCCTTTTCTGAATCTGCGGTAAACAATAGTCCTGGATTGTCATGATCCTCTATTAAACAAGTGGCTCCTTGTAATGTTGGAACGCCACCATAGAACTCAATGACTGTATTGTCGGCTAAGGAAATACCCATTTCTCTTCCTTGAATATTAGATGTATGGTACACATTAAGCGCTCCTCCTTCACTAACAGCAATACCTATCTCGGCGCCTCTAATATTGGTGTTTTCTCCAACAGTTAGAACTCCATTTTCAGCAACAGCCAC
>JADHVI010000001.1 GCA_016784125.1 Candidatus Woesearchaeota archaeon
TTCTAATACTATTGTCGCTTCTCAGCGGCTCACCCCATCCTCTGGAGCCTCGCAGCTCATAATTAAGGAGGGTTTGAAATAAAATGCGAATAGCAAATGGAGGTGTTGTATATGGAATCAACACAAAAGAAAACTATTTCTGGAAAGAATTTACCAGAAAACAAATTTAGAGCAGGACCCATCGTAGCAACGATATGGTCCAATAGTGCAATCAACAAAAGCGGCGAAAAAGTTGCTTATAAAACTGTTTCTTTCGAGAGAACATACAAAGATAAGAATGATGAGTGGCAAACGACTAATTCTTTAAGAACAAATGATTTGCCTAAAGCAATTGTTGTCTTGACAAAGGCTTATGAGTCTTTGATCTTAGCAGAAGCAGTTACTGGAGAGGAAGCTTAAGCTTCCTTAATTTTTTTCCGAATAAAAAAAATATGTTTCGAAAAAAACACAAAAACCTTTATTAATAACTAACTAATAAAAAAAAATGTGTAGGTGATTATAATGTCAGAAAAAAAAGGGAAAAAAACCACAAAGAAAGGACAATCAATTGAAGAGCTTCCGGGTGTTGGAGCAGCGACCGCTGAAAAACTTAAAGCAGTGGGTTTTAATACTATGATGAGTGTTGCAGTCGCAACACCAGGTGAATTAATAGAAGCCTCTGGAATGAATGAAGCAGCAGCAAAAAAGATGATTGCTGGAGCCAGAAGCAGCTTAGAAATGGGATTTGAAACAGGAATGGATATTCTTAAAAAAAGAGAAAGCATTAAAAAAATATCTACTGGAAGTGAAAATTTTAATGCTCTTCTCGAAGGAGGATTTGAAACAGGTGCAATAAGTGAATGTTTTGGAGCCTACGGTAGTTCAAAAACACAAATTGCACATCAAATATCTGTTAACTGCCAAGTAGATGATCCTGATGCAATTGCAGTATATATAGATACTGAAAATACTTTTCGACCTGATAGAATTATTAGTATGGCTGAAGCAAAAGGATTAAAGCCAGAAACTGTTCTTAAAAATATTAAAGTTGCCAGAGCTTTCAATTCAGATCACCAAATGCTTTTAGCAGAAAAAGTTGAAGACTTGATAACTAAAGAGAATTTGAAAGTTAGAGTTGTAATTGTTGATTCTTTAACAGCTCATTTTAGAGCAGAGTTCGTTGGTAGAGGAACACTAGCAGATCGACAACAAAAACTAAACAAACATATGCATGTTCTTGCAAAAGTAGCCGCATTACATAATGTTTGCATATTTGTAACCAATCAAGTAATGTCTAAACCAGATCAGTTCTTTGGAGATCCAACAGAAGCAATTGGAGGACATGTCGTCGCCCACAATAGCACGTTCAGAATTTACTTGAGAAGAGGTAAAAAAGGAACAAGAGTTGCAAAACTTATAGACGCTCCGAATTTACCAGATGCAGAAGCAATTTTCCAAATTACAGAAAGCGGAATTACTGATGTTTAAAGAAATAATTTAAAATAATTTTTTTATTTCTATTTTATGATTCTCTACATGAGTTCAATGCAAAATCTTTATAAATGAACCTTTGTTTTCAAAGAATATTACCGACCTTCATACATATTGCGTGTGAAAATTGCTACCTGAGGTAAAAAAAATGGTGGAAGTTTCTCATAACTTTCGCATGGAGAAAAATAAAATGACTGAACAAGAATTATTGATTGCAAACGATGAATACTTGAAAGCAGGTATTCACATCGGAACTAAGTTCAAAACAAAACACATGGACAATTTTATATACAAAACCAGGCCTGATGGACTATCAGTTCTAAACATACAACAAATTGACGAAAGAATAAAACTGTTAATCAACTTTTTTTCAAACTACAATCCAGAAGATATCATAATTATATGCAGGAGAGAAAACGGTTGGAAACCAATTAAATTGCTTAACAAAATTACAGGCATCAGATGCTTTGTAGGAAGATACCCACCAGGAATCTTAACGAATATAAAACTTGATAATTATACAGAAGCAAAAGCATTACTAGTTGTTGATCCGTGGCCGGACAAAAACGCTGTTGGAGATGCATTAAAAATAGGTATTCCAGTAATAGGTCTTTGTGATACAAACAACCAAGTAAACAACCTAGATTTAGTAGTTCCGTGTAACAACAAAGGAAAGAAGAGCATAGGATTATTGTTTTACTTACTAGCAAAACATTATGCTTTGAAGAAAGGTTTAATCAAAAAAGAAGAAGACTTCAAGCACACACTAGGAGATTTTACTGAGGACTAATTTTTTTCTTCTACTTTTTTTATTCCTTCATTTATTATTTTAAAGAATATTTGTTTACCATCAGGTAAACTTCTGTGTTTCTTCAATATTGCTGTTCGAGCACCATTAACTTTTTGAAGCTCAATCAAACATTTACTCGAGTATTTCAATAGGTCTCCTCCAACCATTCGTACTTTGTCTTTATTGTCAAAATCTGAATAAACTTGGTTAGTAACAACAACAGGTATATTTTTCTTCCTGGCAATCTCTGATAAGTAAGATAATTGTATGCCTAATTCTTTGTTAACATTGTAAACATCTTTGCTTTTACCCATTTCCAAACGATACAACATCGCTACACTATCGAGAATTACTAATCCAATATTTTCTTCAACAACTTCTTTTAATTTAGAAAAAATTTCTTTCTGTTCTTCGAAGTTAGTTGGCTTGAAAAAAATTGATTTAGACATAACAGCCTCATAATCAGGAGTTATTTGTTTAAGTCTTTCAAGCGAAAATGATCCTTCAGTATCAATAAAAACTATTGTTTTTTTACCGGAAAAAGCAGCCATCAACATCAAACAGAGGTTGGTTTTTCCACTACCTGCAGGGCCATAAACAGTTGTAATAACGTCTTTCTCATACCCGCCTGCCAACAATTCATCAAACAAATCTGATCCAGTGCCAATTCGTGTGTCCATAAAAAAGATGAACTAAACGAGGTTTAATAATATTATGGTTGAAAAGCCCCAGAAAACATTGATTTCAGACCTAATTCCAGAGATTCTTCATCACAGATTTTACTATGAACATTCGGATTAATCATCCAACGAGCATTCGTATCAATTTGTACAAATATGAAGTTTAAACCAACAGATTTACTCAGAACATCCCAATTATCTATTAAGAATTTCAAATTATCCATCTTCGCACCACAAACAACACTTTTATAATCATAATTTTTTATAAAACTTAAAACTGAATCATCGAGAATGTTTTTAACAATGTAATAATTATCCTTGTCTTTGAAGTGAAATATTATCAAATCATCTTTTTCTTCATAGCCTTGTAAGCTTTTTGTAAATATATCCTTATGCTTAACGAAACTAATGGTCCACTGTGTTAAAGTTGTGTCTGTCATTTTTTAAATACTAAATAAGTATATGGAATTAAAAAACCTATTAGGTATACCACCCCTGTAAGAATGGGATTATGGTGAGTGTTTAAAGCACTGGCTAAAGGATTATTATTAGTCATGTTTACAACTACAAAGAAATTTATCAAACCAACAATTGGTACAATTAACAACAGCAATAAATGATGTGTTTTTTGGAGATTTTCCAAATCCTTAACAAGCACACTCATAACCACTCCAAAAGCCGCAGCCAATAGTAATATAACTATGTAAAGAGAAAATCCTTTAATTGTAACTAAGAGAGGAATTAAGAATGTTGAAAAAGCAAAGTTTCCAAAAATAACTAATACCAATGCAATCCAATAAACAATCCTATCCAAAACTTTAATGTGAGGTTTTTTCTTTTTTTCAGCTTTATCCAATATAAACATAGTCTTATTAATTTCTTCCTTAGACCATCCTTTAGCAGCCAACCTCTCTTTTGTAATTTCCATAATTATAATCTAGAACAAACTACTATTTAAAATTTTTTAAGAATCGCCGTTGATTATCTTTGCTGCCGAAACAACTAAGTCGTTTGGACCCATTCTCATCAGCCTTACACCTTGAGTGTTTCTTCCAATAGTTCCTATTTCACTTGATGAGGTTCGGATAATAATGCCATTCTTACTGATAAATATTAGCTCATCTTCATCAGTGACTGATTTTACTGCCACAACACCACCATTTCTTTCCGTTGTCTTAATATTAATTACTCCTTTGCCACCTCTATTAATCAATCTATAATCTGATATAGGGGTTTTCTTTCCATAACCATGTTCAGTTATTGTCAAAATCTTTTTGTCCTCATCAACAATAAGCATCCCAATAAGCTCATCCTGTCCTCTTAAAGAAACACCTTTAACACCCATACTAGTTCTTCCAATTGGTCTAGCTTGTTCTTCATTAAACTTGACTGCATAACCATTCTTAGTTGCTAATAATATTTTTTTTGAACCATCAGTTAATTTGACATCAACTAATTGATCGTTGTCTGCAAGAGTAAGAGCGATTATACCACCTTTTCTTGGTTTTGAATAAGCTGTTAAACTTGTTTTCTTAACAATGCCTTTCTTAGTCGCAGTTATTAAGTAATGTTTATCATCAAATTCCTTAACAGGTATTACTGCACGAAATGTTTCTTCAGCTTCGACTTGAATCATGTTAATAATTGGTCTTCCCTTGGCTTGTCTTGAAGCTTCAGGTATTTGATATACTTTTAGCCAATGGACTTTTCCTTTATCTGTGAACACCAGTAAGTATGAATGAGTGTTTGCTATAAATACATCTTCTACAAAATCTTCTTCTTTGGTTCCGGCAGCGATAACACCTTTACCACCTCTTTTTTGTAACTTGTAAGTATCTATAGGTTGTCTTTTGATATAACCAGCGTGAGTAAGTGTAACTACAACATCTTCTTCTTCAATTAAATCTTCAATATCCAATAACTCTTCTTCATCTGAAATTTGTGTTCTTCTGTCATCCCCAAATTTATCAGAAATTTCTTCTAGTTCTTTCTTTATGATATCCAAGATTCTTTGTTCGCTATCAAGTATGGCTTGAAGTTCTTTTATGAGTTTCTTTAGTTCTTTGTGCTCAGTTTCTATTTTTTGTCTTTCAAGTTTAGCTAACTTCTGTAGTTTTAAATCAAGAATTGCTGTTGCCTGAATCTCAGTAAGATTAAACTTCGCTTGCAAATCAATCCTGGCTCTTTCAACTGATTCTGATTTTTTAATAAGAGCTATTACAGGATCAATTTTGTTCAAAGCAATTAACAAACCTTCCAATATATGAGCTCGTTTTTCTGATTTTGTCAATTCAAATTGTGTTCTTCTTTTGACAACTTCTACTCGATGATCCAGATAATATGATAATATATCTTTAAGATTCAATAATTTTGGTTGATTGTCTACTAGCACTACATTGTTTACACCAAAAGTTGATTGCAATCTGGTATGTTTAAAAAGTTGGTTTGTGACAATTTCTGGACTAGCATTTCTTTTCAGTTCAATTACTATCCTAATCCCATTTCTGTCTGTTTCATCCCTTAAATCAGATATTCCTTCAATCTTTTTTTCTTGAACATTTCTTGCAATTTCTTCTACTAATAAGGATTTATTAACCATATAAGGAATTTCTTTTACTACTAAGATTTCACGTTCTTTAACAGTTTCTTGTTCTATAAGACTCTTCAACACCACTCGACCTCTGCCAGTATTGAAAGCAGATATCACCCCATTTCTTCCCGCAATTATGCCTCCAGTTGGAAAATCAGGACCTTGAATATAATTCATTAAATCCATTATGCTAATGTCTGGATCATCGATTAAAGCTATAACACCACTAGTAATTTCTCGTAAGTTATGCGGAGGCATGTTTGTGGCCATTCCAACCGCTATTCCAGAGCTTCCATTAACAAGAAGATTTGGCAATTTAGCAGGCAATACAGACGGTTCTTTAAGTGAACCATCAAAGTTTTCAGTGAAATTAACAGTATCTTTATCTATGTCTTGGAGCATTTCATCGCTGATTTTTGTAAGCTTAGCTTCAGTATAACGCATCGCAGCAGGATTGTCCCCATCAATGCTTCCAAAGTTTCCTTGGCCATCAACAAGCATGTATCTTAAAGAAAATGATTGAGCCATTCGTACAAGACTATCATATACGGCCGAATCTCCATGAGGATGATATTTACCTAGAACTTCTCCTACGATACGAGCACATTTTTTGTATTGAGTATTGTATCGCATACCCATATCATTCATAGCATAAAGAATCCTTCTATGAACAGGTTTTAATCCATCTCTAACATCTGGGAGCGCTCTTCCAACTATGACTGACATTGCATAGCTTAGATAAGCCGATTTCATCTCATCCTCAATTATTCGAGGTACTATTTTTTCCGTTGTCCCTGCAGGTTTTTCATCGGCCATTTTTTAGAATTTCTCCTCTATAAAAAATAATGCTTAACTCTTTATAAGAGTTACGATTTTTAGAGAGAATTCATAATTTTTTTATGATTCTACTTTTGCTCATATTTGAATGAATTTTAAAGCTTCTTCCACAAAAAACACATATTTTTACAGCCCTATTTATTGCCACTCTCGGTGCACAGTTCATCTTCCCGCCACATTTTGGACATTTAACTAGAAACATTGTCTTTTTCTTCTGGCTCTAAAGCTTCATCATCTTCTGAGCTTTCTCCCTCTTTTTTGTTCAGAGATTCGTCTTCTAGCACAACAGAAACTTCTTGTTTCTGAGTTCCGAAATCAACTGATTCTGTTACATCAGTAGCTTTGCCACTGTTCTCTTCTGATAAATTTTCTTCCGGTAAGATGAATTCTTCAAGTTTGTCTTCAGAATCAACTGATTCATCCGAAACAACTTCATCTTCATCCGTAGAATCATGTTCTAATTCTTGTCCTTCATCAGACAATCTTCTCTTGAACAGTTCATCTCCGTCTAAAATAGTATTTCTCTTTGAAATTTCTTCTATTTGATTATTAATCTTATCTAAGAATGCCTTATCAACAACTGGTGCTTCAACTTTCTCTCTTTCTTTGACTGGACTCTCTTTTTCTTCTTCCAACAATACTTCTTGTCCAAAAATCTCCGCAGTCTTTCCGTGTTCGTGAGTATTATTATCAATCGGAACAACATCTAAATCGCCAACTTTTGCAAGTGGTTTTTTTTCAGGAATTTTTATTCCTTTAAAGGCTTCTCTGATGCCTTTTTCTCCAGGAACATCAAAATATTGAAAGAATTTTTCCGTTATCCTTAGAATGTATGAACGACCTTCTCGTTCTTTATTTATGAATCCAGATTCTAATAACTCTTTAATATGCTCGTATGCAGTGCTGGTTCTTATTTTGATAACTTCTGATTGTAATATAGGTGATTTCCATGCAATTATTGATAACGTTTCTAAGACTGCTTTACTTAGTTCTGTATCAGCAACAATTTTTGTTACTAACGCAACATACCGTGCTTTTATACTCAGCTTCCAAGAATCTCCTTCTTGTATAAGTGTCAGCCCACTGTTTGCAGAATCATAGTATTCGGCAAGTTCTTTCAAACCTTTCTTCACAGTTCTTTTGTCAACTTCGACTATAGTGGCAAGTTCTTCAACAGTCATTACTCTTCCACAGGAGAATAAGAGCGCCTCTATTTGGTTACTTATTTCACTCATTTTCTGGCGTATTTCTTTCCCTCTTTTTTGATACTTCCTTCTTTAAGCATTGCTTCAAAGAGCGGCGCCAAATCATCTTCTTTAACACCGATCTTCTTCGCGATTTCTTTAGGATCAGTAATTTTTGCATCTAGACAAATTAATATTGTATTTCTCATAAGTGCGTTTATATTTTGCAAAATCATTTTGTTCTGTTTGCCTAGTTGTTGAGAAAGAGCCGATATTTCATGAGATTTTGATAATAAATCATTTAACCACCCGGTTAGATTACGAGGTTTGAAAACAAGTGTATTTGGTTCTAAAATTTCTACTGATGCAGGCATGAAGTTTAAACAAAGCCAATTAAATTTATCTAGTCCTTTGACTAATAATTCGATTTCTGCAAAAGTACTCCAGTATTCATCTTGTTTTTCTGCTTTTTCGACAAATTCATTTATGACTTCTATATCTTCTTCTTTTTTGAGTTTGACTATATGTGTTTTGATTGCTTTTTCAACATACTCTTTAGGATTACCTATTACTTCAAATATAATATTCGCTCTTATGTAACCTTCTTCTGCAATCTTTATTTTAATTTCTCTCTTGTCCATCTTGTTTTTGTTTATTGGATATTGTTATATAAATTTATCGAATCTTTTCTTTAATAGAACAATTATTGACAGCGTTGATAGTGTGCCTATTATCAACCAGGGAATGAGTCTTTTGTTTGACTCATTTTCTGATTCATATACCACTCCGCCAATTATTACATTCCGAGATTTATTTACAGGTTTCTCAATAATATTTTTAGAAATAACTGGTTTGGAATTATTCTTTACTAAAACAGATTCTTCTTTTTCAAAAAAAATGTGTAGTTCCTTAGAAGAAACTATTATCTCATCATTTACTAAAGAAAGAAAATAAGAATTATTGCCTTGAATAACACTCACATTGAACTCATAAACTCCTGATTGAGAAATATAATTTGATATGAGACCTTCATTAGTTACTAATTTTAATTCTCCAAATCCTTTAATATTAGCAAAAAGTTTTATGATTGGTTTGTAATTCTTCGTTCGAGTGTAAAATGAAACTATTTTATTATCAGAGACAACAGGATTCTCGTCGTTAACATTATTCACATCAGAAGATTCATAATTTTCGTTTTTGACTACTATGAATTTTTGAGAAGAAGTATTACCACTATTCTGACAATTCGTCGTTAATTCATTTCTAATTATCAGCACTTTGTATGGTACATCAATTTTTGGGGTGTAACTTTTTACATTCAAATTAGTGGTTGTCTTTTTGCTTTTCACCATTTCTCCAAATAAATCTTCTATCCAATAATCAATAGAAAAAAACTCTTGTTCATTTGACAAAGTGTTTTCAATAGATATTTTTTCCTGATTTTCAAAAATTACTTTGGTCGTTGATAAACCTATTGACACATTACAAATATTCTCTTGAGATATTAGATTTATAGTTATGTTTATCTCAACTTCGCTAAAAGAGGTTACTGGTGGTACCATAAGAAAAGTGAAAGCCACCAAAAAGAATACTTGTTTCATATCTTAAACACAATTTTTCATTTAATATGTTTTAACTCAAAAAAATCGGAGAAATTGCGAAAAAAACTTGAAAAGCATTTTTTCCCTCTATAAAAATGGTTAAATATAGTATTTACTATTGGAAAATAATAAGAAAAGTTTTAATAGTTAGCAAAAAATATTTATTGAGTGAGGGGTACTTCACAGTAAAAACAAAAAAGTGGTGAGAATTTGGGGTTTTTAGGTATTCTTAAAAAAAAGGAGAAAGGTAAGCCAGCCGGACTTACGCCTGTTAATCAGAATCCAGAACAATTAAAGGAAGAATTTCTTGGAGTAAAATCAGATATTCCGCCAATTGGAGACATTCCTTTACCTCCAAGACCCGACGATTTTCCAATACCTTCGCCTGAAGAGACAACACCTGGATTTGAACCGATTTCAAGTATTTCAGAGCCTAAACAGGTTGGTGTTGATGAAATCAATAATCCTCCTCTGCCCGAAGATACAGTTATGCCTGAAGTTGGTGACAGTTTGGACGATATAATTCCAGAACCAACTACTTTAGATGAATCAGCTTTACAAGCATTTCCTGAAGAAGAGGAAAAGAAAGATGACAATTTTGATTTCTCATTACCAGATTTCAGTGAAGATGAGTTGAATGTCATCGGTGAAAAAGCACCCATAGAAGAAGTACCTATTGAAACTCCAAAAGAAGAAATAGAACCAATTGAATTAACACCAATATTAAAAGCAGTCCCTATGGACAAAAAAGGACATATGTTTATGAATGTTGGAGAATGTCGCAAGATATTTGGAAAAATAGATTTAAACCAAGAAGTACTTAAGAGTGTAGCAAAAACAATTCAAACACGAGAACTAAAGAACAAAACAACATTGCAAAACTACAAAAATTTTCATGATACTCTCGATCTCATGCAAGAAAAACTTATGCAGATCGATAGCTCCTTATTTGAGAGGTGAACCAAAATGGATAATCAAATATTCGTAAAAATAGATGAATACAATGAAGTGTTAAACATAGTTAAAATAGTTAAAGAGAAAATAGTTAGAGCCAAAGAAACAATTGGAAAAATCTCAGAATTGAAAGCTGAGGAAGACAAAGAAATCGAAAGTTGGACTAAGAATCTCGAAGGAGTAACTGCCAACGTTGCAGAAATCGAAAAAACATTATCAGAAACAAAACAAGGATAAAAATGACTGAAGAATTTTTCAGAAGGATAGAGAATCCTAATGGTATAAGAAGAAAGGTATTAGAATCTTCAAAGGAACTAATCCAGAATCTGAAAAGTCATCAAAAAATCCTTGAGATAAGAAAGAATAAAACAGAAACTATGAAAGCATTGAAGATAGAACTAAAAGAGATAAATCTGCTTTTAGACAAACTCAGAGATTCGTTCCCTTCTGATTTAGTAAATAAATTTGAATCTGAGAGAAAAGAAAAACCAAGTAAAAAAACATCTAAGAAAGGAGGAAAGAAAAAAACTTCTATTAAAAAAAGGATTGCAGAGCCATCAGAGCTTGTAAAACTAGAAAATAAACTTTCAGATATTGAAAGTAAACTCAAAAATTTAGGTTAATTTTATAAAACAATTCTATTTCTCTAAACTACCACTTATTAGAGCACTAACTAAACCAATGCGGGGGTGCCGGAGTGGCCAAACGGGATAGACTCAAGCGTTTGATCGGCATTGAGTGATGAGCTCCAATTGGAGCTATGACTGAGCAATCTATTGGCTTAGTGCCTACGAGGGTTCGAATCCCTTCCCCCGCACTTTATTTTTTACAAACATTTTTATAATATCTACCTCTATGATAAACAATAATGAGCATAGAAATTATTCCTATAGGGGGATTTAGTGAAATTGGCAGAAACTGCGTTGCAATAAAAGTCGATGACGAAGTCGTAATTCTAGACATGGGTTTACATCTTGAAAATTACATACATCATTCTGAAGCAACAGATATGGATGATGTGGCCGATATGTCTGAGGAAACACTTATCGAAGTTGATGCAGTACCAAACATTCGTTCTATTGACAGCCTAAAAGAAAAAGTTGTTGGTATTTGTATAAGTCATGCACATCTTGATCATGTTGGAGCGGTTCCTTTTTTGGCAAATAATTTCGATTGTCCTATATATGGAAGTCCTTTTACAATCAAAGTGCTCACAGCTTTAGTAAGCGACAATAGAGTAAAGGTAAAAAACGAGTTGATTGAAAAAAAACAAAACACGAAGTTTAGAATTTCAAAAAACATTGAAGTTGAATTTATTAGTGTTACACATTCAACTCCACAAACAGTAATAATTGCAGTACACACAAAATATGGGGGTGTTTTGTATGCTAATGATATTAAATTAGATGATAAACCAATGCTTGGAGAAAAAACCAATATAAAACGATTAAAAGAAATCAAAACTAAAGCTTTGTTCCTAAATTGTCTATATTCTACCACTCCAGGTCACACAGATTCAGAATCTGTGCCTGCCAACGAATTAAAACATTTTCTTTTGGATAATGATTTAAGAGGTAAAAATATTTTTGTAACAACATTTTCAAGTCAGATTGCCAGAATAAAAACGGTTAGGGATTTAGCCATAAAAATGGGTCGAAAACCAGTATTTTTAGGCAGATCTTTGGCCAAATATACTTATGCTGCCCAAGATGTAAACTTAGTTGATTTTTCAGATGTGAACATCGTAAAATATAGTAACAAAGTTAGAAAATTTCTTGCACAACTTCCAAATCCAGAAGATCACTTATTTATCATTACTGGTAATCAAGGAGAGCCAAATGCAACGCTTTCTAAAATTGTGTATCAAGACTACTTTAATTTTAAACCAGGCGACATAGTAATATTTTCTTGCACCGTAATTCCTGTAGAAGGAAATCTGGATAATAGGAATAGACTTGAAGAGGCTTTAAAACAAAAACACGTTGATGTATACAAAGACATTCACGCATCTGGTCATGCGAGACATGAAGACCATAGAGACTTCTTGAAAATAGTGGAGCCCGAATATTTAATTCCATTACATGGAGATAGAGAAAGAATGGAAAAAATGAAAGAACTTGGTATTGAAGAAGGAATCGAAGAAAAAAAAGTCCTTATTCTAAGAAATGACGAGAGAATTGTATTAAATTAAAAATATTTATAAATAAGGCTCCATTCTAATTATAGAGGGGATAATCATGAAACTTACAAAATTGAAAGACAATTTTGAAGTTCATTTTTCCACGGAGGGAAAAAAATGAAACTTACACTATCAGAACCAAAATTCTTAAAGGACAGTATTAGTATAATATCTGATCTTGTCACCGAAGCAACTTTCAAAATTACTCCTGACGGGATTGAACTAGTTGCAATGGATCCAGCAAATGTTGCAATGGTCATATTCAAACTTTTAAGCAGCACATTCGTTGAATACGATGTAAAAGAAGAAGTTCTTCTATCAATAAATATGAATGACTTTAAACAAGTGCTTAGAAGAGCTAAAAGCAACGACACTGTAACATTACAAATTGAGGATAATAAATTTAAGATTACATTCAAAAGCAGCGCAACTAGAACCTTCTTCTTGCCAATGATTGATGTTGAAGAAAAACAACAGAAGATTCCTGACTTAAACTTCAAAGCAACAATTACAACTAATTCAAGTATTTTGAATGAAGCGATTGAAGATGCAGATATTATAAGTGAAAGTGTAACCTTCACTGTCGAGAATAAAGAACTTGTTATCAGCGCAGCAGGTGACTTGAGTAAGGCAAACATTAATATCAAGGCAGATAATGACACAAAGATTGTTGCGGATGAAAAAGTTAAATCAAAGTTCTCAATCGAATATTTGAAGAAGATGAATCAAGGCAGCAAGATAAATGATCATGTAATCATCCAAGTTGGTAATGATTACCCTTTAAAGCTTGAATACAAGGTTCTAAATAAAGTTCAACTAGCATTCATCCTTGCACCCAGAGTGGATAACGATTAACTAGAACATAAACAATTATTTTCTAAACTAGTGCATAGATAAATGGAGATACTGCACTACTTTGTCCAAATATTATTAGTACACCAACAAGCACTAAAATTATGATTATTGGTGTCAGCCACCATGCTTTTCTAACTCTTAGAAAATCCCAGAGTTCTCCTAACAATGATTTGTTCTTTGCCATTTATTCTTTTCTTTAACAAGCCTTATATTTAATCTTTTGCATATTGTTCACTGTCCCATATATCTTGCGGGTTGTCTTTTCTCCAAATCATAAATTTATCCATGACAATGCAATCAATGCCTGTACCCATCATACATTTATAAGCGTCAAATGGAGTGCAAACAATTGGTTCTCCCCGAATATTGAAAGATGTATTAATCAAGATGGGTGTTCCAGACAACTTTCCAAATTCTTTTATTAAATCATAGTATGCTTTATTCTGATGTCTTCTTATTGTTTGTAATCTGCCAGATCCGTCAACATGAGTTACTGAAGGAATAACTTTATGCCATTTTTTCCAAACAGGATACACCATCAACATGAAATCTGTTGGTTCTGGAACTGGGTTATCACAGTCAAAATAAGTTAGAGCATCATCATCACAAACCACTGGTGCAAAAGGCCTAAATTTTTCTCTATGTTTTACTTTTGAATTTAGTAATTCCTTTGCTTTGGGATTACAAGGATTTGCAAGAATACTTCTGGCCCCAAGCGCTCTTGGCCCCCATTCCATACCTTTCATAAACCATCCCACCACATGATTATCATAAATCAACTTAGCAACTTTCTTTATCATATCAGATTCAGATTTAAATTCAGAATATTTTATTTTGTTCTTAACCAAGAAAGTTTTAATTTCTTTTGTTGAGAATGAAGGACCCAAATATGCATCTTTCAAAGCATAATTTCTCTTATGTCCTAATACTGAATTGTAAATGTAAGAAGTCGTACCAATGCTTGTTCCCCCATCGGAAGCATTTGGTTGTATCCATATTTTCTTAAAAGGCGTGTTCCTTAAAATTTTTCCATTTGCAACACTGTTTAAAGCAACCCCTCCGGCCATCACAAGATTGTCACAGTTTGTAACTTTGTGAAGATGATGTAATATTTTAAACAAAATTTCTTCAGTAACAAGTTGTAAACTTGCCGCAATGTTTTTGTGTTTCATAGTCATTTCTGAATCTCGTTTAACAATTGGTCCTCCTAACAAAACACACATTTTTTTTGATGGCATTCTATCTGCATAATGAAATTTGAAATAACTTAAATCAAATCGGTAGCTTCCGTCTTCTTTTATATCAATAACTCTACGCAGTTTTTTATAGTAAGAATTGGTTTTTCGATTCATATCACCATAGGGTGCCAGACCCATTACTTTATACTCTGAATTATTAACGCTAAATCCTAAATATGCAGTTATGGTAGAATAAAGTAGTCCAAGAGAATGTGGAAATTTTATTTCCTTCATTAAATTTATTTTATTTCCTTCTCCTAAGCCATACGTCGTAGTTGTCCATTCCCCAACACCATCCACTGTTAGTATGGCGGCTTTTTCAAAAGGACTTACTAAAAATGTGCTTGCTGCGTGAGCTAAATGATGTTCAATAAACAAAACATCACCCTTATATTTCAGTTTTTTTCGTATAGCTCTTAGAACACGCAATTTTTCATTAATCCAAGATGGCATGGAGCTTAGAAATGTTTTAAGACTAAAAGGAAACATTTGCAAGTGTTGAGAAAGCATTCTTTCAAATTTTAGAAGCGGTTTTTCATAGAAACCCATATAATCAATTTCATTAATTGTTATATTCTGACTTTCTAAACAATATTTTGCGGCGTTAATTGGAAAAGAAGTATCATGTTTTTTCCTTGTAAATCTTTCTTCTTCTGCAGCAGCAACTATGACTCCGTCTTTTAATAGCGCGGCCGATGAATCATGATAGTAACAGCTTACACTTAGCATATACATTTTTTGTGCCTCAAAATTGTCTGTAGCATTCCTCCAGACTCCTTTTTTTGATATTTAAATCTGACCAGTAAGTTTTTACTTTCGCAGAAGTTTTCATCTCCAAAAAGTTTTTCCCTACAATTTTAGCGACAATAGAAGTAATTCCAACGCCAATAAAATATGCTATAAACAATAACACAGTATTTACAATGATTGCAATTAAATCTCCAAAACAAGTCATTCCTTCTTTAAAACCTTTGAAAAACCTCATTTCAGAGCCCTCCTAATCAATAAGCCAATTATAACAATTACAATAGTTATGCCAATAACTGCAAAATATGACCAATCAACAGATGATTTAGCATATGAAAGAATAAAGTAGAGAATGGTTGTAAACAAGAAGTATGAAAAAACATATCCAACCCAAAGCCCTATTTTTTTAGCTTTTTTCCCCTTGTTGAACTTCATAATATTAAAGTACAAAAAATCTGGTATAAAAATGTTATGGTGAATAACTATTTAAAACAATATTTGTTCCTTGTTTCTATGAATGATTGTATATTACTGAGATATGGCGAACTTGGACTAAAAAGTAAGCGAACCAGACCTCGACTAGAAAAGAATTATCTTAGAATAATCAAAGACGCACTGAAAAGAACCGGATTTGATGACTTCAGGATAGACAATTTTGGAGGTAGATTCGTTCTTTTTATTGCTGATGCAGACAAAACAATTGATGTTCTTAAAAGAGTTCCTGGTATTCAAAGTTTATCACCTGCTCAAACAATTAATTTTTCTGATGAAAATGATCTTATCAGTAAAGCAAACAAATTAGTAAAAAATGTTATTGTTGGAAAAACATTCTATATCAAAGCAAAAAGAATTGGCAAACACAAATTCTCATCCATGGATATCACCAAAAAACTTGGAAGCAAACTTTTCAATAAAAGTAAGGGTGTTGATGCAACAAACCCAGAAGTTAAAATTTTTCTGGAAATAAGAGATGAAAAATGTTTTTTATTTACAAAAACTTATACAGGTGTTGGTGGTCTTCCTTTAGACACCGTAAATAAGGTTCTCTGTTTGTTTTCAGGCGGTATTGATAGCCCAGTTGCAGCTGTTAAAATGCTGAAGAGAGGATGTAAGGTTGATTTCTTATTTGTAAACTTAGTTGGTGAAAAATTGTTACGAGATGTATCCAAAATTTATAATTTTTTGATTACAAACTATTCATTTGGTTACTCTCCAAAAATATTTATTGTAGATGGAAAAGCACTTGTGAATAAAATAAAGAAAGATGTTCCTGATAGCATAAGACAGATTGCTTACAAAATAGCACTATATAAAATTGGGGAACTTATATCTAAAAAAAACGATTATCTCTGTTTAGTGGGAGGAGAATCCCTTTCTCAAAAATCTAGCCAAACCTTAAAGAGTCTTTTGTTCATTGAAAAACAAGCTGATATTTCTATGCTTAGACCATTATTAACGTTTGATAAAATCCAAATCACCGTCATTGCAAAAAACATAGGAACACTATCAATGTCAGAAAAAATTAAGGAATATTGTGGATTAAGTGATGGACCCGTAACAACTGCACCAGATGAAAAATGTTTAAAAAAAATTCCTTCTTTTGAGAAAGAAATAGACTTTGCAGTTACAAATATGAATGTAATAAAAGGATTGATTTTATTAGATACATCTGAGAAAACAGATATTCCAAAAATAAATAATGTTATTGGTGTTGACATCCGTTCAGAAATTATTCAAAAAAAGATTCCACTCAAAACAGATAAACAAATACCGTATTCGGAAGTTATTGATAGATTAGACGAATTTAGCAAAGAAAAATCCTATGTTTTAATTTGTGAATTTGGAGTGAGAGGAGAAGATATTGCTTCCGAACTCAGAAGTAAAGGTATAAAGGCCGCGGGTGTAGACATGGAAGATTATGTCAAATACTTTTTGAAGAAATGATCATTGGTGTTTGCAAATTTCTTTTTCAGATGTGAAACATACAAGACATTGCTTAGGCAAATCAGCTAATTCTTTGTGAACTTTGCAAATTGAGCCTTGCTTTTTCAGTATTTTTAAAAGGTCTTGTGTTTCTTTAAGCATCATTCTACGATCTTTTATTTTTTTAGCAGACGTTTTGATTAAGCTAAGCGCAGTCTTGCTAAACTTGACTTTTGAAGCTCTCTTTGATTTTAGATATTGACTTACTGCAGCTTCGGTAACACACAATCTGTTAGCAATTTCTTTCTGTTCTATACCAAGCTTTTTCATCTCAATAGTTATTTCTCTTCTTAAAGCTGGCAAAATATAAAGAACTTCTACTTCCTGAGGTTGCATTAATTTGAGGCTCGCCATGTTATAAATTAGCTCTTCTATTTTAAATGATTTTCGGATTATCCTTTTATGTTGCCTATGGGCTTCAAAGCCACCACTCTCTTTGATATCCCTGATTTTTCAAGTGTGTCAACAACATCTGAAATGTCCTTGTAAGCCAAACCTGCTTCTTCAGCAAGGCCAGACATCGTTGCAGCTTTTACATAAATACCATTATTTTCCATTTTTCGCTGTAGTTCATCTCCTTGCACCATTTGTTTCGCTTTTGTTCTTGACATTGTTCTTCCTGAACCATGTGCAGTACTACCAAACGTTTCGTTCATAGCGGTTTCTGTACCAACAAGTAAATGTGAACCAGTTTCCATGCTTCCTCCAATGATAACTGGTTGTCCAACATCCCGGTACAGTTTTGTTAGTTCTGGCATTCCAGGTCCAAAGGCTCTGGTTGCGCCTTTTCTGTGAACAATGACTTCTTCTTTGCTGCCATCAATATTATGTTTTTCAACTTTTGCAATGTTGTGAGCAACATCATAAACTAAGTCCAAACCCATATCTTCTGGATCTTTACTAAAAGTTTCAGAGAAACATTCTCTTACTCTATGCAAAATAACTTGTCTGTTAACAAATGCTAAGTTTGCTGCACAAGCCATTGCTTTATAGTAGTCCTGACCTTCTTTACTTTTAAATGGCGCACATGCAAGCTCTCGATCCTTAACTCCTAAGTTTAAATCTTTCATTACTTTATTGAACGTTACAAGATATTCGCTCGCAACTTGGTGTCCAAATCCTCTACTTCCACAGTGAACCATTATAACAATTTGGTTTGGCTTGGTTATACCAAATCTTTTTGCAATTTCGGGTCTGAATATATTACTTGCAGTTTGTATTTCTAGATAATGATTGCCACTTCCCAAAGTGCCGGTTTGCTTTATGCCTCTTTTTATTGCTTTCTCACTTACTGCTCTAGAATCAGCACCTTTAATACAACCATATTCCTCTATTCTTTGTATATCTTCTTTTCGAGCATAACCATTCTCAGCACACCAACTCGCCCCTTGAGTAATTATATCTTTGAATTTGTCTTCAGTTATTCTTAAAAAACCTTTTGCACCAACTCCTGTAGGCACTCTTTGGAAAAGAAAATCTACTAGGGGTTTTAATTTTGGTTGAACTTCTTTTAATGAAAGATTAGTTGTTATGAGTCTCATCCCACAGTTTATATCAAATCCTATTCCTCCAGGACTTATGACTCCTTTTTCCATATCAAAAGCTGCAACTCCTCCTATTGGAAAACCATATCCCCAATGCCCATCAGGCATACAAAAAGCGTGCTTTTTTATTCCTGGAAGACAAGCCACATTTGTTACTTGTTCAAAAACTCCTTTGTCCATGCCATTCAATAGTTTTTCCGAAGCATATATTCTTGCAGATACATTCATACCTTTCTTATAGGTTTTAGGAATTTCCCATATATGGTCAGAGATTTTTTTTATTTCTTTTGGAACGTCGGTCATTATCACCACCTCATAAATCTAAAACTACAGTCGCACAACATTTGTCTTTTTTATTTTCTACTTTTAACATATACATTGTTACGGCTTTAACATCAGTTCTCAGTTCGATTTGATCATTAACTTTTTCTCCATACATTCGAGCCACAAGTTTTCCGTTGTTTATTGTTACATCAAATTTTGAAAAAAAAAGTAAATCTGCATCTTTTAAGTAGACTATTTCTGAGAGGAATGCATATAGCATTTGTTCAATATCCTCTTCTTCTATTGAAACTCGTTTAATTACTTTTTGTTTAATTGTTTTTGTGTTTGCAAGCGTTTCAGCAGTTGCCATGGCCGCATTTTCAAATAGTTCATTTAAGTTTTTCCCTTCAGCTTTGAATGCTACATCCGCCGTTGCAACATCTTCTAAGTATACAAATTTCATAGTTATTCAGAATGGAAAGTCATTTATAAATTTTGACTTGCTATTTCCAGTTTTCAAGTAAATCTGTAAACAGCCTTACTCCATAACCTGTTCCGCCTTTTGAAATATAATCTTGATCTTCAACAAACCAACCCGTTCCACCAATATCTAGATGTGCCCAAGGTGTTTTGTCTATGAATGATTCTATAAATGTTCCGCCTATGATAGTTCCACCTTCAAAACCTTTCCCTTTGCCAAGATTTCTGACGTCTGCGAGCTCTCCTTTGATGGCATCTCTAAATTCATCCCACAATGGAAGTTCCCACACCCTTTCAAAGGTTCTTTCACCAGATTTTTTTAGAGCATTCTTTAATTTGTCATTGTTTGATATTAATCCTGCAGCAGAATAGCCAAGAGCTACAACAACTGCACCTGTAAGAGTTGCTATGTCAATGATTGCGTCTGGTTTCTTTTCTTCTGCGTAAGCAACTGCATCAGCCAAAACCAGTCTTCCTTCTGCATCAGTATTTATAATTTCAATTGTTTTTTTATTGTAAGCGGTTATGATATCACCCGGTCTTTGAGCTGAAGCTCCAAGCATGTTTTCAGCCAACGCCATTACCCCAATTACATTAATTGGTAGCTTGAGTTTAGTTGCAATTATTATAGCTCCCAAAACCGCGGCCGAACCAGCCATATCTGATTTCATATCAAGCATATAACTTGCAGGTTTTATATCCAACCCACCACTATCAAAAGTTATTCCTTTTCCAACTAATGCGATCTTCTTTTTTGCTTTCGGATTGGTTTCCATAACAACTAATTTTGATTCTTGAGAACTCCCTTTACCAACACCTAATAGTGCATTCATTTTTTTCTTTTCAAGTTCTTTTTTTCCAAACACAGTTATTTTAAAGCCTTCTTTTTTAGCCCATTTTTTTGCTTCATTTGCGAGGTATGTTGGAGTTGCTTCACAAGCGGGTGTATTAACCAAATCTCTTACATAGTTTGTTGTGTTTCCCAAAAGTTCTCCTTTTTTCAGACCTTTGTTTGTTTTATTAACATCATTTGTTAGTACGGTGACTTCTTTTATTTCATTGATTTTATTTTTTTCCTGAGTTTTATATTTCAGGAATTGATATAGACCCATCACTGTTCCTTCTGCAAATGCCTGAGATTTTTCGTCTGAAGAATACTTCACGTCGACAGACAATAAGTTTGATGTATACTTTAATAGCTTGTTATCTCTAGCAATCTTTGCTGTGAAACCAGATATTTTTCTAAGTTTTTCAAGATCAAATTCTTTTTTCTTTCCTAAACCTACAAGTAATAGTTTTTCAAAATTTGCGTTGCCTAGTGAAGAAACAGAATATACTTGTTTAAACTCTCCTTCAAATTTTTTCTCTTTAAATGCCTTAGAAATCGCACCCTTCAACTTCTTATCAATTAATGGATTTGTAAACTTCTCTTTTTCAAAGCATCCAACAATTAGTAATTCTGTTTTGATATTCTCTGGTTTATCAGTTTTAGAAACAAGCTTCATTTTACCACCCTTAATTTATATTAATCTTTTTCGAATCTTAATAAGCATTGAAACGGGTTTTTTTGTTTCCCGGCCACCATCGGCTTCATGCCAATATCTAATATTTTTCTCAGATATTTGCCAGCACAACATTATTTCTCTGCCGTCAAACATTGAGTGAAAATCAACTTCACCTCTATTTAGATCTCTTACTAAACAACCTTGAGTATGAAGTTTGTCTAGTAAATTGTAAAAGTCATATGATAATTTGTACAATTTTTTTTTCTTTCGTAAATTGTAAGTCATTGACATATGGGGATCATCATATTCAATTCGAACTGATTTGAGAAGCAATAAAACCTTATTTATCCTCATTAACTTAATTATGGAGGGTTTTATTTTTGTAATTAATTCCTCTGCTTCTTCGAGTGATAGGTGTGTTTTTTCCATCTTAGAATTTAATTTTGATGAAATCGCCCTCCTATTTTAATCTTTCTATTGAAGTTTATTGTCTTCTTTTAACCAATCATAACCTTTCTCTTCTAAATGATCTGCCAATTCTTTTCCACCTGAATAGACTATTTTTCCACCAATTAATATGTATATTTTGTTTGGTTTTACATAGTTCAAGAGCCTCTTATAATGTGTAATCATTAATATTCCTATATTTGGTCCTGCCACAGAGTTTATTCCATTAGAAACCACTTTTAATGCATCAATATCCAGACCAGAATCTGTTTCGTCTAGAATGGCATATTTTGGTTTCAACATTGCTAATTGTAAAGTTTCTGATTTCTTTTTTTCTCCGCCTGAAAATCCTTCATTCAAATATCTTCTTAACATCGACTGGTCTATCTTCAGCATACTCATGTTTTTATCTAAGAGTTTTTTGAATTCTGAAAAGAGTATAGGTTTGGACCTTTGTGAATTAACCGCTGTTTTTAAGAAGTTCATCATAGTGACTCCTTGTATTTCATTTGGGTATTGGAATGATAAAAATAACCCTTTTCTTGCGCGTTCATCTGTTTTTTTATTAGTTATATCTTTGCCGTCTAACAAAATAGTTCCTTTTTCAACTTTATATTTTGGATGTCCCATTATGGCATATGACAACGTGCTTTTTCCACTACCATTAGGCCCCATTATGGCTGTTATTTCACCTTCATTTATTGTAAGGTTTATTCCGTTCAATATTTTTTTACCTTCTACACTTACATGTAAATTCTTTATTTCTAGTGTCATTTTGTAAGTAGACCTTTTATTCTTTTTAGTTCACTTATAAGCATCATTACTTCTTCTTCTGTATTGTAAAAATAAAACGATGCTCTAACAGACCCGTTGATTCCTAATGTGGATGTTAGTGGCATTGCACAGTGATGTCCTGCTCTTACTGCAATTCCTGCCTCATCTAAAAAAGTTGCAACATCATGAGAATGTAATTTTTTTATGTTGAATGCAAATACTGCTCCTCTGCTAGTTTTTGGGCCGTAAAGTTCTACAAAGTCAAGCAAATCAAATTCTGCAATGAGTTTTTGTGAGATTATGTGTTCATAGTTTTGAATAGTTTCTAAACCAATTTTTTTTAGATAATCTAATGCTGCTCCAAATCCGACTGCTCCGGCGATGTTTGGTGTTCCAGCTTCAAATTTCCAAGGCAACTTATTCCAAGTTGATTCTTTGAAGTTTACTTCTTCAATCATATCTCCTCCTGTTTGAAAAGGAGGTAATTCTTCTAATAAATGTTTTTTTCCGTAAAGTACACCTATGCCTGTTGGTCCCAGCATTTTGTGACCTGAAAATGCTAGAAAATCACAGTCAAGTTTCTTCACATTCACAGGTATATTCGGTACTGTTTGAGCAGCGTCAAGAATAAATAAAGCATTATTTTCTGCAGTAATTTTTCGAATTTCTTTCGTTGGATTAATTGTACCAAGTACATTTGACATGTGTGCTAGTGAAACTATCTTTGTTTTTTTATTTATCACTTCTGAAAATTGTTTTTTATCTAATGCGCCTTGTTTATTGATCTTTAAGAATTTAATTTTTGCGCCTTTCTGCTTTGCCAATACTTGCCAGGGTGTTATGTTACTGTGGTGCTCCATTTGTGAGAGAACAATTTCATCACCTTTCTTTACTTTGTCTTTTAATGAATAGGCTAAGAGATTCAATGATTCAGTAGTTCCTTTTGTAAAAATTGTTTCTTCAAATGTTGAACCTATGAACTTAGATGCTTTTGTGTGTGCATCTTCAAATGCTTTTGTTGCTTCCTCACTTAGAGTATGAACTCCTCTGTGAATATTGGCATTGTGATGTTTGTAAAATTGACTTATCGCGTCTATAACTTGAATTGGTTTTTGTGAAGTTGCAGCATTATCTAAATAAACTAGTTTTTTCCCGTGTATTTTTTTATCCAGTATTGGAAAATCTTTTCTTATCTTGCGTATATTCATTTTATTAATTTCTGATTAATTTCTGTTCGCATTTCTTGAGCTATGCTTTCAGCTTTTATATTTTTTATTGCTGTCTCAAAGAATCCTTTTACAACTTCATTTTTTGCTTCTTCCTCTGTTACGCCTCTGGTCATTAAATAAAACAATTTCTCGCTGTCAATTCTGCCTATGGCTACTGCATGACTACATTTTACATCATCATTATCTATTAATAATTGTGGTATAGCATCCGCTTCTGCTTGATTATCAAGAATTAGAATTTCTCCTTTTTGTCCGCCAACTGATTTTGGAGCTTTTTTTTTCATAAAAATATTTCCTCTGTATAATGCTTTTGAACTGTTTTTTACAACTCCTTTACCGCTTACTTTTGAAAGTGTTTCTTTGGCCTCATGTATTGCTTGTCCTAACATATCAAACTGCTGATCTTTAGTGGCAAAGAAAATACTTTGAGTATCAACTTTCGAACCAACACCTTGAAGGAAAGTTGTTACGTCAGAAACAGAGGTTTTCCCTCCGAGTGAAAAATCATACCAATTAATCTCTGAATTTTTTTGTGCAACACCAATTTTTCTTGAGTAATGTAGTTTATTCATGTTAATCTTTTGTATGTGAACATAATGCACTTTTGAGTTCTTACTCGCGTGAATATTAACAAATTTTGTATTCAAACCTTTCGATTTTGTTTTGTCTTTAAGAACCTCTATAATAGTTACTTCGCTCCCCTCACCAACTTTGATTGATATTTGTTGTAGTGAATTGTCTGATTGAATCTCATTATTTATTCTAATTGGATCAACGAGGATTTTGTTTTTTGGAATTGTTAAAGTTAATTCTTTTTTGAGATTTGAAAAATGTAACTTGTCAATTTCATTCTTAAAGAGAACTTTTTGGTTTTTTATTTTTTCTTCCTTTAGAGAAAATCTCTTTGAATTTATTTTGGTTTGAATTTTATTTTTTGAGAAATTTTCTTTTTCAAAGTCAAAATTATTCAAATCTATATTTATTGATATACCATATTTTAGTACTTTCTTTTCTCTCGTGATTAGAGTCAGGTATAAGTCTTTGAAATTCTGTCTTTTTTCAGTCATTTTTATCCCAGTGAATTCTCCATTTCTAATTCTATCAATTTATTTAGTTCAATTGCATATTCTAGAGGTAGTTCTTTTACAATTGGTTCTATAAAGCCCGAGACAATCATTCGAGTTGCTTGTTCTTCACTCAAACCTCTGCTCATTAAGTAGAATATTTGTTCTTGACTTATTTTTCCAACTGTTGCTTCATGTCCTAAATCAACATCCTTGTTTTTGACTTCTATATATGGAACTGTGTCTGATTTTGATTTATCATCCATCATTAAAGCGTCACATTGAACAGAGGATTTTGCATTTTTAGCGTTCTTACCAATTTCCAATAACCCTCTGTAAGTTGTTATGCCTCCGTCTTTACTTATACTTTTTGATTTTATTAGTGAGGTGGTATTTGGCGCGAGATGATATACTTTTGATCCAACATCTTGGTTTTGATGTTTTCCAGCATATGCAATTCCCAAATGTTCTGCTCGGGCACCTTTACCTTTAAGAATAGACGTTGGGTATAACATTGTGGCTCCACTTCCAAGATTTCCACCCACCCATTCTATAATTCCATTTTCTTCAACAATGGCCCTTTTTGTATTTAGATTGTATGTATTTCTACTCCAATTCTCAACAGAACTATATCTCATTCTCGCACCTTTTTTTATGAATATCTCAACGCAACCTGCGTGCAAAGAATGGACCCCATATTGTGGTGCCGAGCACCCTTCTATATATTGCGCTTCAGCACCTTCTTCTACTATTATTAATGTGTGTTCAAATTGACCTAACCTTCTGGCATTCATTCTGAAATATGCTTGTAATGGTAGGTCTATCTTAACACCTTTAGGTATGTATAAAAATGTTCCTCCACTCCAAACAGCACCATGTAAAGCTGCAAATTTGTGTAATGTTGGTGGAACTGCAGTCATAAAATATTTTTTGAATATTTCAGGATACTTTTGAATTCCAACATCACAATCTTCAAAAATTATGCCTTTATCCACCCATTCTTTCTTTAAATTATGATAAACTACTTCTGATTCGTATTGTGCTCCAACTCCGCTCAAAGCTTTCTGTTCGGCTTCTGGTATTCCTAGTTTTTCAAATGTTGACTTTATATCTGATGGCACATCATCCCATGATCGAGAATTTTTCTTCGCGTTTGGTTTCATAAAAAAGGTTATCTTATTCAAATTGAGGTCAGATATGTCTGGGCCCCATTTAGGCATTTTTAACTCGTTGAAAATTTCTAAACATTTTAATCTTCGTTGCAACATCCATTCTGGCTCATTTTTATCTTTAGAGATGGCTCTAACTACACTCTCATTTATTCCTGGTTTGAGTTTGAGCGAATATGTGCTCTTATTTTTGTGATCAAATCGCTCTCTATTGATTTCTTTCATTATCAGCACCAGACTTAACCATAGTTAAACAGCAAGTATATTTAAAGCTTTCTCTCAGAAAGAGCTATAACAACTTTGAAGCTAAATTAAAAAATTCTTTTGAAACCTTAGAATGAGGATGAGAATAAACCACTGGATGATTCAACAAATTCGATTTATGAACCTTCCTATCAAAAGGAATATTGGCAATTACTGGCTGTTCTAAAACATTCATAGCCTCTCGTTCATTCAATTCATGACACCAAATTCCCGACTTATTAACAACCAAACCCCTCATGTCTTTCTTTAGTTCCAATGAAGTTTCAATTATCTTTCTGGTAGCATCAATGGTTGCTTCTTCTAAATTTGTAATAATTAAAGCCTCATCACTAGCTTCTAAACAAGCCAAAGATTCATCATTTATTCCTGCACAAGTATCAACTATTACAAAATCCGAGAAATTTTTCATATCACTTATAACTTCTTTTAATTTGTTAAAATCTAAATTTTTCAAATCACTCGCAGATGTTTTCGCAGGAATTACTTGTAAACCCGAAGCATGCGTATGAATTAAATTTGAAAAGTGAATGTTACCATTTAAAGCATCTTTCAATGAAAGTTCAATATCTTTAGCCCCTAGGTGAATGTGAATTGTTGGTGCGGAGACGTTTCCATCAACTAACAGAGTATGTTTTCCAAGAGAATTCAAAGCGCAAGCTATGTTAATTGCTGAAACTGTTTTTCCAATTCCCCCCTTGCCTGAGAGTACACTAATTATCCGACCCATCTTCAGTAATCATACTTCTAACATATTCTAAGAAGCTTCTTTGAAAATCATAGTATTGAGAAATTATATCTATGTTAACTATTTCCTTCCGATTATCAATATAACTAGTCATAGTTACATGGCGTCTATACTCTTGTTCTTTGGCAGGATTGGACTTGTGAAGTTTTCTTAAAAGAAAATATAAGTTAATGTTGTCTTTCACAAGATCATCATCAAATGTTTCTTTTATCAATTCACCACGCTCTCGAGGACTGATGGGTATTTCAAATATTTTTTCTTCTTCAAGACCATACTTGAGCATTGCTTCCATCATATAATCATAAGCATCAATCATTCTACCTATGACATTTAGAAGTACATCTACTGTTCGCGTATATTTTAAACTCACATATATCAGGTGATCAACCCTTTTTAATTCTTCCTTCGCATCATTTAAAGATTCCTGCATCCTTACTCACCAATCTATCGATGTCTGTTATAAACATCTTTGTTTTTGCAATATATTTTTTCAAGTCATCACAACTAATTGTTTTCATACGATAGTTGCTTGAACATATAATAAATCTGTCGCCGCGAGAAAATTCAACCGGACTTCTTTTATGTTCAGTCAAAATTTCTCTTATTTCCTGTATTAGATTCACGTACTCTTTATTAATTTCGTGCTTTTGCACAAGTCTATCTCGAAAAAGATTAAACTTAGAATCAAACGTATCTTGAAAAATTGGAACTCTTTTGAATAATCTCTCATAAAAAACCAATGAAGACATAGCATCCGACAAGGCAGAGAATATATTTTCCATAACTGCCAAGAGTATCTTTGGATCCTTGACGAGAGGAAAAGTCATAATTAGCATGTGATCTGCAATACGAATGTTCTTTTTGGCTTTTTCCTTGAGAACTTGGAATTCTTCCATAGAAGTTATAGTGTGTAGAAATATATAAACTTATCGAGATTAAGAGCTCAAATTCATTATGGCTTCAGCCAAATCTCCTTTTGACTCTTTTATGGCTTTAGTGACTTCTTCTTTTGAACAATTTGTTTGATCTATAACTGTTTGAATATCTTCTTCTGAGATGTCGGGCGTAGAATCAAGTGCTCGTTCTTCTATGTCACCAATTACTTGATATGTTTCCTGACCCATAGCATTAACTTTGGAGACTTTTGGATTTGAAATGACTAGTTCCTTTTCATTCATTCGAAATATAACTTCATTAACTTCTAAGTCCTGTTGTTCCATACCCATCCGCCTCATCATTTGTTTCATCTGACGCGGATTTATTGAAGGCATCATTTTTCTAAAAGAATGATCCCCCACTCATATGCAGAAAAACTTCTATAATAATTACTATTACAACTAAAACGATTATGTATTGTGGTTTAAATTCAATTCTCGACTTATAATCGTCAAAATATCTGGTTATTCCCGCTGTTGAAGCAGGCATGTTTACTTTATCTTTTCGACCCATTTTTACCTCATAAAAAAATTGTAGGACGACTATAAGCCGCCTTTTGTAAGACTCTGTCAATATCCAACCGTTGAAGGTTTTCTATTCATGCAGACAGTCTTTCTTAGCATTATACTTAGCGCGTTTCGCTTGCACAAATCAGGACTCGCCGTTTCATCCTTTCCCATGAAGACGTCAGTGAGTTATCTTACAACAGTCGCCTGTTGTGTCGCCACATCATTCCATTTCGTGGGTGGTTTCGTTTCTGAGCCGTTGCCGTCTCTTTCGAGACCTCTCTTCCGAGAGTGATTACGATAGTGGGCGGACTTTCCTCAGTCATATGACCGGTAGCTAAGTGTCATCCTACAACTATGGGATGAATTTTCCATTTATAAATTTAATCTTTAATTATAATCAAGACGACAATTATGTGCTTTTTAGATTATAAATGTAAACGCTGTTTCCTTCATGATAAATTTGTCAATTAAAATTGGTTTTTGCACTTCAAAACATTAAATTTATATAGTTTCAGAGTTTAAAATCGTTTGTAGGATTAACAGATCTTTTGGTCAAAAAAAAGAGGAATATATGACAGCTATCAAAAATCAAAGATTTTTGGAGCACCAGAATTTTAGTCTAGAGGTAAAATTATGACTGAACCAATTTTTAAAATACAAAATGTGGTAAAGAGCTTCGGCGACCACATAATTCTGAATGGTGTTAGTTTTGATATTAGAAAGGGCGAAATCTTTGGTTTAATAGGCGCAAGCGGATCTGGAAAAACCACTTTGTTAAATATTATTATCGGCGCTGTCAGACCAGATCAAGGAGATGTTTTGTTTAGATTTGAACATTTATTGGATTTTCAAAAGGCTATGGCTTTTCGTTCTGTTTTTAAAAAACAGACTGCCGTAAAAAAAATATATGGTTTTGCTTCTCAAATGCCTTCTTTTTATAGTAATTTGACTTTAAAAGAGAATTTAGAATATTTTGGTTCTCTTTACGATTTATCATATGACGCATTAAGAACCAACATAGAAACTCTGTTAAATCTCATGGATTTGAAAAATTACGATGATTTATTGGCAAAAAATCTTTCTGGAGGTATGGAAAGAAGGCTTGATATTGCCTGTTCCTTAATTCATGATCCTGCAGTTTTGGTCTTGGATGAGCCAACAGCCGACTTAGACCCCGTTCTTAGAGATCATATTTGGACCTTAGTAAGAAAAATTAACAAAAAAGGAACCACCATCATTCTTGCCAGCCATCATTTATCAGAAATGGAAAATTTGTGTTCACGAATAGCCATTTTAAAAGATAAAAAAATTTTGGATGTAGCAAGCCCAGATTCTATTAAAAACAAATATTCTAAAATTCAAGAAATCCATATTGAGTGTTATCCTGGAAACTATGGCAAGATAATGCCTAAATTGACAAAGAAATATTTGAAAAGTTACGAAATTAGAGGCTCCAGAATGGTCATATTCACAGATAAACCTCAAAAAGTATTTCACGAACTATTCCCCATTCTTGAAAAAAGAAAAGAAGAGGTTATTGATATGAAAGTTGGAAAGGCCTCTTTAGATGATATTTTTATTGCCTTATCAAAAGATGAAAAGAATGAAATTTTTAAAAACAATAAACAAAAATCTTAAGCTTTTGATGAGGGCTAAGAGTTCTGCATTCATCGTCATATTTGGACCTTTGATAATCATACTTTTAGTGGGTTTAGCTCTTAGTAACACAAACACTTATGAATTATCCGCAGCATATTTTTCACCTGATGCAAATAATTCATTAACAGAATCGTTTGTTGAAGAAATAAGAAATAATGGATACGTCGTTACTGAATTTGATTCTAATCAAAGTTGCATAGAGGAAATTAAAGAGGGCGGAGCTCATACGTGCATTGTTTTCCCTGCAAACTTTGAAATGAGTAATGAAGATGCAAATAAAGTCCAATTTTTTGTTGATTATTCGCGAGCAAATCTTGTTTATCAGATTATCGAAGCTGTTTCTTCACAATTCGAAATGAGAACTGCAGAATTAAGTAAAGACTTAACAGACGTTCTTCTTACAAAAATAACTCAAACAAAAGGTGAACTAGACGAAAACGTTTTGGCCATAATAAATATTAAATCTTCCATTGAAAGCATTAGTTCCAATATTGGTGCTGCTCAAGATGAAGCGGACGCCGTTGATTTTACAATGGGGGTTATCCCTATGAATATCATTGGAGCGGGAGTTACAAACCTATATAATTTGGCTGATGATTTAAGGGATGAGGGAATTGATGCAGTTGCAGAAGGAAGAAACTTTGCCGATGATGTTGGAAATGTTTCTGGCACATCTGACTTTTTGGAAGATTTGGATGATATTCAAGCAAACATTAATTCTAGCTATAATGCATCTGGTGATAAGTTAGATGAATTAGAAGATTTAATCAACAATGCATCTACAAAAATAAATAACCTTCAGGATCAACTTGAAGTTGGTGAAGCTAAAAATCAAGAAGTAATTGCCAAGCTAAATTCTGTAAAAACTTCTTTGGATAATTTAAAGATAAGCACCAATAATTTAAAAGCAAAAATTGAAACTAGCCATTCAAATTTAGAAAATATTGGTGTGTCTTCGGCAGAGGGAATTGTGAGCCCGATAAAAACAGAAATTAAACCAATAGTTTCAGAATCCAATCAGTTAATATTTATGTTTCCACATTTACTAGGCCTACTTATAATGTTTATAGGAATAATGCTATCTAGTGCATTAATCATAATGGAAAAAAGTTCTAGAGCCTCATTCAGAAACTTTACAACCCCTACAAAGGAGGGTTTCTTTGTTGTCACAACATACATAACTAGTTTCTTGATTTTGTTAGCTCAGATAATAGTTATTTTAGTTCTTTCATATTATTTCCTAAATGTTGGAATTTCGGCCAATATTTGGTTAACAGCTTTAATTTTACTTATCACTATGAGTATATTCGTACTGATAGGTATGATAGTGGGATATGCCTCTGCCACACAAGAAGCAGCCACAATGCTATCTATTGCTATAGGTAGCATATTGTTGCTCCTGTCAAACTTAATTTTGCCCATTGAAACCATGTCAAAATTTGTTGTGGACATTAGCAGATATAATCCGTACGTCATGTCTTCGGAATTGATCAAACAGACAATGTTGTTCCAAGCAGGAATTCTTGATATTTGGGTGGAACTGCTTTTATTAGCTGGTGTAATGATTGTCTTAATTGCGTTGGCGTTTGGAGTTAATAAAGCATCAAAAATGAGGCTGCTACAAAAAAGTCCACATCTACACAAAGGATATATTTATGTGCCAGAAGACGCTTATTTAAAATTAGGAAAACACATTATAAAAAACAAGAATGATGTCTTAAAAGTACTTAAATCTATGAGTGATGAAGAGTTTGAGACTCATGTCAAAAAGAAGAATGAAATCTCTGATTGGGTGAGCAACATTCTCAAAGAAAGAAAATTAGCTTGGAGACTTAGATTCAAAGTCAGAAATAGAATGCTTGCGATAATGGAGAGAGATATTGAAAAGGAAAATAAGTATAAGAAAAAGATAATGAATAATGCGAAAAGAGATTCTTAACGAAATATTATACTTGCGTAACTAACCGAATTTCTGTAATCACCAACGATGTCTCCAGAAGTATAATACTGTTCTAACAACACCTTATCCGATCTTATTAGTCTAAGTAAAAGAGCTATTGGTAACGCGCCACAAATAGTTGCAAATTTTTCTTCGATGTATTTTAAGAAGCCGTTTGAATCAAGTTGTTTAATATAATTTATAGCCTCACCATCAAGATCATAAATGTTTTGTTTGACATCTTTTGAGAATGGCACGTAATGATAGTTTGGACCAAAATGTGTAAAATCTGAACTGATGATAAATGTTGCTTTTAATCCTGTTTCAACCAATGTTTCTTTAATATCAATTGCCAACTCATTTAAATCTGTATCTTGACTTAAAAGGATTGGTAGAATCCTAATTTTTTCAAGTTTCTTTTTGAAAACAAATTGCAAAAATGGCATTTGAACTTCTAAAGAATGTTCTCTTTCGTGAATTAATTCGTTTTGTTTTATGTGGCCCTTCTCAGATAATTTTCTTGCAAAATCTTGGTGAACTCTCACCATTCCAAAAGGTGTTTCAAATGTTTCCATTGAAAATCCTGATTTATCATAATGATGACTCGGACCAACTAGAATGAATAGATCTGGAAAGTCTGACTCTGCTATGGCTTTGTAACTCCAAGCAGCACATGATCCTGAGTACACATAACCTGCGTGTGGGGTAATAACTGCCTGTAAGGGCTCTTTTATTTTTTGATTAGGTAAAGCGCCCGGACCTCTTTCGCCTGTAAAACAAGTTTCGATTTGTTTATTTAATTGTGATTCAAGTTTTTCATAGAACATTCCAGCAAATTTTGCTTCTCTCATATATTAATATCTGAAAAAAGAACTATATAAACTTTACTTTATTCAAATTTAAGGTTGGAAGTTAAATAATTCCAAGGGAATTGGTCAATTGTTGTACCATTTATTCCCAAGATTTGCTCATTTCCACTTATGGTGCTGAGGGTTATATTATAATGTTCATAACCTTTTTCAACAAACCATTCCTTTGTTAAGTCTTTTAAGAATGTAACATCTGAAAAACCTTTATACTTGATAACTAAAGCTTTTTCTTCTCTTATCGCCTCAATGGTTTTTTCACCAACTTGTTTAATAAATAGTTCTTCAAAGTCTCCAAACGTAGCATTCTTAGGCACTGTTACGTATTCAACAGATTGTGTTCCGCCTTCAAATAAATTTTCGAAAAAGGAAACAATGTTTTCCCAAACTTCTACAATAAATCCTAAGAATCCTGTTAGTGGTTCTCCTTTTTGTAAACTAAAGAATAGAATTCCAAAATGGGGGTTATAAGATGCATTTAGCCAAATATTTAAGTTGCCTTGATCGCATCTTCTTAAAAAGAAAGTTGCATTAAACACATCTGCGTCATCAAAATCACAAGTATAAGTTGTTGCATCTGTTTCGTAAACTGGATGAAACGACTTTAAGTTAATATTCAAAAACTGATTCATGTTTTCCTTTGAAACACCAGTACCAATTATGACATCACCATTTGTTTCTAATACACAGAAATTATCTGTTTGAGCAAATCCTTCACTTGGAATATAACCTTCTTGTAAGTTCATAACATCTTCAGTGTTTCCACAATGTAAGGAATAATCATTTTCTCCGGCCATTTCTAATAACTTCGCAGCAATTATTTTTAATCTCTTGGCATCCTTAAGGTATAACCAACCAGAAGGATCACAGTACCATGAACCTTTATTTTCAAAGAAAGACACTTTATTTTCGCTGTTAATAAGGTTAGTTGAACCTTCTAGTCCATCATAAGAATATTTGTAATCATCAAATCGATCGTAAGCATTATCCCCGCAAACCCAGAAGTCTCCTTCATAAAATAATAGGTGTTGATTAAATCCTTCAATTGTGTAATCGTTGGTTGCATTTGCAAGAGTCATATCATTTGGAACAAAACTTCCGTTAAAACAAGCAGCCAAATCATCGTTGAAAAATTCTCCATAATTAAACCTTGTATCATCTCCACAACAGAAGTTACCTGTCCAGTCAAATGCCATCTGAACATTACAAGCATAAGAGTGAGGTCGTTTTTCATCATAACCTGCCGCTAAAGCAATAGCAGGATCTTCTGAATAATCAAGATCCTCAATCCAAGTTCCAAAGCCACCTGTACAATAATAATTCTCACTATTATAATAGTCCGAGTCTCCTTCCTCTCTTAAAATTAGGTTATCAAACGCCGCGTAAACATTTGAATAACCATCTTTAACAGTTAAAGTTATTTTACTAACTTCTTTTGAATTAACATGAGTTAAAGTTGATAAATTTAAAATAACATAATTCCATCTAAAATCATTTTTATCCTTAATAGCCAGTAAATCTGAAACTTGTCCGGCAGATTCGATTGTTCCGTCATCATATTCAACAAATAATTCGTCAAAAGAGAACAATGCATTTGAAGCAAAAATAAATTCGAAGTATTCATAGTTTTCCCAATTATTAAACTTACCCTCAATGTTTATGTCAAGATCATCATCTGAAGACGCGGTTTTAACAGTTACGTAATCTTTGTATGATTGTTCTGTTGTGTCAAAAGAATCGTAATTGTTTATTGTATGAAGGCTAACTCCCCGTCCGAACAAGTACCCTTTTCCTTTAAATTCATTGTCACATTTTCCTTCGTAACAACACTCAGCAAATTTACTGTTTCCTTGTTCAGAATAACAAATATAGCTCTGTTCTTTATCTAAGGAATTAGTTATTTCAATATCAATACAGTCTCCGCCAAAACAACAACCATTGTCATATTGGCCAAAACATTCACTTGCAGATTCACATACAACTCCCCCACTAAGAACACAATCATCCCCTTCATAAATTGGAGCAATACATTCTGCTGCTTCACCTAAACAGCAAACAGAATCCGCGGTTGTATCTGAAGAATTAATAATTGTACCTCCTGAACAAAGAGGCGTTTCACCATAACATAATTGCGTACTGCCAGAAGGTCCTTGATCTTCACAAGGCAAACCCGGACTAATTGAATGAAGACCGCCGAAGCATGCAAGCCAAGGCCCACAAACATCTTTTGGAAAATCACCACTTATAACATCCCACCAAGCACCAGGATTATCACAACCAATTCCTAATTCTTCACATTGTTGATCGCTATTTGGATATTCAGAAACAAAGGAATTTTCATCTCCTGCGAAACATTCAGAAAGACAGTTACCAATATTTGTTTCGGATGCAGAAGCATAACAACACCATTCATTTGTTTCAAGCAAGTTACAATCTACAAATTCGGGCGGATCATACCCTGCGGGTTCACCGGTAGAAAACTCGTGTTCAACACCTTCAGGAACCAATTCCCAATAATTATCATTAAAATAATCTAAGCAGTTAACTTCATCATAACCATATGTTGGGTCGAAAGTATCATATTCATCAACATAATTTAAAGAATCATCTAAGTCACCTAACAAATCGATCTGACCAGACGCATTACAAGCAAACCATTCTCTTGCATTACTAATCAAATCATAAGAATAAATTTCATCTTCTGGCACTTCTGGTTCCGGTTCTGGTTCATCAACAATTATGTCACAAACTTCAGGACAAGAAAGTATGTTTTCAGCACCAAAACAGAGATCTAAACACACACCACCATACACTGCTTGACAAGTTGGGCCCGCACATTCTAAAGCACAATCAACTGGAGACACACATTCGTCTGCAATAGAGATTGAAGATAAAAATAGAACAAACACTACTGAAAGCAAAACAATTATTGAGGGTTTCCAATTTGTTTTTATTTTATCCATAATAATTACCTTATTGTATGTATCCTAAAACTATCTCTTTCTGCATCCCACCAATTCCAATCGCCTGGCGGAGTTATATCAATACCAAAATCTTTTGAGGCATCATAGTCTTTATTACAAAAATATTGTCCTGTTGAGTCAATATAGAAAAAATCTGTTGTGTCTGATAAGGACACTATTTCCCAAACACATTCTGATTCAATACAACTTTCATAATTATTTATGTCTGCACAAATATCTACACATGCACCACCATACACAACGTTACAAAAGCCACTGCTGCAATCAGAACCTGAACAAACAATACCTTCTGGGAGTAAACAGTCCCCATATAATAAAGGATCATCATCTCCACAGCAACCATCTCTGCCATTATTTGAAGATGCATCCGATAAATCTAAAGTATCAAAGTTAGATATTGGTCCTTGATTAGAAGGACAAATTCCTGGTTCTGTAGGATGATCTGGTTGATGCCAGCAATCAGGATCTTGCATGTCAGTTAATCCATCTCCATCATTATCGTTTTCATCGCTACAAACAATTAAAGAATTTCCGAAATCAGATTCGGTTATTGAATTGAATAGAGGAATATCTTCGAATTCCCAATCATTTTCGTGCGTTTCTCCATCAGCTCCTAGCATGCCGTGAGTTCCAGGACTTGCATCATCAGGTCCATCTCCTTTGGAACCTCTTGCACCCCCTGTTGCATAAAGACCGAGAGTTGTAGATGCATCTTTAGTAGTGAATTTGAAATAGGCCAAACCTCCTTTTCCTCCGCCGCCACCGCCACCACCGCCACCATCATCATTTCCTCCGAACGTACCATCATCATCTTTTCCGTTTTTCCCATTTCCACCTTTACCACCACTTGCAAGGATAAATAATTCACCTGTACCGGCAAAATGATTGGCAAAAACATAAATTTCTCCTGCTCCACCGCCGCCACCGCCACCGCCACCGCCCGATCCAGCATCATTATAATCAGTATCTAAACAATTATTGCCTGTCGTTCCAAATCCTCCTGAAACAGATATTACCCCTGTGCCGTTAACTCTTAATATGTCCGCGTATATAGCTAGTTTTGAACCTGCTTTTCCCGCGATGCCACCATTTGAATTTCCACTATTACAAGATTCTTTTTGAGTTCCTGCTACACCGTTTTCCCCGGATTTTCTTGAATCTCCACCTGGTCCGCCGGCACCACCATTTCCTCCATCACTATCCCCAGTACCACCATTTCCTGCGCCTCCAAAATCATCATCTGAGTCTTCCGCATGGGACGCCGCAACATCAATAAAGTCAAGTCTTGCATCGGTTAGTTTTAGTTCATTAAAGAAAAGAATATTGTCTTGTACATTGTAATTGGCTTTGATTGTTTGATCAGTTGTTATTTCACAAGTAACATTTTTATCTGCATATAAATCAGCCGCATACAAACATTCTCCAAGGTTATCGCAGTAAATACCGCCATTGTCGCCACAAGTGGCGCTCACACTTACTGCTAGAATTATAAATATTAAACTAAAAAGTAAACCTCTTCTCCCGAACATATTATTATAAACGCAAGATTTGGTATTTATACTTTTCTATTTAAACTGGCTTCTTTGGCTTCTTTCTTGTTCATACCCAAAGTTACCCCAAAAGAAGTTAAGTCTTTCCATGCACGCATCTCGTTTGGCTTCTTTGCAAAGCTCGCTAGAAACATTCCAACACCATATTTTTGACACAACATCACGTTTTGTTTCATCCTGCCAATAATCATTTCTCGCTTCTTACCTTTCAAAATTTCGTTGAAGTTAAAGGCTATTGAAATTCCTTTCTCTTTAGCCAAAATAGATAATACTTGATTTAAGCCAGAACTTCTATAGTGGTGTTTGTCTTTTTGAAACTGCATTTCCAAATCAAAGACCACATCAAATTTCTTATTCTCAAAATGTTCGCGCGCACCTGTAGAAAAAATGTAATCATATCGAGAACTTACTTTATTCAACATACCAAAAAACAACCTCACAGACGTCTTAATATTCTTTACCCGTTCTAAATTTTTCTTGTCATTTTCTTCATATAAAAATATCAAACCTTTAGTTTCTAACAATTCAGCTCTTTTTACGAATTCTTCTTCATTTCCAGAAGGTATTACAACGTCGATGAACATAGACTGTTAAAATAGAACTCTTTATTTAAAGCTTTTTATGAGTTGACAAGCTTTGCAAATATCTTCTTTTGCTGGTTCATCACAAACAGAACAGTATTGAAAAAAACTTGTCTCAAATTTAATTTTTTCTAACATCAATAAATGCTTTTTCAAGATATTCAATTTTGTTCCAGAATTTTCTAATTCATAATTATTCAATGCGTCGCGAACTTGATTTCTAAATGAATCTTTAATATACAAACACTCATTGAAACTAACTTCAAAACCTTTCAACAATGCGTATGCGGCAACTTCTTTTTCAGAGCAAAAATAAAGTGGTTTAATCCGTTGAACAAAATTTCCAACTTTCTTAGTCATAGGAACAGAGTGCCATAACAAATCAACATTACCTTTCATCAAATTCATTAGAACGGCTTGCGATTCGTCATCCATGTTGTGACCGGTGGCAATTTTACCAAATCCTCGAGCATACTTATTCATCAAATACCTTCGAAAAATTCCACACACAGAACAAGGATGTTGCTTTTGCTTCAACATTTCGTCCAAGGTTTTACCAAACTCTTTTTCAAAAGAATAAATTCTTAATTCAATATTATTCTTAGAACAAAACTTTTTCAAATCAATAAGCGTTTTATTTCTATATCCAAAAATACCTTCATCAATTGCGAGAGCCACAACTTTTTTATGAAATTTTTTTAACAAATACAAAACAGCAGTGGAATCCTTACCACCTGAACAAGCAACAACAATTTTTTCTTTTGGATTAACTAAAGAAAATTTCTTAATAGTTTCAAAAACTTTCTTTTCGAAATAATCAATAAAATGTTTCTTGCAAAATTTAGGCACTAAAAAAACTGCTTTCTCAGAACATTTTGAACATTTCATTTATCCACCTGAAATTACATTAAGTATCTTAATCGAATCATCATCATTAACAGAATCCTCTTCTGTAACTAAAGAGCCATTCTTAACAACTAAAACCGATGTTGGATTAATATCTAAACTTTTCAGCAATACAATTATCTTTCCTGAAAACTTTTTTTCCATCATTTTCTCATCCTTCTCGATAAAAATTTTCATACAACTAGCTAAAACAAACTCTTTTTTAAAGTTAATCTCCGAGAATAACAATATTTAAATATAACTTTCCACAAGAAAACATAAGAATATGATAACTAACTATGAACATAACAACAGATTTGTGTTTTGGTTAGTGATTTCACTATTCAATATCAAGCCTAAGACTTGTTGAGAACTCACATTTTATCCGGGTTCTGAGCAAATCTTTGGGTGAGTAATTCTAAAGACTTGTAACGAACCTGGTTAAAAAAAAGTAAAAAACCAGGAGGTGTTAAAAATGAGCGAATGTCTTATTTGTGAAGAGGTTATAACTAACCCTGTTTGCACAGAGTGTTTGCAAAAAGAAATGGAGACCTGGTTATACGAAACCAGGCCCGACTTAATGGAAGAACTACAGAACAGAAGCTTTGAACTGTTCTTTGATAGAGGAAACACTAATTGTTTGGTGTGTAAGACAGAAATGTCTATATGTCCATATTGTTTCACAGATCATATTAGATCCTGGGTGATTGAGAAATGTCCGGAACTTCTAGATAAATTCAACATTTTTTTTAATTTTCATTATGCTCAGGAAAGTTGGATTTGTTAATCTCAATTAATAGATTAATGCTTTTCTAGCGTCTGAGAAATCTGTTTTTAACAGATTTCTCTTATTTTTTTCCACAGGAAATCAAGGGGGCATATCTTCTCTAAAAATCATGTTGAATAACGAAAGCCTTTATAAAGGAGGGCTAATTTCATTTATAAAGGACGAGTTTTTTTAAGACTATAAAGAAACTTGGGGGATTAAAATGGAAAAATCAAAAAGTGTACAACCAAAACCTAAAAGCGTACCACAACCAAAAAACATACAAGTTGTAAACATCGTTGTCTCAACAAGCCTTGAACACGATATTCCGTTGGAAAAAATGGCCGCGGTTCTTAGCAACACCGAGTATAATCCAGAACAATTTCCAGGACTAGTTATTAGAATTAAAGAACCTAAAACTTCTGCATTGATATTCAGCTCTGGAAAAGTTGTTTGCACAGGTGCTAGGAGCATGAAGAAAGTAGAAGAATCAATACAAAAAATTATTGAAAGTTTAGAAAAAATAAACATTAAAATCAAAATTAAACCAGTAATCAACGTCCAAAACATTGTTGCAAGCGGCAGCATAGGTATGGATTTGAATCTTAACGTTCTTGCAATGAAGCTTGATAATACTGAATACGAACCAGAACAATTTCCAGGACTAGTATTTAAGTTGATGGAAGCCAAAGCAACATTTTTGCTTTTCAGCAATGGAAAGGTTGTTTGCACAGGAACAAAATCTGAAAAAGAAGTCCATATAGCTCTCGATAAATTGATTGAGACCTTAAAAAACGTAAAGTAGAATGGACATCACAGAACAGATAAACAAGTTTCAAGAATTTTTTGAAACTAATTATCTGAACGACTTGCTGGAAAGTGCACAATCAGGTAAAGAATTCTTTGTTGTTGACTTTGGAGATATATCTAAGTTTAGTCCTGAAATAGCTGAATCTCTGTTAGAGACGCCTGAAGAAATTCTTAAAGTTGCAGAATTAGCAGCCAACAAAGTAATTGGTGATGAGGAATCTAAAGAACTCAATATAAGAGTAAAAAATATTCCCCAGTCTAACCACATAAATATTCGAGACATTAGAAGTAAACATCTAAACCAATTCATTCAAGTTGAAGGAATTGTAAGACAAAAATCTGATGTTAGACCTCAAGTTACTAGTGCAAAATTTGAATGTCCTAGTTGTGGAAATCTTATAAATATCTTACAACTAGATTCAAAATTCAAAGAACCAAGTAGATGTTCTTGCGGTAGAAAAGGAAAGTTTAGACTCATCAAAAAAGAACTCGTTGATGCACAAAAATTGGTTTTAGAAGAAGCGCCAGAGGATTTAACTGGTGGTGAACAACCAAAGAGAGTTAATATTTTTCTAAAAAAAGATCTTGTTTCTCCAATATCAGAGAAAAAAACAAATCCTGGTAGTAAATTGAGAATTGTTGGAGAAATCAAAGAAGTCCCAATAACTTTGGCGTCTGGAGGCATATCAACAAGGTATGATTTAATGATAGAAACAAATTATTTAGAGCCTATACAAGAAGACTTCACAGAAATCATCATATCTAAAGAAGAAATGGTTGATATAAAAAAGTTGAGCAATGATCCAAAAGTTTATGAAAAATTCATTGAGTCAATTGCTCCAACAATTTATGGTCATGACAAAGTAAAAGAAGCATTGGTTCTTCAATTAATGGGCGGTACAAAAAAAGTGAGAGAACAAGGTGCCGCATCTAGAGGAGATATGCACATTCTACTCATAGGTGATCCCGGTTCTGGAAAAAGTCAACTTCTAAAAAGAATTTCCAAAGTCGCTCCAAAAGCACGATATATAAGTGGAAAAGGCGCATCAGGTGCAGGATTAACAGCCAGTGTTGTAAAAGATGAATTCTTAAGAGGTTATGCATTAGAAGCAGGCGCATTAGTTTTAACAAATGGAGGGATCTGCTGTATAGACGAACTTGACAAGATGACTACTGAAGACCGAAGTGCAATGCACGAAGCTTTAGAACAGCAAACAATCACTATCTCAAAAGCAAATATTCAAGCAACCCTAAGAGCAGAAACAACTGTTTTGGCTGCTGCAAATCCAAAATTCGGAAGGTTTGACCCATATGAATTATTAGCTAAACAAATCGATCTTCCTTCAACGTTAATTAACAGATTTGATTTAATATTTCCAATCAGAGATATGCCTGATTCTGCAAGGGACACAAAAATGGCTGAGTTCATACTTAACATGCATAAAGATTCGGGCGTAAAAGACGCAGATATAAGTACTGAATTGATAAAAAAATATGTTGCTTATGCCAGACAAAAAGTTGCGCCTCAAATAACTTCTCAAGCATTGAATGAAATTAAAAATTTCTATGTTCAAATGCGAAACAGTGCCACATCAGAAGATGGTATTGTAACAATCCCAATATCTCCAAGACAATTAGAAGGGTTAGTAAGACTATCAGAGGCGTCTGCTAGAACAAGACTATCTGATAAAGTTACACGAAAAGATTCACAAAGAGCAATAGAACTTGTTAGATTCTGTTTGCTACAAATAGGATTAGACCCAGAAACAGGAAAAATAGATATTGATAGAATAAGTTCCGGAATAACTGCTACAGAGAGATCTCATATTTCAATAGTTAAAGATATAATTAACGAATTAGAAAAAGCGATTGGAAAAACAATTCCTGTAGAAGATGTGGTTAGAGAAGCAGAGATTAAAGGTGTTGATTCAAAGAAAGTAGAAGAAGTTGTTGAAAAACTAAAAAGATCAGGAGACATTTTTAGTCCCAGACATGGATTAATATCTAAGATTTAAATTCCAAAAAAATGACCCTCACTAGACAAACAGCCAAAAAATGTATGATTAAAGACATACTTGAAGGAAGATATGTGAGAAGAGAGGGCTGGGAACCAAATTATTTAGAAACAAACTACGGAAAAATTTCTCGAGTAAATCTTATGGGCTTAATCATTGGTGCTGATGAGTACAGTTTAACATTGGATGATGGCTCAGGTCAAATTTCTCTAAGAAGCTTTGAAGAAACAACCATCTTAAAAGGTAAGCTAGTTGGAGACATCGTTCTTGTTATTGGCAGACCAAGATTATTTAATGAACAAAGATTCATCGTTCCTGAAATTATAAAAAAAATTGTTAATCCAAAATGGATTAAGTATAGAAAACTTGAATTAACCCGTGCCAAAATAACAATAAAACCAAATAATGAAGAACAATCTATTTCAGAAGTAAAAACAGAAAGCAATATAACAGACGCTTTAATTAAAAAAATTACTGAGCTTGACAAAGGCAACGGTACAATAATTGAAGAACTCTTCAAATATTTTGAGGAAAGCAAAGCCAACAGAACTATTAATCAACTAATTGAACAAGGAGAAATTTTCGAAATTAAACCTGGCATTGTAAAAGTTATTTAGAATATGATTGGTGTTACATATACTTCTAAAAGTCCCGCCAAGAACAGTAAAAAAATGCTCAACAGCAATAAATCTGCAGAATCTAAAAGTATGTGTTCAAACTTTCTCGTCCCAAAATCGTGTCTTATTACCGCAACAGATATAATGCCACCCGCCAATCCTGCAACAAAATAGGCTAATATTTCTGGAATTCCATGCACAACGTATTTTAGCAGCCCAATGGATATGATCTGAAAGTATTGTCCTGTCCGTTCAAACCCAACTAAAGTTGAATAAAATGCGATGTTTGATCTTATAAAATTACCCATGGCAGCACCAATAACGGACGCATTCCACGAAAGTATAAATATTGCTCCTGAACCATAAAGGAAAGAAAAGAGAACACAAAAAATAAGCACTTTAATATTATTAAAAAATATTTTTACAAAAGAATTAATATCACCTGAAACATAACCAGTAACATTAGGATTAATATTTTGAATCGTTGCTGTCTGAGTTTCAAAAAGAATAGAAACAGTTTCTGAAGGTAATACAACATACCAAAGTGTACATGCCAAAACAATACCTATAAATAATGCCATAAAAACTTTCAAGGCCTTCCCATGCTCTTTCAACAACCATCGCTCGCCCATGTCTTGAAGATCTTTTTCTTCTTCCATTTTAATGGTGTTAAACATTAAAGGTATACATGCCATCACGGTCAGAAATATCATTATTAAACTAGAATAAGATTTAAAAATCCATAAACTGAGAAAAACTGATATTGTACAATAAACAAATCCCAACAATATTAACCTGCTGGGTCGAGTTTCTGCTTTGAAAGGATCTATTAAAGACTCTAAAACCATGAAATTTGAATTCGCTTTATAGGTTTAAAAATTTTTCTAAATAGAAAAAGTTTAAATATGCTCCACCGTTTCTCCAAAACATGAATTATGAAGACATGTTAAAGAAAGGAAAAGAAGAATTACCAGATGTTACTTCGGAAAAAGAAAGATTCAACATACCAAAGGTTCGTGGTCATGTTGAAGGAAATAAAACCATTGTAAATAACTTTACTGAAATAACAAAAGTTCTTCGAAGAAATACGGAACACGTTCTCAAATATGTCTTGAAAGAATTAGCAACGCCAGGTGAAATGAGAAAAAATGCGGTAATATTTGGATCAAAAATTTCTGCATCAAAAGTTAATGAAAAAATCGTTCAGTATGCAGATAAATTTGTTGTTTGTAAGGAATGCGGAAAGCCAGATACAAAACTAACAAAAGAAGGAGAAATTTATTTCCTAAAATGTCAGGCTTGTGGTGCAAAATATTCTTTCTATTCAAAAATATAAAATGTTTATTGTAAAAAAACACACCCACAACAACCAACTATTATTATCAATTATTGATGAAGATTTGATTGGTAAAAAAATAGTTGAAGGTAAAAAAGAGCTCAATCTAACATCTACGTTTTATGCTGGAGAAGAAATGAGTAAAGAAGAAATTCTTAACCTAATCAAAAAAGCTGTTCAACTCAACGTTGTCGGAAAGAAAATTGTTTCTTTTCTTGAAAAAGAAGGACACATAGAACATGTTTTAGAAATAAATGACATTCCTTATGCATTAATAGTTATTAACAAAAACTAACCAAACCACTTACCAAGTCCTTCTTGTTTTTCTTTATCCCTACCAAAAACATCTTCAATTCTTCTTTTTGTTAACTCCAATGATTGCATTAAATAAGGAGAAACATTATACTTTGTTGCTAAACTTATGCTTGGTTCCAAATACTTAACAACCGATCCTTCAGAAACAGTAAAAATAATTCTTCCCCCACACTCTGTGCATTTACCAATTAATGGAGGTCGTCTGTATTTAGAATTACAATCAATACATCTAAATCGTTGAGATGAAAATTTTCTAAGATTTCCTTTAATATCTCTTAAAAAATGTTTTTCGATAACTAAACGTGCAACATCTGTTTTATCAACAGCCCTTATCTTTTCAGCAAGATCCATTTGTCCTTTTAACTTTTCTTGCATACTAGGAAGTAATTTGTAAGCCGAACATAAAACTCCATGATTCAAATCTGTTGTGGAGTGAGTAAAACCATAACTCTCATATTGTCCTGGTGTACCTAAATAATCTCCAACTTGTTTTATATCAACCTCCCACGGCATTTTATATTCCATGGCCGCCTCATAAAATTTAAGAGGATATGAAAATTGTATATCCATGTGAAAAATCATATCATCAACTTCTGCAGGATTAAGAAAATATGTTAGTACCAAAGGAGCATCCATTGTGCTTCCTCTGGAAGATGGGAGATATTTTTGCGAAAAATTCAAGAAAGCGTCCATTAATAAGAAGAAGCAAGATTCATCTCCATCAACATCTCTTCTCATAGCTGCATGAAACAAAGGATGAGCAAAAAACGCTTGTGTTTTTGAAAAACCAATAATACGACCCAAAATGCCTGCTGAAGTGTGTGGTGCTAAACCAACTATGTAGTGTCCAATCAAATCTTCTTTTGATTTTAAATTATAAAATGGTTTTAAACCATAAAGTTTCACAAGCAATTCATCAAGAAATTTTGATATTTTAAATAATACATCATCTGCAGGTCTGTTTGGAGAAATAGGACAACAAGGAATAATGATATCTTGAGGTCTTATTTCTAGTATTTGAGTTTCTTTTTCTAAAGATTGACCATATATATCTTTTAGATAACCCAGGGATTTTGCTTTTTCAACAGAAATACCAATTTCTTTAGGCTTAAAATGAGTTATAGCCAATTCAGAACAATCATATCTTGTGGTTCCATCTTTATTTACAAAAACAGAATGCTTAGCTCTCAAAATCGCCTTTATCAAATGTTCGGGAATATGATCTGGATTAAAAGTGCCTCTAACCCCCTTAATAAGGTCTGGAAAAATATTTGTATCTAATTTTTTCAATAAATTATTAAAAATTGTTTTTATATCAATCTCTTTGTTCTTAAAATTTTTCGCACCTTCTTCTTCACTTAGAATCCTATCAGTTTTTTTACCACATTCATCACACACAGAAAAAACACTTTCTTTTTTACAAGAAGGACAATTATATACTGCAAAGTCAGCAGTTACTTTTCCAATTTGAAAAGCTGATTGAAATGATCTAAACTTACCACCTTCTGCTCCAACAGGGAATAAACCGTGTGGTGAACCAACCATTTTTCGCATCTTGGCTTTCTCAGGCCGACCCATTCTTGCACCAATAAAAATGCCTGCTTTATCTCTTATTTTTAATTCAGAAAATTCATTGATAAACTGTAAAGGTTTCTTATTATCAATATTGTTCATTTTTTGAAGTAAAACATCAATTTCAGAAGGGCTTATAATTCCAAGTTGAATTAAAAGTGCATCAGCAACATCCTTTTCTAAAACAACAAATTCTTTGTTAACTAATAAATGTGGAATTCCAATAAGTTCTAAAATTTTCTTTTCTTCAGAATTATTCAAAATTAATTTTTCATCTCTTATTTCAAACTTCTTAAACCACCCTAATAAAGATTTTAATTGTTCTGAAGACACACAATTCCAATAAAAAATGTGCGAAGGATGAAGTGGAACACCAAAACCTTTAGATAAATCAACTGCCGCATAAAGTGATAATTTGGTTTTTATAGGATTAGAAAATAATTTTTTTAGATTCTCTTTTGAAATATTAACCATCTCAGAAATTTTTTCATAATCAATACTTCCAAACATTTCCATTGCTGATTTTTCAAGTTCTTGGATCCAATATTCTTGACAGTAACCTGGCGGAACTAATCTGTGAGCCCTATCAAAAAAATCTCCATATGCAATGAGAAAATCTCCTAAAAATAATATTTTCTCAACTTGAGACTTATGTTTTTTAGCTAAGTCTTCGGTCTCCAAAAAAATTACCTCTCCACTCTTCAATTTAACTATAGGACCATCAACACTATCACACACAGTGTAAGCTGAAGCTTTACCAGGTCGTTCAACTTTAAGCTGAGTTCCTGTTGCAAGATAATTATTTAATATATGCATCGTGGCCGGATGAACAGATTGACCAGAATAACCCGACACTCTAGAGCGACCATATCTTAACCTAAATGCTCCAGGTCTCATAGGGTGACCTAATACTGGTCTGCCAGCAACCAAGTCTTTGATATAAGTATAATCAGGAGATATTTTACTTGATTTAACTCCTTTACCTTCTGCTTTTGATTTTTTCTGTATGCTAATGAATTCTTCTAAAAATTTCCAGTGACCCAAACCAAACTCTTCAGCCCACTTATTTATTTTCGCCCAAATTTTAGGTGCTTTCAAAGGAATACAACTGCTATGTATTAAACAATAACCACTTCTCATAATATTGGTATTTACTCTAGGAAGATCTTTATAATTAACATTTGAAACCTCATATTTTTCAGATGGCTCTCCAGATACCTCAATAGGTAAATGAGATGTCATAAATTCTGATTCTTCCTTTGAAGGAAAATACTGAAGATTAGTAACATACTCGTGATAATCTTCTAATTCTGCGTGACATCTTTTAATTTCTTTTTCTGTTGGGTCATACTCTTTGTATCCAAATTTTACTCTAAGATAATCTGCAATTACAACAGACCATGCCGCAGCAGTTCCGCCGGCATTTCTTATTGGACCTGAATAATATATACAGAAGTATTTTCCACCACCATCATTCCTATCCTTAAAATCCAAATGTGTAAAACCTTCAAGAGGGCTGCTAACAACCCCCAAAGTAACATATGTAAATCCTGTTCTTATACCAATTTCGATGGCTTCTTTTTCATCTTTAAATTCACAAAATTTTTGTTGAGCAACTTCTTCGGCTATTTTCAAAGCAACTCTTGTATCAAGAATACCATATTGTTTTTCAAGTTCTTCAATTCTTTTTTCCGCGCCCTTATTTTTGATTTGTGGGGCAACAACACTTATTAAACCAATAACTCTTTCAGCCATGGTTTCTGCCAAGGTAATTTCTACTTTAGTAGAAGGATCATATCCTTTTGCTCTGGCCAGATTTGCAAAATCATACGATTTAACACAATCTTTTTTGAGTTGTGCAAAATATTTTCCCATTTCCTTTGAATATAACATTTTAGCGTCCATAAAAATTTATTAATTTGACTTTTCTTGTCTGCAAATTCATAACAAATATTCTACCTGGTTGAGGTTCTAGTCCTCTTTTTTCTTGATCTTCAGTTATGTCAGACCAACAAGAGGTATTTAATAGAGTTATATTTCTATATTCTGAAGCAGATGCACGATGAATGTGTCCCGTTACAAATATATCTGGTATTTTATCAATTACTAAAGGATCTTCTTCTGCATCAGGAATATACATGTTTGATTCGTGTGTTGGCGCAAGATGTCTCTTTTGTAATAAAAATTTCATTATTAAATCAACTCGTTTTTGACCACCTGCATTTCTTATACTTTCAACATTGTTTGCATAATAAATCAAAGAATAACCATGATATAACAATACATCTAACCCTGAAAAATCTTCTGTACTCCCAATATTTATCATTGCCGGATTACTTACAATCGCTGCGTTGGGAAGTTGCCATAAGGCTTCAGCAAAATCATTATAAAGTGGTGGTTGAGGTTCAGCAATTCTTCCAGCATCGTGATTTCCCGGACAAATTATGAGTTTTTTATCAGATCCTATTTTAGAAAGAGATTTTGATAAAATCGCATATTGTTCCTTAATATCTTTTATTTCTAAATCTTCTTCTTGACCAGGATAAACACCTACACCTTCAACTAAATCTCCTGCAAAAAAAATGTATTTAACTTTATTTGCAATTTCTTTTTGCTCTTCACTACCCACAGTTCCATTTATCCAAGCTAAAAATTTATCAAATTCCTTCTGCAAAAACACTTTTGAACCAAAATGAAAATCTCCTAAAAAAACAGCATAACTTTCAATGGGTGCTTTCTTAAATTCCTTATTCATTGGAACATCAGGAAAAATTACTTTATTAGAAAAAACAATGTTTTTCCCTGCAGAACCTATAACGCCTATAACTTCATCTAATACTAAATCTTTACCAACCGTATATGCTTCGTTGTTATTCTTATGTATTAAAACAGATGTCTGTCCTGTTAAATCTTCCAACACTAATATTATATTTTTATTTTTTGTAAGAGATTTTTCCTTAATCATCCCTATTATTGAAACATTTTCTCTTTCTTCCTTAAGTTTTAATTTATTTATAGAAACCAAACCTTCCATTTCTGGTCTCATTCGAATAATTTTTTCCAATGCTTTAAATCTAAGATTAAAATACTTAAAAAAATCTGTTACAACCCTTTTTTTTGGCGATTTATTATAACTATACACAATTTTTACTTTTGCATCATTATCAATTGAGGTCATATTTTGAGTTGATTTCTCAACATTAGATTTGGCATTATCTAATTCTTCAGGGCTTATGAGTATTCCCTTTTCTAAGAGTTCACTTATTTTTTCAGAATGAGTCATTTTTTCTTTCTATTTCTAAAGCATTTTCAAGTATGGATATCATTTTTGGTTTTACACTTTCTGGAACCGAGAGAGAAATTTCTCTTGTTCGACCATATCTTCCTTTTGAAAGTACTTGTCCATTAATTATTCCGGCCATATCCAACTCAGCTATTATATCAGAAACTCTTCTTTGGGTTAAAGGTCTAAGTCCTATTTCATTACAAACCTGCTTATAATAATCATATATTTCACCAGTAAAAATTTTTCCTTTTTGATTTGATTTTTTTAAAATAATCGCATATAGTGTGACTTGAAATTGTTTTGGTTGACTGTTTATTATTTCTAAAACCCTATCTTTTTCTATTTTATCTTCTGCTTCATCAAGATTCTCAATCATAATTGTTTTTTGACCTTTTCTTTCCGCTAACTCTCCAGCCACTCTTAGAAGTTCAAGCGCCCTTCTTGCATCACCATGGTCTCTGGCAGCATAAGCCGCACATTTTTCTATAACTCCAGCTTCGACAATATTTGGTTGAAAAGCAGATTTAGATCTTTTTTTTAAAATATCTTGAATTTGAATTGCATTATAAGGAGGAAATAAAACTTCTTCTTCACTCAAAGAAGATTTAACTCTAGGATCAAGATTATTAATAAATGTCAAATCATTGCTAACACCCACAATTGAAACTTTAGAACGTTTTAATTCAGTATTTACTCTTGTAAGATTATATATTAATTCATCACCTGTTTTTTTTATTAATTGATCTATTTCATCTAATACAACAAGTATTATCCTTTTTTTTTTATCTAAAGCATTAAAAAAAACATTGTACACTTCATCGGTTGGTAATCCTGTTGGAGGAATGGCTTTTCCGAAATGTCTTGCAAGTTGAGCAATTAAACGATATTCGGTATCAGCTATTTTTTTGAGTTTACAATTCAAATATAAAATTTCTAAAGAAATTTTTTTGTCTTCAGAAATTTCTTTCAATTGTTCACAAATATATTTTATTGTTAAAGTTTTTCCTGTGCCTGTTTTTCCATAAATAAAAAGATTAGAAGGTACTTCGCTTTTTAGAACAGGTGCAAGTATGCTTGCCACTTGTTCCATTTGTTCATCCCTGTGATTAATTTCTTCAGGCATATATGATGCTTGTAAAATTCCTTTGTCGAGAAATAATGATTCTTTTTCTAAATAATTTTCAAAAAACCTCCCCAATTTTTTTCCCTGCATAAAACTTCCAGAGGAAATGTAGGTTTATAAATATTTTGAGCTCTCATAATATATTATAAAAAATAGATTATTTACTATATGTAACTCACACCCTTGTTTCTCATGGAGATTTTTTTATTTGAATTAAATTATCTACATTTTTTTAATTTAGTATTTTTTTGTTATAGTCGACAAAAAACATTTCAGAACCTTTTTTTGATTAATTTTTTCATAATTTCTTATTATTATATTATTATATTATTGATTTATTATATATTATATTATTTATTTTCAATATAGTAAATAAATAATATAAAGAAAATAAAAAAATAACAAATAAAAAAAATTAAAATTAATCTAAAAATAAAAAAGAAAAAAATATTATCAGAATAAATAATCTCCAAATGAAATAGAGGGGTAACATATCAAAACACAAAAAAAACAATTTATAACTACTGTCCAATAACAAAAAAACAAAAGGTTTAAAAATAACCCTCCATTACCACTCATTCTGACAAACATCAACAAGGTGATTAAATGTTAATTCAAAAAGAATTTTTAAAAAAAATCAAAGATTTCGGATTAAATAGTTATGAAGCAAAGATTTGGACTGCTCTTCTTTCAAGAGGGGTGAGTACGGCAGGAGAACTAAGCGATATAGCAAACGTGCCAAGAAGCAGAAGTTACGACGTTCTAGAAAGTCTAGAAAAAAAAGGCTTTGTAGTAATGAAAATAGGAAAACCAATCAAATATATTGCTATACCTCCACAAGAAGTTTTGTCCAGAGTTAAGAAAAAAATTCAAGAAGATTCAAATTATCAAATGAAGATGTTGGATGAATTGAAAAGTTCTGATATATTACAAGAATTAAATACTTTACACACAGAAGGAGTTTCTCTTGTAGAACCCACTGATATAACTGCCTCTTTTAGAGGACGAGATAGATTATATTCACACATCGAGCTTATGATTAAAGAAGCAGAAACATCAATAATTATTATGACAACAGAAGATGGAATCATAAGAAAATTAGATGCTTTATCACGGGTACTTGAAAAAGCTCATACAAGAGGAGTTAAAATAATGATTGCCGCACCTGTAACTGATAAAACAAAAGTGGTGTTAAACAAAGCAAAAAAATACGCCGAAATTAAAGATTGTCAAACAAAAGGTAGATTTTGTATTGTTGACGAAAAAGAAATAACATTCATGTTATTGAATGATAATGAAGTACACTCTTCATATGATGTTGGGGTGTGGGTTAACACTTCTTTTTTTAGTCAAACACTTATAGAACTATTTAACCTTGCATGGAAAACCATGAAAGTGTTTGCATAAAATTTCTACTCACCTCTTTTTCCCGGGGAGATTCCGACATTCTTGGAATCTTCCACGGTTAAACTTTTTAAATAGAAGTATGTTTTCTTAAATTAATGATACAAACCATTAAGATTATAGGAACATCACACATTGCAAAAGAATCACTATTTAAAATTGAAAAAGAAATAAATTTATTCAACCCAGAAATAATTGCTGTTGAATTAGACAGAAAAAGATTTTATTCTATGATGCACAAACTGGAATCAAAATTATCTATAAAAGACATACGCAGAGTTGGTTTTTCAGGATTTCTTTTTTTGATAATAGGTCGTTTTGTTCAAAAAAAATTAGGTTCAATTGTGGGTGTTGATCCTGGTGCCGATATGAAAAAAGCCATCGATATATGTAAAGAAAAAAATTTGCAGCTTGCATTGATAGATAGAGATATAGATATAACATTGCACAGGTTTTCAAAGAGTTTTTCTTTTAAAGAAAAAATGTTGATAATAAGAGATATAATTTTTTCTCCTTTTTCTCGACAAAAAGTTAATATAGATATATCTAAAGTGCCTGATAAAGAGTTTATTAAAACAATTCTTTTAGAATTAAAAAAAAGATATCCAAGCATGTATTCTGTTCTAGTTCATGAAAGAAATGAGTTTATGGCAAAAAAACTTTTCAAATTATATACTCTTAATCCAAATAAAAAAATTCTTGCAGTGGTTGGTGCAGGTCATGAAGAAGGATTATTTGAAGAATTAAAAAAATTGTATCAATCAAACATCTCATTTTAGTATATTAAAACAAAAAATTATTTAAAACGAAAACTACAGAATTCTATTAATGAGCTACGAGCATCTTTATCGAATAAGGGATTACTTTAGATTTTCAATATCTGAACAAAGACAATTATTAGTTTCAGCAATACTATTTGGATTTATTCTTTCATTCAGACGATGGGGTGGAACAGAATTCAATGCTCAAATAGGGATAAATGCTTGGATATTTGCGTTTATATCAATTCTGATTGTGATGTTTTGTAGTATATCAATGCAAAAAATATTTGCTTTGAAACAAGGATATAGAATGCATTATTCGTGGTGGTTTCCAGGAATATTAATAGGAATTCTAATCAGTTTTTTGACTTTTGGAACTGTACCTCTTATTTATCCTGGCGCAACAAAATTTGAACATATGAAAAGATTGAGATTAGGAAGATTTAGACATGGAATAAACAATTTTGATATGGCCATGGCTTCAATAGCAGGGGTGGTTACAAATGCACTAATAGGTTTGATATGTGGACTGATATATTATGGTACACATAATCCTTATGTATTATATTTTATGCACATAAATTTTATATATGCTTTTTTCACGCTAATACCAATTCCAAAATTTAAAGGATTAAAGTTGGTGGAAGGAGCCACACCGGGTTTGCACATATATTTTTATACTAGAAGACTACACACTTTTATTCTTCTTTCTTTAATTTGTTATTGGGTATTGGTTTCTGCCTCAACAACATTTTTTCCAAGTTTAGGCTTACTTATACTCGCTATGATATTGGGCGTAATAGGAATGTTTTTCTATATGAAATTTGCTGATGAAACAATATAAATTATGTTTAAGCACCATAAAACAAATAGTTTATATATTAGTATTTTTAAGATAAATAATATAAAATGGGTTTAGAAAACATATTTGAAATTGCTCTATTGGTTTTTTTAGTTTTAGGGGTTATATTTTCTCTAATACTAAACAATCTCGTTTTACAATGTTTAGCAATATTTGTTTTTGGTATTTTGGTTGTTGTAGTTTCAGGAATAAAAAGATTAGAGTTAAATTTTCCCTATGTGTTTGTGGTTATAGGATTTATTTTAGGCTATTTAATATCTTCAACACCAGGTCATAGATGGTTGGTTTTAGTGATTTTCTTGGTTGGAATAGTTGTTGGGTTAATTTTAAGAAAAGTTCTAAAAACACATATAGACATGAAAAAATAGGGTTTTTTGTCGGGTTTTCGACTAAAAATTCGAAAGATTTAAATAATAAATATCATTTTTATTGACTAGAAAACATAGTTATGAAGGTGTTTAAACCTTCGAAACTATAGGGGGTGTAAAAAAATGGCTGAAAAAGTAGCAAAAGCAGGAGTTAAAAAAGAAAGTGGATATCTTTACTTCGTTGATAAGAATGGAGACATTTCACGAGCAGTAATGTCAAGAGGCGGCGGAAAGAAAGGAAAACAAAAGACAGAAACGGTTGCAAAAGTTGGCGCCAAGAAAGAATCCGGATACCTATATTTCGTTGATAAAAACGGAGACATTTCACGAGCCAAGATGGCTAGAGGAAGAAAGTAATTTTTTTTTTCTTCTTTTAAAAACATATATAAACAATTCTGAAATCATAATTTTGTGTTAAAAAATATAAAACCCCGAACGTATCAAGAAACCATTTTTAACTCTGCTACGACGAAAAATTCTTTGGTTGTTTTACCAACAGGATTGGGTAAAACACTCATAGCTATTCTTTTATCAACCTCAAGGTTAGATAATTATCCTAAATCAAAAGTTCTCGTATTGGCACCTACAAAGCCCTTAGCAGAACAACATCTTAAAACATTTAGAAAACACATGGATTTGTCTGAGGAACAGATTGTGTTGTTTACGGGAATGGTAAGACCGGAAAAGCGAGCAGAATTATGGAGTGCTGCAAAAATAGTTGTTAGCACACCTCAAGGAATTGAAAATGATGTTATTTCAAAAAGAATACCATTAGCAGATGTTAGTTTGTTAGTGTTTGATGAAGCCCACAGGGCAGTAAAAGACTATGCATATGTATTTATTGCTGAACAATATGAAAAACAAGCAAAACATCCACGCATATTGGCTCTGACAGCATCTCCTGGTTCAGAAATGTCCCAAATAGAAGATGTTTGTGCAAATTTATTTATTGAAAACATAGAAATCAGAACCGAGGATGATGAAGATATTAAATCATATATACAAGAAACGAGCGTCAATTGGGTTGAAATAGATTTTCCAGAATCTCTAAACAATATAAGAAAATATTTAGAGATGTGTTTCAAAAACAAATTACTCCAGACAAAAGAATTGGGTTTTATTCAAGGAAATATCTCTTCTTATACAAAAACATCTCTTTTAGCTCTTCAAGGTGAACTAAGAGGAAGAATTTCTTCAGGAGAAAAAGATTATTCCATACTTAAATCTATAAGTTTATTGGCCGAAGCTATGAAGGTTCAACACGCATTGGAATTATTGGAATCTCAAGGATTAGATCCTTTAAACAAATATATTCAAAAACTTGAATCACAAGCTGTTTCAGGCACAGTTAAAGCAGTAAAAAATTTGGTGAAGGATAATTATTTTATTCACGCAAAAAATAAATTAGAGGAGATGATTAGTAAGGGGTTTGAGCATCCTAAATTAGATGTGCTTAAGAAAATTGTTAGTGATGAAATACAAAACAAAAAAAATGTTAAAATAATAATTTTTTCTCAATACAGAAGCAGTTCATCAAAAATAAAAAGTTTATTAGATGAATTATCATTGAAGAGCAAAATGTTTATTGGTCAAACAACCAGAGAAGAAAAAGGTTTGTCTCAAAAAGAGCAAAAAGAAATAATACAAGAATTCTCAGAAGGTAAATTTAACTGTTTGATAAGTACTTCTGTTGGAGAAGAAGGACTAGATATTCCTCAAGTAGATTTGGTAATTTTTTATGAACCCATACCATCCGCCATAAGAAGCATACAAAGAAGAGGTCGAACAGGCAGATTAGAAGAAGGCAGAGTTATAGTATTAATGACCAAAAAAACAAGAGATGAAGCATATAGATGGTCATCACATCATAAAGAGAAAAAGATGCATAGAAATTTAAGTAATCTGAAAAACAAGTTGTCTGGGTTTGAGCCAATTATTAGAAAAAACAAGAAATTAGATTCATTTGTCAAAAAAGAATCTGAATCTGCTCCGTTAAAAATAATTGTAGATTATCGGGAAAAAGGATCAAATATACTAAAATTATTGGTTAGAGAGGGAATTGAAGTGGATTTGAGACATCTACAAGTGGGGGATTATCTTCTTAGTGAAGATATAGCTGTAGAATATAAAACAAAAAAAGATTTTGTTGATTCAATAATTGATGGAAGATTACTTCAACAACTAAAAGATTTGAGAAAGTATGTGCGACCTTTGCTTGTTATTCAGGGAGAAGAAGATATTTATACACAAAGAAATGTTCATCCAAATGCAATAAGGGGAATGTTATCAACAATCGCAGTTTCTTACAGAATTCCAACAATTTTTACAAAAAATGAAGAAGATACTGCAGGATTATTTCAAATAATTGCCAAGCGCGAACAAGATCCTGAGAAAAAAGATTTTCAAATGCACACAGCAAAACCAATTTCTTTGAAAGAGCAACAAGAATATATTGTATCTTCACTTCCAAATATAGGTGGTGCTCTTGCAAAACCACTTTTAAAAGAGTTTAAAACAGTCAAAAAATTGATTAATGCTAGTGAAGAGCAACTCAAAAAAGTAAATTTGATTGGGGAGAAAAAAGCCAAAAAAATAAGGGAAGTTATAGATATAGAGTATGTTGATGATTAGTTTTCTTCATCAAAAGCCATCAAAGTTTCTGTGCTTTCAATGCCTTCCACAATCAAAAGTTTATTTTGTATAAACTTTTTAATTTCAGATTGTGATTCAAGAACAATTTTTGTGACTATATCATACTGGCCATAAACCTCATGAATATCCTCAACTTCTTCAAAAGTTCTGAGTTTAGAACTAACAATCTTGAGTTTTCCATGAACTGTCTTAATCAGAACGTATATTATTTTCACATACAAGACTTATGAGTCGATATTTAAAAATTTAATCAATTCTCGCATTAAAAATATAAACAAAGCTCTATTTTCTTAATTATGTTCATAAGTAAAACACTAAAATTCTATAAGCGGTCAGACATACAAGAAGCAATGTTGGCTTCGGCCGAAAACAAAGAAATAGCAATCAAATATGGTGAGAGGGGCTTTGGAAGAAGACCTGACGTTTTGCAATATAAATCAGATATTTTAGAACACGCAAAGAAAGGGGCCACTTCGTTTCATTGTTCAGAAGAATTATGGTACAACCCACTGCATATAAATAGAAATATGAAACCAAAAGAAATGGATGATCTTCGAAGCGGATGGGATTTGGTTTTAGATATTGATTGTAAACTTTTAGAGTATTCTAAGATAGCAGCATATTATACTATAAAAGTTTTGAGACATTATGGGATAAAATCTATAACTTGTAAATTTTCAGGAAATAAAGGATTTCACATAGCAGTGCCTTTTGAGTCTTTTCCTCAAAAAATAGGTGGTACAGAAGTAAATAAGATGTTTCCTGAGGCACCACGAAGAATAGCTGCATACGTAAAATATCTTATAAAAGATCATGTCAGTAATGCAATTCTGAAGCTCGAGAAAAACGATTTTGAAACCATAGTAAAAAAAACAGGGAAGAAACCACAAGAAATTATTCGATTAGAAACAAATGAATATGGTGACAAAGTAGAAAAACTAAATGCGGAACCGTTTTTAGATATAGATACAATCCTTATTTCATCAAGACATCTTTTTCGAATGCCATATTCTTTTCACGAAAAATCTCAATTAGTATCAATACCGATCAATCCAGACAAAGTATTATCTTTTAAGAAATCTGATGCAAAACCAGAAAATATAGTTGTAAAACAAGACTTCTTGAATCGAGATGTGGAAAAGAATGAAGCATCAAAACTAATAATTCAATCATTTGATTTTGAAGTAAAAGAGAAAGAGGAATATAAACCAAAACAAGAATGCCAATTTGATGAAATAAGTGAGGCTCTACCAGAAGAACTTTTCCCCCCTTGTATAAAAAACATTTTAGAGGGTTTAGAAGATGGTAAGAAAAGAGCAATATTTGCACTCTCAAACTTTCTTTCAAACGTTGGTTGGTCTGATAAAGAAATTGAAGATAGAATAAACGAATGGAATAAATCAAATCCTGATCCACTAAGAGAGGTATATATTAAAGGTCAACTCAGATATAAAGTTCAGAGAAAAGAGAAGATACCACCCCCTAATTGTGATAATAAAGGGTATTATGTTGATATGCTTGTCTGTAAACCAGATTCCCTCTGCAGAAAGATAAAAAATCCTTTACAATACACAAAAATAAAGGCCAAATCGCTTTCTCATCAAAAAAAGAAGAATACAAAAAAGAAAGATAAAAAATAATTTCTCGCCCACGTTTTCATAACATTTATAAAGGACTTCTTTTTTCGTCAAGACGTTTAAGTTCTAAAAAACTTAAATGATTATAATAACGCCTGGAAAGAACCATTTTCAGTACACTTTAAAGAGAGTATTACTATAGGTTTCTGCCAGATTTTAAGTTTAATAAAATAAAATGCCAACATTAAGAAGACCAAGATTTGGAAGTTTACAGTATTGGCCTAGAAAAAGAGCCAAAAAAAGTTATGCTAGAGTTAGATCTTGGCCTGATAAAAAGGAAGCAAAACCAATGGCATTTATTGGTTACAAAGTTGGCATGACACATATAATGGCTATAAATGAGAACAAAGATGCTCACACCAAAGGCGAAGAACTCGCTGTTCCAGTAACAATTCTTGAGTGTCCGCCGATTAAGATCTGTTCTATCAGATTCTACAACTCAAACAATAATGCTTCTCAACTAAAAAAAGAAATTTTCTTCAAATCCGAAAAAAATCTTAACAAAAAAACAATTCTTCCAAAAGAAAACTCAAAAGATCTTGAGTCAATCAATCCTGATGAATATGATAATATTACTATAACTATATACTCCCAACCCAGCAAAGCAGGTTTTGGAAAGAAAAAACCAGAAGTTGTAGAAATTGCAATTGGTGGGAAAAACGCTGATAAAGTAGAGTATGTTAAACAAAACTTCGATAAAGAATTAGAAATAAGCACAATTTTCAGTGAAAATGATCTTGTAGATATAAGAGCCATAACTAAAGGAAAAGGATTTCAAGGGCCTGTTAAAAGATTTGGAATAGGACTAAAAAGTCACAAATCAGAAAAAGGCACAAGACAACCTGGATCGCTTGGACCTTGGGTGAGACAACAACATATTATGTGGAAGGTTGCTCATGCAGGACAAACAGGATATCATCAAAGAATCGAACACAACAAGCAGATTCTAAAGATATCAGATGATGTTGCTGCTTTAGAAAACAACTTTCATAAATATGGAAATGTTAAATCACAATATATTATGATGCACGGATCAATCGCAGGACCTAAAAAAAGAGCGGTGATTTTGACAACCCCGTTAAGAAATAATATTAAAAAACATCAACTATCAATACAATGAAACTAAAAACACTTAATCTAAATAAAACGGAAACGGGTGCAGTAGAATTACCAGCTCAGTTTTTTGAACCAGTTAGAACTGATTTGATTCATAGAGCATTTTTAGTTATTCAATTCAATAAAACACAACCTTATGGTACTAATCCAAGAGCAGGATTAAGAGCTTCTGCTGATCTTTCAAGAAGAAGAAGAAAATATAGGGGTTCATATGGATTGGGAATATCAAGAGTTCCAAGAAAAATACTATCTAGAAGAGGAACAAGAATGAATTGGGTTGGGGCAGTTATGCCAGGAACAGTTGGTGGAAGAAGAGCACACCCCCCAAAAGCAGAAAAAATATGGGCTAAGAAGATTAATCAAGATGAGAGAAGAAAAGCAATTAGATCAGCAATTGCAGCAACACTTAATACGGATTTAGTAAAAAAAAGAGGTCACCTTGCACCTTCAAATTATCCATTCATAATAGATGACAATTTTACAGAAGTAAAGAAAACAGCAGAATTAATCAAAATCCTGGAACATATTGGTTTTAAAGATGAAATGGATAGATCAAGATCAAGAGGTAGTAAAGGTTTATTATTAGTATCAACTACTAAAGCATTAGATAAATCTTGTGCAAACATTCCAGGGGTTGAAACAGAAGTAGTATCAAGCTTAAATGTTGAGTTATTAGCTCCTGGTGGAGTTCCTGGAAGATTAACAGTATTCACAAAATCAGCCATAGAAGAATTATCAAAGAAAAAATTATTCACAAACGCGATAGTAAAAGAAGAAAAAATAGTCAAAGAGAAAAAAGTGACGGTGAAAAAAAAGGCAAAACCTATTCCTAAAAAGGAAACAAAGCCTAAATCCAAATCACAAACCAAGAAAAAATGAGTATAATCAAATATCCTTTATCAACAGAGAAATCTATTAGACTAATGGAGTCTGAGAACAAATTAGTATTTATAGTGGATATTAAAGCTAAGAAAGGCGAAATCAAGGAGGAACTTGAAAAAACTTTCAAAGTAAAAGTTGTTCAAGTTAGAACACTTATAACACCTGAAGGAAAGAAAAAAGCACATGTCAGATTCGCAGAAGAGTCTCCTGCGATAGATTTGGCAACAAAATTAGGATTAATGTAAGAATAAAATGGGAAAAAACTTAGTACAGCAAAAGAGAGGAAAAGGAAGCCCATCATATAGGGCGCCTAGCTTTAGATATGCTGGGAAAGTAACTCAGATAAGAAAAGATAAAGTTATAGTTGATGATATTATCAACTCAACAGGCCACTCAGCACCTTTAATTAAACTAAAATCAGAAAATGAAGTTTACTTTTCAATTGCACCTGAAGGAATAAGAGTAGGAGATGTTTTAGAAAAAGGATTGGATGTGAATATTAAAACTGGAAACACACTTCCACTCGGAAAAATACCTGAAGGAGTGTCAATTTTTAATATAGAATCAAATCCTGGAGATAATGGAAAATTAGTTAGAACTTCAGGAACAACTGCAAAAATAGTTTCACGAACAAGAACTAAAGTCATAGTTAAAATGCCTTCAGGAAAACAGAAAGAGTTTAATCCGAAATGTATGGCGTCAATAGGTGTTGTGGCAGGATCTGGAAGAACCGATAAACCATTCTTAAAAGCAGGAAACAAGAAGAAAGCAATGGCTGCAAGAGGAAAATACTGGCCAATTGTTTCAGGAGCATCAATGAATGCAGTAGACCACCCATTAGGTGGCGCACGATCATCAAGAAAAGGAAGACCAACTATTGCACCAAAAAACGCCCCGCCAGGAAGAAAGGTTGGTATGATAAGACCAAGACAAACGGGACGAAACAAGTAAAGGTGATTAAATGGCTAAAGAATATTTATATCAAGGGAAAAAACTGGAAGAACTCAAAGAGTTGTCATTGAATGAGTTGGCAAGCATATTGCCTTCAAGACAAAGAAGAAAAATTAAAAGAGGATTTTCAGATGAAGAAAAGAAACTCATTGTCAAAGTTGAAAAGCAAGATAGAGTAAAAACCCACTTAAGAGATATGATTGTCTTACCTCAAATGGTTGGTAAAACAATAAGAATTCACACTGGAAAAGACTTTCAACAAATACTCATACAAGAAGAGATGATAGGACATTACTTGGGAGAATTTGCATTAACAAGAAAAAGAACGGTGCACAGCGCACCAGGTGTTGGAGCTACAAGATCAAGTTCAAGTGTATCGGTTAGATAAAAATGAAATATGGATATTCATGCAAAATGGAAGAAGAAAATGTTGCTAGAGCAATTTTGAAAGACGCAGGAATATCATCTAAACATGCAATTGAAATTTGTTCACATTTAAGACACAAGAAAGTTGCTTATGCTAAGGAGTTTTTAGGATCCGTTATCAAAAAAGAAAAAGCAGTCAAATTCACAAGATTTACTGCTGGTGCAGGCCATAAAACAGGCATAGGTCCTGGAAAATATCCTAAGAAAGCATCAGAAATAATTTTACAAGCTATTGAATCCGCAGAATCAAATGCTATTGACAAAGGATTAGGTTTAGATTTAAAAATAGTGCATTTATCAGCACAAAGAGCATCAACTCCTTGGCATTATGGAAGACAATCAAGGAGAAAAACAAAGCGAACACACATAGAAGTGGTTATTCAAGAAGTAGAGAATAAACAAAAGAAAGTCGCAAAAGAAAAAACTTCAAAGAAGGAAGAAGTAAAACAAGATCAAACAATCCAAAAAGAAATTAAAGAAACAAAAGAAATTAAAGATGTGCTCAAGAAAGTAGCTTCTGAAACTCCAAAAGAAAATATCATAGAAAACAAAGAAGAGCATAATAAAGCACAGAATGAAGTTGTTAATGTACAGGTGCCTGAAAGTTCTGATGTGTCAAACGATAAAACTCTGACTGAATCAAAACAACCAAAAATTCAAGAAAAAGAAAATAAGGAAGAAAAAACAAAATGATTGAAAGAAAATTTATTGCGGATAACATAAAAGAATATAGGATTAGAGAATTTGTAAAGCAAAACCTTGGAAGAGTGGGATTAAGTGATGTTAAATTGCAAAAAACTCCTCTAGGAGAAAAAATCATAATTTCCGCTTCAAGACCTGGTTTGGTTGTAGGAAGAGCGGGTGCAAACATAACTAAATTAACAAAAGCATTGAAAAAAGAATTCAAGCTAGAAAACCCTCAAATAGAAATTGAAGAAGTAAAACAAATTGGTTTGGATGCAAATATTATATCAGAGTTAATAGCAGGATCATTAGAAAGATATGGTTCACAAAGATTCAAAGGAATTGGACATAAGGCAATGGCAGATGTTATTGCTGCTGGTGCAATAGGTGTAGAAATATTAATATCAGGAAAAATTCCTAGTAGCAGAGCAAAAAACTGGAGATTTTACAGAGGATACTTAAAGAAATGCGGAGACATATCTGTTGTTGGTGTGTTGAAATCATATTCTATGGCCAAGTTGAAAACAGGTGTTATAGGAATAAAAGTAAGTATCATGCCATCTACAGTAAAACTGCCTGATAAGATTAAACTTATATCAGAATTACAAGAAGTTGTTGAAGAAGTAAAGCCTGAAGAAGCAGAAGAAATCAAGAAAGAAATTGAAGAAAAGATAGAAACTAAAACAGACAAACCAGAAGAACACAAAAAAGAAGAAAAAGAAATCACAAAAGAAAAGAAAACTTCAACTTCAACTTCAAAGACAAAGAAAACAAAAGAAACTAAAACTAAAACTAAAACTAAAGCAAAATGAAATTTAAAGATTTAAAATCAATGAGTGAAACCGACTTGCAGAAGAAATGCGAGGAAGCAAAGATAGAGCTTATCAAACTAAATTCACAAGCGGCCACAGGAACAACAATAAAAAGTCCTGGTCAAATAAAGAAACTCAAAAAGACTATTGCTAAAATAAAAACGGTACAATCATCAAAATGAGCGATATATGCAACACTTGTGGGTTGCCAGAAGATCTTTGCGTTTGTGAGACAATCGCAAAGGAAAACCAAACCATATCCGTTAAAATAATCAAGAAAAAGTTCGGGAAAAAATATACTGTTATAGAGGGCATAAACAAATATGAGATAGACCTCAAGGATTTGGCTAAAAAATTAAAAACAAAATTCGCGTGCGGAGGAACTGCAAAAGGTGGAACAGTGGAATTACAAGGAAATCACCTTAACGGAATCAAGGAAGCACTCATAACCTTGGGATTCGCGCCCGATACAATCGAAATAAAAAGTTTCAAATGAACAAATTAAAACAAGAATTCATTGGTTCGGAAATAAACATTGTGAAAAGCACAAACAAGTCGCTTGTGGGTTTGCAAGGAACAATTTTGGACGAAACAAAGAACACATTCAAAATCAAAACAACAAAAGGAAACAAAATTATACTCAAAAACACATCAACATTCAAAATTAATAACACAATAATAAAAGGAATAGAAATCATAAAAAAACCTCAAGACAGAATAAAAATGAAGGTGTAAGATGGAAACAAAAAAATCCAAAGAAAACAACACAAAAGAAGGAAATATTAGCCTTAGAGGACGGACTTTCGAAGGAGTTGTTATATCAGACAAAATGCACAAAACAGTTACCGTAGAATGGGAAAGAAGAAGGAACGTAAAAAAATATGAGCGATACGAAAAACGAAGAACAAAAGTAAAAGCTCATAATCCAGACACCATCAATGCAAAAGAAGGCGACAAAGTCATAATCAAAGAAACAAGGCCACTATCAAAGACAAAGCATTTTGTGGTTGTAGAAATAAAAAAGGAAAACAAAGATGAAGCCAATTAAAGGACGCGTAACAAAAGGATTGAATGTAGGATCACAAGTAGAAACTTGTGATAATTCAGGAGCCAAACTACTCAGAGTTATTAGTGTTAAATCTAGCAAAACAGTCAAGGGAAGGATTCCTGCGGCAGGAATTGGTGATTTAATACAAGCATCAGTAAAAAAAGGAAAACCAGAAATGAGAAAACAAGTTGTATTTGCAGTCATAGTAAGACAGAAAAAAGAATACAGACGTCCTTCAGGAACAAGAGTCAAATTTGAAGATAATGCTGCAGTTGTTTTAAAAGATGATAAAGGAAATCCAAAAGGAACTATATTCAAAGGACCAATTGCAAAAGAGGCTTGTGAACGATGGCCAGGAATATCAAAAATAGCTAGTATAATTGTGTGATAAAATGAAAAGCGTATTTTCAAAAACATGGGTTAGAAGCAAACAACCAAGAAAGCAGAGAAAATATGTAGCGAATGCTCCATTACACATAAAAGGAAAAATGGTTCGTGCTCATCTTAGTAAAGATCTTCAAAAAAAATATGCTAAAAGATCACTTAGATTAAGAGTTGGAGATAAAGTTAAGATTCTTAGAGGAACTCACAAAGGAGAAGAACAAAAAATTGAAAGTGTAAACATAAAAAAGACAAGAGTTTACATTGAAAAAATGGATTTAACAAAGAAAGATGGTTCAAAAACAAGAATACCATTTCATCCATCAAATCTCATGCTGACAGATTTAAATTTAGACGATAAAAAAAGAGCACAGAAACTCAAAGGAATAAAAAAAGAAGTCGTTGAAACTAAAAAAACTGAAGTTAAAAAACAAAAAACAGGTGAAAAATAATGCCAAAAAATCATTTGAAAGTACAACATACGCCAAACACTTGGCCAATCAAAAGAAAGAATGCTACTTTCATAACTAGACCTCATCCAGGAGCTCATAAGATGGAACTATCATTACCGCTCAATATAATCTTCAAGAAGTTGTTAGGTAAAGCGAAGACAAACAAAGAAGTAACAAAGCTTCTTCACAATCATGAAATACTCTTAAACGGGAAGAGAAAGAAAGATTACAAACAAGCAATGGGATTATTGGACATTCTATTTATACCTAAGACAGGAGAAAGTTACACTATGTTAATAGGTACCAACAAGAAGTTGATGATGCAAGAAATAGATAAAAAAGAGGCAAGTCAAAAGATATGTAAAATTGTTGGAAAGAAGATTGTTAAGAAAGGAGTTACACAATTAAAAACTTATGATGGAAGAACAATTCTGGTGAAAAAAGACGAATATAAAACTGGAGAAAGCGTTTTGTTGTCCATACCCAAACAAGAAATAAAACAATTATTGAAACTGGAAACGGGAGCATGTATACTGCTTACAGGCGGTAAATATGTTGGTAAAATAGCCTCAGTAGTAGAAATTAAAGCAGACATATTAAGATTTAAATATGATTCAAAAGAATTTGAAACAAAAAAAGATTATGCAATCGTTATCGGAAAAGACAAACCTCTAATTAACATAAAATGAATTCCATGAAAGAAATCAAAATAGAGAAAGTAACCTTGAATATAGGCGCAGGAAAAGATCAAAATAAATTAAAGAACGCTGACAAGTTGCTAAAGAACATTACAGGAATTAATCCGGTAAAGACCATAACTCAGAAAAGAATTGCTGGTTGGGGCTTAAGACCTGGGCTTCCAATAGGTTGCAAAATAACTTTAAGAAAAGAACCTGCAAAATTAATGCTCAAAAGATTACTAAAAGCGAAAGAAAACAAGTTAACAGACAGTTCAATCGATGATTTTGGAAATATCTCATTTGGAATTCATGAGTACATTGATATTCCAGAAGCAAAATATGATCCTGACATTGGAATAATGGGATTACAAGTAAGTGTTACACTCGAGAGACCAGGTTTCAGAATAAAGAGAAGGAAAATAATGAAAAGAAGAATACCTCTCGCTCACAAAATTTCAAAGGAAGACACAATTAATTATTTGAAGAAAGAATTTAACATAGAAATAGGTGAAAACCAATGACCACATCTGATCCAAACAAAGTATTAAACCAGATCAAGGGAAAACCAGCAAAAAGCATTAAGTTTCAGAAGCATAATTTACCTAAAAAAAGGGCGCATGGTAAGGCATTGAAAAAGTGTAGGCTTTGTGGTCGAAATGGTGCGCATATCAACAAGTATGGTCTAGATTTATGCAGACAGTGTTTCAGAGATGGAGCTTCAAAATTAGGATTCAAAAAATATAATTAGGTGAAAAATAATGAGTTTAAACAACCCCTTAGCAAACGTTTTATCGTTCATACAAAACTATGAAAACCTCGGAAAGAAAGAAGTTGTTACCGATAACAACTCCAAGCTAATAAGAGGAGTCTTGGACATTATGCAAAAAGAAGGATATTTGGGTGGATATGAGGAAATAGAACATAGTAGAGGAAATACTCTTAAAATAAACTTGATAGGGTGCATTAACAAAACAAATGTGATAAGGCCTCAGTTTCAAATAAAATTAGATCAATTTGAGAAATTTGAAAAAAGATATTTGCCAGCAAAAGATTTTGGAATCATAATTCTTTCAACTAACAAAGGTTTGATGACTCACAAAGAAGCAAGAGAACAAAAAATTGGGGGAAGGTTATTAACTTACTGCTACTAAAATGAGAGAAGAATTTAAAGTCACCATAAACACACCAGAAGGTTGTCAAGTTAGCATGGATGCCGATAATTTGGTAATAAAAGGTGACAAAGGAGAATTAAAAAGAAAGTTTTCCAATCCACTAATCAAATTAGAATTACAAGATAATAATGTGACATTAAATACTAAAACTTCAAACAAAAGAACAAAGAAGCTACAAAACACCTTCATAGCTCACATAAACAATATGTTTAAAGGAGTGGTGGAAGGACACATTTACAAACTCAAAATCTGTTCCGGTCATTTTCCAATGACTGTAAGTGTTAAGAATAACATGTTTGAGATAAAAAACTTTATTGGCGAAAAAGTTCCTAGAGAATTAAAAATTACTGAAGGAACATCAGTAAAAATTGATGGTACAGAAATAGTTGTTGAAGGTATTGGTAAAGAAAAAGTTGGTCAAATGGCTGCATCAATCGAACAACTAACAAAAAGACCGGGTTTTGACAAAAGAATTTTTCAAGATGGCATATACATAACTGAGAAAGACGGCAAAATAATAAAATGATTCAAGAAAAAGATTTGAAAAAGAAGAAACCAAAGTTTACTAGAACAGATGCTCATAAAAAGGTGAGACTGGGGCAGAAGTGGCGTAAACCTAAAGGCCTTCAGAACAAAAGAAGACTACACAAGCGAGGTTATCTTGGAATTGTAAAGGTTGGTTATAAGAACTCAAGTCAAGTAAGACACCTTGTGAAAGGATTAAAACAAGTTATGATTTCAAATGTTTTAGAACTGGACGCAGTTGATAAGAAAACAGAGGGAATTATTGTCTCTGGAAAAGTTGGTGACAGAAAAAGATTGGTGATATTGGAACAGGCCACACAACTGGGTTTGACTGTTTTGAACTTGAATATTGAAAAGAAAATCAAATTAATAAACGATTCACAATCAACAAAGAAGAAAGAAAAAGAAGCTCGAGAAGCAAGGAAGAAAGAAAAGAAAGACAAAGAGAAAAAAGAAGAAAAGAAAACAATAGAGGAATCTGTTAAAGAAGAAACAGATACAACTGAAGAAGAAATTAAAGATAAGGATAAAAAAGATTTTGATAAAATACTAACAACTAAACAAGCGTGATAATATGCAACTATCAACCCAAAAAAGATTGGCGGCAAATGTACTAAAAACTTCCAAGAAGAAAATAGTTTTTGATCCTGAAAGATTAGAGGACATTAAGGAAGCAATCACAAAAACCGATATTAGGGGTTTACTATCAGAAAAAGCAATTAAGAAATTAAGTAAAAAAGGTGTGTCCAAAGTTAGAGTTAGAGAACATCAAGCACAAAGAAGAAAAGGACTTAGAAAAGGACCATCAACAAAGAAAGGAAAGAAAACATCCAGAATTAGTAAAAAAGAAACATGGATGAAAAAAATAAGAACTCAAAGAGAGTTTCTTTATGAGTTAAGAGCAAAAGAAAAAATATCACGGGAAACATTTTCAGATTTATACTTGAAAGCAAAAGGTAATCTTTTCAGAAGTAAAAGACACATAAAAATATATTTGGATGATCATAAACTGATAATAAAATGAAAAAAACAAAAACAAGAATATCATATCATAGGAAAAAATCCGGCAAGACAAATTATAAGAAGCGATTAGCTCTTCTTAAATCCCAAAAGGACAGATTAACAATTAGACGTTCAAACAAATACGTAATGCTCCAAATAATTAAGTATGAACCTGCAGGAGATAAAGTGTTGGTGTCAGTGTCTTCAAGTGTATTATTAAGACTTGGTTGGAAATACTCTTGTAAGAATATTCCTGCATGTTATCTGACAGGTTTATTGTTTGGTAAAACTGCATCTGAGAAAAAACTAAAAGAAGCAGTTTTAGATCTTGGTTTGCAAACACCAATCAAAGGATCACGATTATACGCAACCCTAAAAGGAGTTGTAGATTCAGGTTTAAAAGTACCTTGCTCTGAAGAAGTATTTCCAAATGAAGAAAGAATAACTGGAAAACATATTTCAGAAAAGATATTAAAAGATTTTGAATCAATAAAAACTAAAATAACTAAATAAAATGGAAGAAACAAACTGGAACCCAAAAACGGAAATAGGATTAAAAGTTAAGAATAAGGAAATTGTAAACATAGATGAAATACTCACAAAAGGACAAACAATTCTTGAAGAACAAATAGTTGATCAACTTTTAGATACAGAAACAGAGCTTTTGCTTGTTGGTCAATCAAAAGGAAAATTTGGTGGTGGCCAAAGAAGAGTGTTTAGACAAACACAGAAAAAAACCAGGGAAGGAAACAAACCAAGATTTACAACCATGGCCGTTATTGGAGATAAAAATGGTCACATCGGACTTGGTTATGGTAAGTCTAAGGAAACAGTTCTGGCAAGAGAAAAAGCCATTAGAAATTCAAAACTAAACATATTTGTTTTAAGAAGAGGCTCGGGTTCATGGGAATCAAGATCATTAGAACCACACTCTATACCTTTTGCAGTTGAAGGAAAATGTGGTTCGGTAATAGTTAAGCTAATGCCAGCTCCAAAAGGAACAGGTTTATGCATAGAAAAAGAATGTGCAAAAGTACTTGAGCTCGCAGGTATAAAAGATATTTGGTCAAAAACATTTGGTCAGACAAAAAACAAAATTAATATGCTAAAAGCTCTTGAAAAAGCTTTGAGACAATTGACTGAAATGAAAATACAATCTGCTCACACACAAACATTGTCAATAACACAAGGTGCACAAAAAGTTGAACCGATTATTGAAGCTCCAAAAGAAGAAAAAATTGAGAAAAAAGATGGTGTTGAAAAGAAAAAGGTTGTAAAAGGAAAGCAAACTAAAACTAAAAAATGACTGAAACAAAAGAAACAAAGACTCAGAAAGTTGAAACGAAGAAAATTGCAATCATACTTATCAGGGGTTTAATTGGAATAACTGTAGATATTAAGGACACATTGTACTTATTGAGAATGAGAAAAAAACATACGTGTGTGGTTGTTGAAAACACACCTTCAAATATGGGTATGATAAAAAAAATCAAAGATTATGTTACTTATGGAGAAATTAATGATGTTGTTCTAAAAGAACTCATTTCAAAAAGAGGAAAACCAAACCACAAAGCTGAAGGAAAAACAAAACCTTTTTTCGAACTAGCACCCCCTAGAGGTGGATTTGAAAGAAAAGGGATTAAGAAAACATTTCAACAGGGTGGAGTTTTGGGTTACAGAGGAAACAAAATTAATGATTTACTAAAAAGGATGATTTAACATGAACAAAAGAACTAAAAGCAGTAGGCAAAGAGGATCTCACACTCATGGTTGGGGTTCAATGAAGAAGCATAGAGGTGCAGGAAGCAGAGGCGGTAGAGGAAATGCTGGTTCAGGAAAAAGAGGAGATGGTAAGAAGCCTAGCTTTTGGAATGTTAATTCAAAAATAGCAAAATTAAGAGCGTCAAAGAAAAAAGGTTTTACATCTCTTAAAAAGCCTTTAAAAACTATCAATGTTGATCAACTAAATAAGTTTGAAAGTACAAATTTGAACTTAACAGAATTAGGGTTTGACAAATTATTAGGTAGAGGAAAAGTAGTTAGAAAATATGAATTAGTTATTTCACAATCTTCAGAGTTAGCAATCAATAAAATAAAAAAAGCTGGTGGAGCTATTTCTGGGTTAGAAAAAAAAGAGGAAATAACAACGAAAGAAGCAGTTGAAACTCAAGATAAACCACAGGAAGCTAATTAAAAATGTCATTACTTGATAAGATAATTTATAATCTGCCTGAGGTAGCTGCTCCTAAACAAAAAAGACTTTCTTTTAAGGAAAAGCTTAAATGGACTCTTATCACACTCATATTATTCTTTGTCTTAGGTTTAATTCCACTATATGGCTTAGGTCAAAACGCACTTCAACAATTCGAATTTTTATCAGTTATTTTAGGTGCAAGTTTTGGAAGTATAATTAGTCTAGGAATAGGGCCGATAGTTACGGCATCAATTGTGTTGCAGTTATTAAATGGTTCAGGAATTGTCAAATTTGATCTAACAACACACGAAGGAAAACAGAGATTTCAAGGAATCCAGAAAATTCTAGCAATTTTATTCATAATACTAGAAGGTTTTATCTATGTAGGAATGGGCGGATTATCTCCGGCCGCAGGAGTGTCAAACGGAATTCTGATATTTCAACTTTTCTTAGGGGGAGTACTAATTATGTTTATGGATGAAGTTATAAGCAAATGGGGTTTTAGCAATGGAATAAGTTTATTTATTGCTGCAGGTGTAAGTCAATCAATATTTGTACAGGCTTTAAACCCACTTCCTAGTCCAAATAACCCTTCAATTGCATCGGGTGCAATACCAGCACTATTTCAGAGTTTAAGCTTAGGAGACCCACAAACAGCCGGTTTAATGCTTGCAGCACTTGTAGCTACGGTATTAGTATTTTTAATTGTTGTTTATACACAATCTATGAAAGTAGAGATACCACTAAGTTTTGGTCGGGTTAGAGGCCACGGAATACGTTGGCCCCTGAATTTTTTCTACACAAGCAATATTCCCGTTATACTTACGGCAGCATTGGTGGCTAATGTACAGCTATTTGCAAGGCTGCTCTATAATTGGGGTTTTCCAATATTTGGTTCTTTCGCAGGAAATACTCCTGTCTCAGGTCTGGCTTCGTGGTTGTATGCCCCTAATCTAGTCGATAATATAATCCAAGGATCATTTACTTTGAGCATGTTAGGACAGGCCGGAGCTTATCTCTTGTTTTTTATGGGTGGTTCAGTTCTATTTAGTTATTTCTGGGTGCAGACTGCAGGATTAGATGCCAGATCACAAGCAAAACAAATAATGTCTTCTGGTCTTCAAATTCCAGGATTTAGAAAAGATCAAAGAGTTTTGGAAAGACTTTTACAAAGATATATAGGTCCACTAACCATAATGGGTGGCATAGCAGTAGGGTTATTAGCTTCTCTTGCCGATCTTACAGGTGCTTTAGGAAGTGGAACCGGAATATTATTAACTGTTATGATTGTTTATAGATTATACGAGGAAATAGCTCAACAGCACATGATGGACATGAATCCAATGATGAGAAGATTCATGGGTAAATAATATGTTTGAAGGAATCCTAAACCCAATATTTGGACCTTTGCTCCAATTTGGATTCTTTTGGGCGTTAGTTATAATGTGTTTTATTCTAACTCTTTTGATAACCTTAGTTTACAAATTTACTACTAATCAAACTCTTATGAAGAAACTCAAAGCAGATATGAAAAATATGCAGAAAGAGTTAAAGAAGATGACTAAGGAAAATCCAAAGAAAGCCATGGCTTATCAGAAGAAGATGATGGATAAAAATATGCAGTACATGAAGCATTCCATGAAGCCTACACTTTACACATTTATACCTATAATTATAATCTTTGGTTGGTTAAATGCAAACCTCGCATTTTTGCCTATTGAACCATACACCAACTTCACAGTTAGTGCACAATTCAAACCAGGAACATTTGGAAATGTAACTTTAGAAGTAATTCCAGGACTAGATATTTATTCAGATGCAACTCAAGAAATACTTTCGGAGAAAATAACTTGGACATTGAATGGTGATGCCGGTGAATATCAAATGGCTATAAACTATAACAATAGAGCTTTTGAGAAAGAACTTCTAATATCTGGAGATGGGTACGCCAAGGTTGAAGAGAAAATAAGGGGTTCGGAACTTACAAGAATAACTATTCATAATAAGCCAGTCAAACCGCTTGGCAGCGTCAGCATACTTGGTTGGATGCCCGGTTGGTTAGGAACATATATTATTTTATCACTACTTTTTAGTCTAGGTCTTAGAAAGATATTAAAAATAAGCTAAACTTTATAAACAGGGAATTTTTTCACATTAAAATGCCAGCAGGAAGTAAAAAATCAGGAACTTTTAGGAAGGTTTTTAAGAAGACCCCGGGCGGAAAAACCGTGGTTCATTATGAACTAAGAAAGCCAAAACAGCATAAATGTGCTGAATGTGGCGCAGAACTAAAGGGTATGCCAAGATTAAGACCTGTTGAAATGCAAAAGCTAGCAAAAACTGAAAAAAGACCCGAAAGACCATATGGTGGTGTTTTGTGTAGTGCTTGTGCAAGGAAAAAACTCATACAAGAAGTTAGATCTTAAGTGTACTGGTGACGGACACTGTTCTTAAGATCAAGGAGGTATAAAATGTTTGAAGTTGGAAATATTTGTATAAAAATTGCAGGAAGAGATTCAGGATTAAAATGCGTAATTGTTGAAGTATTAGATGATAACTTTGTTTTAATTGATGGTCAAACCAGAAGAAGAAAATGTAATGTTAAGCACCTTGAACCTTTGAAAGATTCAATAAAGATTAAAAATAAGGTGTCTCATAGTGAAATAGTTTCTGAATTCAAGAAGTTAAAAATTGATATTAAAGAAACAAAACCTAAGAAAACACCAGAAAGACCTAAGAAGTCTAAGAAAGTGAAGATGAAACCCAGTAATGAAAAGAAGGCATCTAAAGAAAAAACCGCTACAAAAGAAAAACCAAAAAAAGAAGTTGTTAAAAAGAAAGCAGATACTCCAAAACCTTCATTCGAAAAGAAAGAAATAAAAGAAGAAAAACCTTCTAAGAAATAATTATTATTTTTTTATTGCTTTTAATCTTTTTTTAGCTCTTCTTACAATTTCTTCCCAATCTTTTTTGTCTTCTAGATGAGATAAATCACGGTCAAATTCACTTAGAATACATAAAGTTTTAGATTGTTTACTTATGATTTTTAATACTTTGTTCACAGCATCATTTGCATCTTTTGCAGATTCAATTCTAGTGCTTTTTCTGACATCAAGAAATTTACCTGCGATGTCGCCCGCTATTCCACCACTATTTTTTATAGCAACTAAAGGTTTTTCTCTAATATAACCATATGTGGCTTCATTGAGTGTTCCAGCCCCACCATGTACAATTATTGCTCCATCACATGAATTTACGTTAATGGCATCTCGACTCCATCCAATGCCTGTGGCAATTGTAACGTCGGCATATTGGTTTACTTTTTTTATGCTTTCCCAAGGAATAATTCCAATTGTTAGTCCGCCTTCTTTTTTTGCACCTTTCAAAGCTGCTTCCATTACTCCAAGTCCTCCGCCAGTTATAACTATACAATCTCTTTTTGCAAGTTCTTCTCCAACTTTCTCTGCTATCTTATAAGCTTTCTGTGTACAAATTGCTTTACTTGATCCCAAAACTGCTATTTGGAGTTTTTTCACTTTTTCACCTCTGTGTATAAATCTGATAGGTTTAATTCAAATGTTGCTATAGGCATTTCGACTCCGAAGTTTGTGATAACTTGTGGATGAATCTCACCAATATATGCGACATTTTTTTTATTTACACTAATTCTTGCAACTCTTCCTAGTATAAATGAATCATGCTTTGCTTCTTTTGATTCGAAGTTTACATCTAATGCATTCATTAATGAGTCAAATACTTGTTTTATTTTTGTAAAGCCAATATTTGGACCTGCCAGTGCAACTCCAACTCGCCAATTTTCTTCAACCTTTGTTTCTTTGGCTGTATTGGCTTTGAAAGTATTTCCAATTTCAAAAATTCCTTGTGGATATTCTCTATTAGTATTATTTGATAATACTTGCATTAAGCTAGGAGTTATCCAACTTCTTAAGATATCGTGTTCTTTTGAACTTGCATTTTCTAATTCCACAACTTTTGCTTTTAGATTCATCTTGTTATTATGAATTTCTTTGTTTAGCAGATGGTATGATAATGTTTCAACAAGACCTAGACCAACCAACACATTTGCCACTCTTCGTTTAAAAATTTCGAGTCCATCCTCCTCACCTATGGTTGAAACATTTGGTATTTCTGGTATGAATTTGTCATAGCCATAAGCAATTGCTATATCTTCTGCCAAATCTATTTGATGAAGTATGTCTGTTCTATACGCAGGTACAAGAACTTTGTCTTTTTCATATCCATAACCCATTTTTTCAAGCAAAGATTTAATTTCTTTCTTTGATAAATTCATTCCAAGCATTTTGTTAACATAATTAATATCCAAATCCCATTCTTCAGGTTTTAAATCAGGAGTCAATTGTTTTTTTTCATATTGAACTTCCATCTGATAGGCTTCTCCACCCATCTCTATAAGTGAAGTTACAATGATGTTTAAGCATTGGTTTACAGCCTTTAGATCGAATCCACTACTTTCAATGAACACTTCTTTTGTCCTTTCAGTTACTTTGCCTGTTTTCTCAGAATTTATTATTGGTGGCATGGAAAGAATTTCATTGTTTGCATCAATAAATATTGGAAACAAAGCTTTTCCTTCAAGTAAATGTGCATAATCTCTTCCCGTTGGATGTTGACTTAGAATTTGTAAACCAGTCATTTCTTTATTAGATTCTAGTGGTTGAAATTTTATCTCGGATGGTTTTTTTGCCAGATATCTTATGGGAAGTTTAATATCTTCCATAGGATAAATTCCAATTGCTAGTTTTTCCCTATTTCTTCCAAGACTCACATGTAGTTTTTCTTGAATTTGAACGACTTCTCTGATTTTCTCGTCAGTAAAATGAATGTTTTTAACAATTGCACAAGAAGTGTATGGTCTTATTTTCTTAACAGATTTGTCAACCACGACTTTATAATTTTTTTCTACTTTATGTACTTTGAACTGTCTAAGTCCTGTTTTAACACCTATAAAACTTGATAGAGCCCTTGCAAATCCTTGTTCTGAAAGCATATCTGGTCTATTTGGAAATACCTCAACGATTATTTCATCTCCTTCAATCTTATCAAGATCGGTTCCAAGCATGCTAATTCTATCTTTTAATTGATCTAGAGGGAGCTTTTTCCCCATCAATTTTTCCAATACTTTTTTGTTTAGAGTTAATGTTGGCATTTTATCGCATCCAATCTTTTATTTCTCTTAATTGTTTTAAATCGTTTTTGTATAAATCTCTTATATCATTAATTTTGAAAAATTCTAGTATTATTCTATCAAATCCAGGCCCCCATGCAAGAACAGGAATATCTATTCCGAGTAATGGCTTAACGACTTCAGGTCTGAATATGCCTGCACCACCAAGTTCAAACCATTCATTATGAACCGGGTGTAATACATCTATTTCTACACTGAATTCAGTATATGGAAAATATGCAGGTCTAAATCTTGCTTTTTCATAACCCATCTTTTTGAAAAATGCTTTCAAGTAACCTAGAAGATGTCTGAAATTGGCGTTTTCATCAACAACAATTCCATCTGTTTGATTAAATTCGAATAAATGTGACCAGTCAATAGTTTCATTCCTAAAACATTTCCCTACTGAGAAGAATTTTGCAGGTATGCCTTCTTTTGTTAGTTTTGCAAGTGTTTGAGCAGATAAAACAGTTGTATGTGTTCTCAGAACATTCTTCTTTGCATCTTCTTCCTTCCAATCATATTTCCAACCCTTGCTATTTGTTGTCCACCCATCTTCGTGCGTTTTTTTAACTCTACTAACTAATTCTTTATTTGGAAGTTTTCCTGTTCCAGGATTTTTTGCAAAATATGTATCTTGCATATCTCTGACTGGATGATCTTGAGCGGTAAATAATGCGTCGAAATTCCAAAAAGAAGTTTGAAGCATTGGTCCTGTCATCTCTTTGAAACCAAGTTCTAACCAAATATCTTTAGCATATTCAATTGCTTGGCTTACAAAATGTCTTTTTCCTCTGTTTATCTTTGGAACATTTATGTTAACATCATATTCTCTAAAAGTCTTCTTCTTCCAAGAACCATCTTTGAGCATTCCTGGAGTTAATCTTTCAGCATAATTAGCTTTTGAATCAACTTTTTTTGATAATTTTTTCCCTTCAGCGGTCAAAGTTATTTTTTTAATTTTCTTTGTTTCTTTTTTCAATATTCGCTTTCTTTTTATGAGATTGTCAAATGAGAATTTTTCTTCAGGACTAAGATATTTAAGTTCCAATGGAAAATCTTTTTTCAAAAATGTTTCTTCTAAGAATTCTTTTTTCATTAGCTTTTTTCCGTGATCTGTAAGTGATATAATAATTTCTTTATCCTTATCAATGTTAATGGCTGCTTTTTTCTTTAGCGAACCAATACAAATATTTATTTCATCATCTTCTAGTTTCCCCTTATTTTTTAATTCACTAACTTTTGTTTTTCCATTAATTGCTTTTAAGAATCTTCTTTCAGGGAGACCATCTTTAACATATTTTAAACCATTTTCATCCAATGTTATGATGTCTTTTATCTCTTCAGCAATGTTTACTAGATTTTTATTAGATAACCATTGTATGGCCCTTGTAGCTTCAATTTCTTTTAGTGATGCTTTTTCTGCGAGTTTAGAAATAGTTATGTTGTCTGTGATGTTTGGAAGTGTTTTTCTCTCAAACAAATGCAATTTTTTGATTAGATTATTGTCATCCATATTTTTTAATTAATTATAGATGTGAGTATATAAAGTTTATTGATTGTTGTAAGAATGAAAAAAAGAAAAAATTAAGCCTTGATAGGCTTCATGACTTTCCAGGCTAGATCAAATAAATCTTCGAGCGCTGATGAAAAGAAAGGTGTATTTATCCAAATCCCAATATCGTACGTTGGGTGAACTTCAGAATCATTCATGACCATGAACACCACTTCCTTTCCGTCTACGACAGTAAATCTGGCTTCTTTGTCTGTGTGTCTTACTTCTGCTATGCCTTTCATAGCTTTGGCAGCTTCCATTGATTCTTTTGTTAGTGGAGCGGCGATTCTAATTCTCACACCTCTTTTCTTGACTTCTTCGAACACTGGTTTTAATCCTTCAACCTTTCTCATTAATCCTTGAGCAGTTGTCATTATGGTAACTGTCTTCTCAGCATTTTTTATTGTTAACTCCAAATGGTTGTATAGATTGTGTCTTCCTCTTAGTGAACCTGAAATATCTGATGGTTCTATAAGCTCGACACCTTGTGTGTGTAAAGAATTCAACTCGTTGATTATTTCTGTTTTCTTCAAGTTTTCTAATCTTAATATTTGTGCATCAGCAAGTGTTTTAACATTTTTCTTAACTCTTTCTACAACTTCTTTTGGTGGTACTGCCAAGTATTTGATTGGTTTTCCTATTTTCATTACTACAAAGCCTTTTTTTTCTAGACTTTCTAGAACGTCGTAACTTCTGCTTCTTGGCACATTTGCTATATCGCTTAGTTCTCCTGCCGTACTCACCCCTCTTGAAAGAAGAGCAGTCCAAATCTTTACTTCGTACAAGTTTAGTGAGAAATACCTTCTCAACTTGCTTAGAAATTCTTCTTTAACGATCATTTTTCATTCCTCCTAAAAGTAGGACTTAATCACCCCTTTTTGATATTAAAGACGCATAACTACTATATATATGTTACTATTTTTTACACTTTACCAATAGTCAAAACATAGATTTTTTTTATTTTGTCTTTATCACGACGAAGAATTCGTTTTTAACTTCGAATTCTTTGTAAGAAAAACTTTTTTTATTTATAAAGGTGATAAGCCAATTTCGCTTCGATTTTTCTATTTTTTTTGATCCTCCCAAGCTTATTTTAGAAAAAGAAACTACAATCCATTTACAATTAAGTGTTTCAATTAATGCTTTTGAAATATGTCTTTTTCTTGTTTCCAAAGAATCAAGTGCTTTAAACAAAAAACAAATATCTGCTTCAATATTACCTAATTTGTTTTGTTCCGTAACTAAATCTATAGCAATTGTTTTTCCGTTTATGTTCTTTTTATTGAAGAATTCTTGGATGAACTCAAGATCTTTTTCAGAAATCTCCGAAGCAATATATTTTGGTTTATAACCAAGAAATCCATAGCTAATGGGATTTAGTCCGCAAGCCAAATCCAAAATAGTTTGTTCTTTTCCTGTAATTTCAAATATTTTGCTATATACTTCTTTATAATATGGTAATCTTTCTTTTGTGGATTTGTGTAACTTCAGTATTTCTTCTATGGAATTTTTTTCAAGTAGTTTTTCTCTTTTAGAATAATTTTTTTGTATGAATACACCATATATATCTCTGAGTTGTCGTCTAATCTCTTTCAAAACTATTTTATATTCTTCACTTCTCTTGTTATAATCCTTGGTTTCAAGTTTTTTCTTTAAGTTATGGTTCTTTTCAAGAAAATTTTTTAATTCTTTTTCAATTATTTTTTTATCTAGATTTTGCAATTCTTTCTTTGACATTATGTCTACAATCAATTCTTCCATCTTAGAATTCCAGCTATTCCTGTTAGTGAATCCAGGTTTTTTTCTGCTTCTTCAGAACTAATAATGTGAACTTTACCATCCATTTGTTCACATGAGATCATCATATTTTCAAGTTCCTTATATGTTCCTTTCTCTTTAGAACTTCGCAATAGTTTTTGACTTACTAGTAATTCTTCAACTGCGCCTAATTGAATTTTTTCTTTTGTTTCTTTGATTCCATAGCATGCTTGTTCTTTTGATATATATTCCAATAGTTTATCTACGGCTTTAATCTCTTGTATACTTCTGTTTTGTTCAAGCACTTTTCTAAGCTCATCTCGTTTTAGCACTTCGTTTATTGCCCGTTCATTTGCCTGAGATACTGTCGCACTTACACTCTTCTTCTTAATCTCATCTGGAGTAACTTTCAAGAGTTCTTCTTTCCAGAAACCTGGACTTGCCAAGATGATGTGGTCTGTTTGATTTGTTTTCTGAAATTCAGTTATTTTTTCAATTATTTCTTTATAGAAACTTCCTTTTGAAACATGTTTTTCTTCTTTTTTTTGAACATCTCCTGCCATCTTTGCAATCAGTTTGTATCCTGATCCTATGAGTTTAGCGAAATATGCCTCTTCTCTGTCAAATACAACTATCAAAATGTTTGTCGGCTGATTCTTTGTTGATTCATCAATTCTTTTTAATTGGAATTTTAACCATTGAGTCTTCTGAATTGTTATTATGGAATTATTTTCAAGGTTAAAGCTGTGATGTTCACCTCTTGGAATTTCCTCTGGTCCATCCGTAATGGTGCCAAGAACTCTTAGTGTGGCGCCTTCTGATAGTTCTATTTTTTCCACTTTTATGGCTATAAAAAACTGTTTTCTCACAACTTTTACATTTCTATCAGTATCGTCACCAATCTTTATTTTTCTCTCAGTTCTTCCTTTTATTATATCATCTACGTCAATGATCTGACTCAGAACCCAGAGATCATCTATGTTTTCTATTTTCAGAGTTAGTTCCTGCTTCTTTAATGCTTTTTTTATGATTTTCATATGTTTGTCTTTTATTCTGTATATTTCTCTATTTAAAACCAATAAATTTATATATCTTGTGTGCGATTATTTGTGTATGAGAAAAAGAGGAGCTGGTGGAAATAGCGCAAGTGGAGCAGCCATCTTAATAGTTATTGTTGCGGTTATTTTTCTATTATACATATTAATGCTTCCTCCTGAAGATAGAGCAGATTTATTAGGTGAAGACAATCGCTCCAATTCTGAGGAAATAACTTCTTCAGGTTTTAATAAGACTCTGTTAAAGGAGAATATTGGTCGTTTGGATTATTTGCGATCTGATTATCGGGAAAGAGACTTACCATCCTTTAGAATTTATTCACAAAAGGAAGGAACAATTCTTAAGACTCTAAATTCAGTTTATGTAAAGAATGCGATTGGTGATAAGAAATATTATAATGTAACTTTTGATATTGCTGAAAGATTAACTTCTGAAGTTAAATTATCTTTTAATGTTAAGCGTGCTCGCGGAAGATTAGAATTATATTTAAATGGTGTTGAAATATTTAATGGTGAGCTAGGTAAAGGTTCTCCTAGTCCAATACCACTTCCTTCTGAGGCATTAGATAGCGAAAACACTTTGGTTTTCAAAGTTTCAAGTCCCGGATTTGCTTTTTGGAGCACTAATGAATATTTGCTAGAAGATGTTATGATTACAGGAGATGTTTTAGATGTGTCTAATAGTAAAAGCAGACAATTTTTCTATCTCTCAGATATTGAAGTTTTGAATCTTGATGAGATAAGACTTAAGTTTTATCCTGACTGTGATTCAAGATCTGTTGGTCCATTAATCATTAATTTAAATGGTGAAGAGGCCTTCTTTGGAGTTGCTGATTGTGGAGTTTATAGAACAGTAACTCTTGATAAAAATAGCATATATGAAGATAAGAATGAATTAGAATTTATTGCCACGGAAGGCTCTTACTTGATTGACAGGGTTTCTATTAGAACCGAACTTGAAGAACTTGTCTATCCTGTTTACTACTTTGATCTTGATGAAGACTTATTTGATGGTGATGACTTTGATGACAGTTACAATGTTACTTTGCGCTTGAGATTTGTTAACCATGATGATAAAAGATTGGAATACTTAATTAATGGTAGAAGAAAGCAAATAAATACTGATGAGATTGAATATACCACTTTACTTAATGATTATGTTCTTCCAGAAGCCAATTCATTGGAATTGGTACCAAAAAGCATAGTTGACATTTCGGTGCTGAGAGTTACATTGGACGAAGAAGAATAAAATGGATGGTTCTGACATCAAAGATGGGATTGATAAAGTAAATAATTATCTTAAGGGTAAATGGGATTCTTTAACTAAAACTGCCGAGCAACCTGAAGATTTTCGAAAAGGTCAAGTTCTATTTTTAATGCTTCTTGGGGCAATTATTTATTGGGTTGATGTTTTCTTTCTAGGTGGTGCAACTGCTTCGTTCATGCCAGGTAAGATAACTGTTTTTCTTTATGCTCTTTTAACTCTAATGGCAGTCGTTGTATTCAGAGCAGGAATGCAGCAAATAATGGAGTTCATCATTGTTTCCATTGTTGCTATGGTCTGGCCTCGGACAATATCTATGGTTGTTGGTGGTATGGGTGGGTTGGATAACTTATCTTTTGTTTCTAATACACAGTTTATATCAATATTTCTTACAGCAGTAGTTTTAGTAACTCCGATATGGACTTACTATTTTCTATATGTAAGTCGTCTTTCAACTGATCAAGTTCGTGGGTGGGGTAGAAAATGGGCAATCTTATGTTTTTCAATTGCAATTCTCATAACAATCGTTATGGGCGGCATTGGTACTTTTGCAGGCCCCGCAGATCTTGACTTGGGAGAGGGAGTTAATTATCTAAAAGTTTATTTCTGGGAATATCCGAAAGAAATTGGAGTATATCTTTTCACAATTCCAGGAACCTTAACTTCATATCTTAATGAAACTATGGGTTTGAATGAATTTACTGGGAAGGTGGATCAAAATAAAGATGGACCATTAGGAGTCTATCTTGAAGACCTATCACCTGCCGAGACTATATTTTATGAATATAATCCTGTTGTAATATGGGCATCTCTAAAAGGAAAGAGTTTTGAAGGGTACATCCAAGTTAATAATCGTTGTTACACTAAGAAGGATAAGGAAATTGAATTCGGAGAAATATTTCCTCAAACAGTTGATTTATTTTATGATGATTCTTCAAGTTTAGAGTGTATATTTGAAGAAGGTTTAGAAGATGGTTCATATGTTGTTACGTTTATTTCTAGCTTTGAGTTTCCAACATGGGGATATGTTACTTACACATATGTAGATAAAGATTTGAGACTGGCGTATTATTCTCAGAAAAAGAATATTAATACAGAACTTAATATTCCTACTAAAGTAGAACCGATTTATACGAGCGGTCCTGCTTCAATTGAAGCAAACTTAGTTGATTTACCAGTTAGCATATACTCTGATAGAGATTGGCATCCTTCATTTGGTGTCACATTAGCCAATCTTTGGCCTCAAGGAGAAATTGTTTCTATTAAAAGTTTAGACATGATTATTCCAAATGATCTTTCGCTTGAAAGATGCATACCGACATTCATATCTAAAGAACCAAGTGATGAGGGATATAATACCTATTCGTTTAAACTTCAAAGCCATCAAAATTTATTCTCAACAGTAACTTGTCCGTCAGTTAAAATAAATGATCCTGAGGCTTTTTTAGGAGACAATTTGAAAGTTTCAAGAACCTTCGCGATAAAAGCGAGTTATATTTATACTTTAGAAAAATCAGTTCATATTAAAGTTGAAAAGATAGGGAAATGATGAAAAAAATTTATTTAGTTTTAGTATTATTTGTTTTACTTACTGCCTGTAATAGAACTTTTACGCCGCAAGAAACTAATTATTATACGGGAACAAAAGGGGTTGAGTTGGAGTTTGTGGGTTATAGTCCACCAAATAATGTGTATGAACAAACAACTTTTCCTTTGGCAATTTTTGTTTCTAATGAGGGTGCATTTTCTTTGAATGGTTCGCCTTTTAAAGGATTAATAACTTATTCTTATGACCCATTTTATTTAGCCGAAATAAATGGTACCGCGGAATCAGAATTTGAAACTATAATAATAAATGGAAAATCAGATGGTTTTCCTCAAGGTGATCTTCAGACAAAACTATTACCTATGTTTACCGTTAAACCTGTTTTAGGCCAAAGAGAATCCCCTACAACCGAATTATTTGTTTCAGCTTGTTATCCTTATAATACTAAGCTCGTTGATGAGGTGTGTATTGATACTTCTTCTTTGACAAATGATATGAGGTCAAATGTTTGTAAAGCAGAAAATAAAGTTTATTCGGGTCAAGGCGCACCCGTTGCAATTACAGAAGTTCATGTACAGATGAATCACATGCTTAATAAGATTAGACCTTCATTATTAATTAAAATAAAAAATGTTGGTTCGGGAACGGTGTTGGCGCCTGTTTCTAGTTCAGAACAAGCCAGAGCTTGTGACATTCAAAAAGACAAAAGGGGCGATTGGAATACTGTTAAGATAAAAGCATTGCTTTCTAATGAGCAACTTACTTGTGTACCTGAAGTAGTTCATCTTCGTCAAGGTGAAGGGTCTGCTCGTTGTTTTATGGAATCTGGCGGGTTTGGAGCTGCTTTGAATTATTATGCTATTATGATAGTAGAATTAGATTATGTTTATTTGACCAGTGTTTCAAAAGAAATAACTATTGAGCGTACAGAACTTCCTGATATAGAATATTTATCTTCAAATAATTGTGAATATTGGGAAACAGAAATTGATGGGATTTGCAAGAATAACTGCGAGATATGTTCGGAAGGTTCATCACTTTCATTTTGTAATTCACAAATAGTAGATCAGAACTGGTCCTGTGATTGCGGGCCTATCGAATGTACAACTATTATTGGCTCACGTAAACTAGGTGGCATCGTAGATGGAATTGAAGTAAAAAGTGGAAATTGTATATTTGGTCAGAGCTTTTGTGCGCCTGGAAAGTACTGTTGTATAAAACAATAATTTTAAATATGGAAAGAACAAAAGGTTAACATATGAATAATAAACTATTAATCGGATTTTTTTTGGCTTTAATATTAATATTATCATCTTGTTCGATGTCTTCTAGTGCGCCAACTGATCCAACTACAACTCATTATTATCGCGGATATGAAGGAATTAGAATGACTATTGATCCAGGTTCTCTTCCTAGCACGTTATATTACTATGCAAATGCTCCTGATTCTTATAATGCGTTTTCTGTAGATGTAGAAGTTCACAATGTTGGGGCTTCTTGGAGTAGAGGAGGAATATATGTTTCTGGTCATGATCCATCTTTGATATTTTTGGAGGGTGTTAATGTTCCAAAAACTAGTGGTGGTTTTTGGGAACATTGTCAAACAAGACTTTCAATGGGTGACTGGGATTGGTCTAATATTGCAGGAGTCCTAAATTGTAATTTTGGAGATCATGGAGCATCTTTTACAGGGGATCCCAATACCGATCAAGCAATTGATGGTGTTAGCATAAACAATTTATTTGGTTTCTTTGGGGCTGGAGATGCAATTAATGATTTGTTAAGTCAATCAGAGCTGTTGTCAAGATTGGGTTTAAATGAATTGGGAAATATGGATGTAGATTTAACATGGGATGGTCAAACAGATGCTTACGCTTTTAATTTTGACTTTACAGAATTTGGATTAAACTTAGATGTATTACATCACGGGGCGGCATTAATGATATTAATGGATTCTCTTAGTTTTGATAGATTTAATGGAAAATCTTTTTATTTGGCTGCTGATAACTATGATTATCCTGGCGGAGAATTAACTTATATTTCATTTCCTGGGTATGTTAGAGATACTTGGCCTGCTGGTTTGGATTCAACACCAGTCACATTTATGATTTCATCTTGTTATGCCTACTCAACATATGCAACACCGTTGGTATGTATAGATCCTGATCCTGCATCTCAAAATCAAAAAGTTTGTTATCCTGGACAAGTTAGTTTAGCAGGAAGTCAAGGTGCGCCTGTTGCTGTAACGGGTGTTCATCAAGAAAGTGGTCGTTTAAGTACAACTTTCACAATAGAAATCAGTAATGTGGGTCATGGAAAAGTTATTTATCCCGGTGATTTGGAATTATGCAGTCCTTATTACCCTGGAGCATTAACCCGAAAGAACACAGATTTAGTAATACTTGGAGATATTAGAATGTCGGGTAGTGATCAAAGACTAAGATGCACTCCTGATGATAATATTGTAAGACTTAATCCAATGACTGGTAAGGGACAGATTATTTGTACTTATGATTATGAATATGCCACATCTAAATCTGCTTATAAAGCTCCTTTGGTAATTGAATTATGGTATGGTTATAGTGAAGAGTTACAAAGAACAATTAACATCAAAAGGGCGCGTTAATACTCGCCAGTAAAAAAACAAAAAGTTTTATATACTCTAAAGGGATAAAAATATTTGTTTTGGAGGTCTAAAAAATGAAAAGAACATCACTTTTATTGTTGGTTTTAGCAGTATTTTTGTTAGCTTCTTGCTCTAGCGAGACTATCACATCGAATCAAAACACTTTTTTAGGTGGAACAACAGGATTACTAGTTAATTTTGTTGAAGGAGAACCACCACTAGAAGTGACTGATGGTAATGCCACACCATTTACTGTGAGTATTAAATTAGAAAATCGAGGCGAAACAGAAATTGCAGCAGACGATGTCTTGATATCCCTAAGAGGAATTGATCCTATTTCCTTTAGTGTTACATTGGATGAGATTATTAATCAACACCCTACTTCAATGATTCTAAAGAATGATTTAAATCCTGATAATGGAGAAAAAATTGATTCTCCACCGGTTTACTTCACATTTCCTATGATGAATTATCAAGGGTCTTTGGCAGGAAATGATGATTTTCCTTTTGTCGTAGATGTTTGTTATAAATATCGGACTTTGGCAACATCAAAATTATGTGTGAAGGAAAATACTATGGATTCAACTCATAACGATGTTTGTACAGTTTCTGAAAAGAAATCTGTTCAAAATTCTGGTGCACCAATACAAATAGTTAGCTTTGATGAATCATCAGCAGGTCAAGATGCAGTTGCTTTCTCTGTTAAGATTAAGGACATGGGTAGTGGACTACTTGCACAACAAGGAACAATGTGCAATGATCATGCAGGAACAAAAAATATTGTGAAACTAACTGTTGATACTGGTATTTCAGGTTTAACCTGCGGGGGTCTTTCTAATCCTTCAACAACAGGAACTGCTTACTCAGGTGACATTAGAATGAGTACAGGAGAAGTATCTGTAAGATGTACTCAACAGTTATCTCCAGCAGATAAATCTGACAAAGTAATGATTGTTGATATGTTTATAGATTATGACTACCAAGAATCAAAAGCGACATCTGTGCTAGTTAAGCACATTTAATTTTTTTCTTTTTTCCCTTTAACTATTTATTAGAACAAATTTACTTAGAAGAGCCTCTAATTGTATGAATTCATCACTGCCTTCAACCATTCTAAACTCTGCTTCACCACACTCTTTTACCATTTCAAGTTTTTTCTTGTCTTCCGTTTCTAATGACCAGATTTCTTTTTGAATTTGTTTAATAATATCTAATCCTGACAATCCATATTCAAGCATTGTTTTCAGAAGCTCATTCTTTGCACTCACAAAATCTTTTTTTACACATGACTCCAAGACGCTTTTGACTTCTTTTGGCCTTGCTACACTAGCCATTTCAAAGATTAAATTTTCATCTATCTTTTTGGTAATTGCTGCAGATGATTGCAAAATATTTTCTACTTTTCTGCAATCGCCATTGGAAATCTCATAGAGTGCTTCTTTTGCTTTTGAATCAATAGTAAGAGATTCATCTTTAGCAATTTTATCCATTATGTAGAACATATCTTCTTTAGCTAACGGTTTAAATCTGAATACAGTACATCTGGATTGTATAGGATCAATTATCTTGGATGAGTAATTACACGATAGGATGAACCTGCATGTTTGAGTATAATTCTCCATGGTTCTCCTCAGAGCTTGTTGAGCTTCTTTAGTCAAAGCGTCACATTCATCTAGATAAATTATTTTGAATGGAACATTTCCTATGGCTTTAGTTCTAGCAAAGTCTTTTACTTTAACTCTAATAACATCTATTCCTCTCTCATCAGATGCATTTAGTTCAAGAAAGTTCTCTCGCCAAGAATCTTTAAACATTTGTTTTGCAACAACAAGCGAAAGAGTGGTTTTACCAGTTCCTGCTGGGCCTGCAAACATTAAATGAGGCATGTTCTGTTGTTTAACAAACGCTTCTGTTCGTTTAACAATTTCTTGTTGGCCTTTTATCTCTGAGAATGTTTGAGGTCTATACTTTTCAGTCCATATAGCTGCTTCCATGCTTAGAAAGAATAAAAGATGATTTATAAAAGTTATTAAACAATATCTTCTTCAGCGACAACCAGAAAGTCCCCTATAGCTATAACTGCGCTGAACGGAATAAGTATGTTGCCTTCTTTTGTTTTTTCTAGTTCCAATTTTTCAGTATATGATGTCGGATTTGATAGAACCATGTGTATAAGTTCGCCTGAGCTTGTTTCAAAGACAATGTCTCCTACTTCACCAAATTTCTTCCCAGTTTTAGAAACGACAGTTTTACCTAAAAGTTGTTTTGAAAATTTTTTCTCCTCTTCTGCCATTTTATCACCCTAAAGTTAAAGATTTTATAACATTGTTGAGGGACAACAAGTATTTAAAACTTTTGTTTTTAGATAATTATTGTCGAATATTATGCGTGCGTTTTCACAAAAGATTTATAAAAAAACTTTCATGATTTATCTTTATGACTTCGTTACTTGCGTGTTTATCAACTGGTAAGGGTTCTTGGGCTCATCTTTTGGAAGTTATAAGAGGTACTGAATGGGATAATGTTATTTTAGTAACAAACGAGTTTGGAAAAGAACGTTTTAATGAACCAAATGTTCAGCTTATAACTCTTGATTTGAACCTTTCACCTGATATTCTTTCAGATTCTATTGTTGCTGCTCTTCACGGTAAGAATCTTGGAATGGAAGTGGCCATAAATATGTCTTCAGGTACAGGAAATGAGCATATGGCTCTTTTATCTGCGGTTTTAAAACTTGGTTTAGGAATGAGATTAGTGTTTTCTAAAAATGGAACCGTAGAAGAGTTAAAATTGTTCAATGCTTCTTTTGACTAGAATAAACTCTATAGCCTGATTTTATTCCTAATTCTTCTTTGTTACCAAAAACAGAAAGCATTTTTTCAGATAAACTTTTCCCACCTTTGTTGTGTCGGGCCACAATTTGTAATGATCCTCCTAGAGTAATGTGCTCAAAGCTTTCTTCTATTAGCCTAAAACAAACACTTTTTCCAGCCACTTGAGGAGGATTTAGTAATATTAAATCAAATTTATCTTTTATTTTTTGGAAACCATCGGATTGAAAAACTTTTCCTTGGATTTTGTTAAGCTTCAAATTTTTCCTTGCCAAAAAAGCTGCTCTTTTATTAACATCACTAAAGAAGACATCACAATTTGAAAACATTTTATGTACATAAATGCCAACGATTCCAATTCCACATCCCAAATCCAAAATTTTGCTGTTGTTATTTACTTTCATGTATTTGAGAAGAACAGAAGTGCCTTTATCCAATCTTTTTTTTGAGAAAACTCCTGAACCAGAATAAAGAGGTATAGATATATTTCCAATACATATTTCAATCTCTTGAATGTTTAAAGGTGCTGTTTGTTCTTCAGAATAATAATGTTCCATTTTACATTACTTTGATGAGTGAGTATGAAAACGCATCAGCAACTCTAACGGCATCTCCTTCTTTGTATTCAAGGATTATACATCTATTATAACCATAAACAGTGTTTCTATTACTTTTCTTGAAAGATATTACAACTACTTCTTGACTGGCATTATCACAAGTTGCATATGGTAAACCTTCAACTAAATCATTTACTGCACTAACTGTTTTAATATTGAGCACTTCATATCTTTCACCAGTTATCTTGGCAATTTCTATTCCTGCAATTGCCATGTCTGAACTGCTATCTCCTGGTAAAGAGATTATAATTTTTTTAGGTCTGTAAACAAGTATTATGTTTTCCACATCTTCTTCTACATTGATGTCTTCTAATTCATTTGGGTGAAAATAATATGGTATGGTGTAAGGTACTTTGTTGAGTTCAATCTTTGTAAACCATAATTCGCTACTCTGGTCATAATAGAATTGGAATTCATGATAATTATTAGCATTAACTTGACTTTCAACTTTGTGCTTACTGTAATAAATAGATCCTATAAGAACCACGCATATCACAATGACTATAACAATAAACCAAACTTTGCTTTCATTGCTTTTCTTACTGCTCTTCTTCATCATTCATAACACCATAGTGCACATATAGAATTAAATCTCTGAATCTAAAGAAGTCTTCTGTGTATCCATTCATTATGATACACCCATTTTCTTCTCTTATGCTTGTTTCGGTTGAAATATTAAAATATATTACAGGCATAAACTGTGTGGCATTATCACAAGTAATTTTTGGAAGAAAGTATGTATCTGATTCTTTTGTTATGCCATCAATGACAAAAGAACTTATAGTAATCTGAAGATCTCTTCTTACAGAATCAATATACAATAAATTTTGTAATTCACTATCAGGATCAAAAGTAAGATACATGACAGGAGACAATAATTTTTCATTTAAAGAGTTTGGATGTTCTAAATACAGTAATTCTTGTGGTAATGACTGAAAGCCAATTCTCTGTTCACCAATCTTGGTTACAAAGACATTTTCAGTTCTTGTGAATTTGAAGCCGTTATATTCCCATTTCTCACTACCTCTATTACCAACAATGATGCCCAGCATACTGACAACCATTAGGAGGACTAGTACTCCGCCCATCAAAAACTTCTTTTTTCGGGCCTTTCGAGAGTCTATTCTTTTAAGCATGCACCTCTAGAATAGTACTCCATTTAAATAATTTTTTCAAAAACCTTTAAATATCCATTACCTTTTAGCGATACTATGTTGCCAGACAAGGAGATTAAGAAAAAATTCAGACCAATATTTTCAAAGAGTCCAGATAAATTCTATCCTACTGATGTATTAAAAGAAGAGGGTTTTGAAAGAAAGATTTGTCCTTCTTGTAAAAAGCCTTTTTGGTCTACCACTAATAGAGATGTTTGTGGAGATCCTGCTTGTAGTAAAGAATTCGGATTTATTGGGAACTCGCCAGCAAAAAACAAACTTGGTTATGTTGATGTTTGGCTTGAATTTTCTAAAATGTTCAAGAAATTTGGATATACACCTATAAAAAGATATCCCGTCGTTGCACGTTGGAATCCAACTATGGAATACACTAATGCTTCGATTGCAGCTTTTCAGCCATATGTTATTTCTGGTGCTATAAAACCCCCCGCAAACCCCCTTGTAGTGCCCCAGTTTTGTTTGAGATTTGCAGATGTTGACAATGTTGGCATTACAGGAAGTCATAATACGGGGTTTGTTATGATTGGACAACACATGTTTGTTCCGCCAGAAAAATGGGATCAGAATGAAGTTTTCAGACATATTCATACATGGGTTAAGAAAGGAATTGGTTTGCCTAATAAGGAAGTAACTTTTCATGAAGATGCTTGGGCAGGCGGAGGAAATTTTGGTTGTTGTATGGAATTTTTTTCCAGAGGTTGTGAGCTTGGAAATCAAGTGTATATGTTGTATGAACAAACAAATAAAGGTCATAAGGATCTTAACATTAAAGTTCTTGATATGGGCATGGGTCAGGAAAGAAACGCTTGGTTTACTCAAGGAACAAATACTATGTATGATGCAATATTCCCATCTGTCATAAAGAAATTGAAACAAATAACAGGAATAAAAGTTGATGATAAAATTATGAAGCGATATGTGCCTTATTCAGGTTTGCTTAACATTGACGAGACAGACAATATACAGGCTTCTTGGAACGCAGTTTCCAAAAAAGTTGGTGTGGAAACATCTGAATTGAAAAAACTCATAATTCCAATGTCTGCAGTATACTCCGTTGCAGAACACTCTAGATCATTATTAGTTGCTCTGTCTGATAGTGCACTTCCAAGTAATGTTGGTGGTGGATACAATCTTAGAATGATATTGAGACGAGCGCTATCTTTTATCAATCAGTATGGATGGGATGTATCTCTGAATGATGTTTGTGAATGGCACGCAATTTACTTGAAAAAAATGTTTCCAGAACTGTCCGAGAGTCTTCCTGAAGTAAATGAAATATTAGATGTTGAAAAAAGAAAATATTCTGAAACAAGGAAAAGAAACCAGCAAATTATTTCACAAATAATCAAAAAGAAAATAGATGATGACAAATTAGTGGAATTATATGATAGTCAAGGTATTACACCTGATCAAGTTGTAGAAGAAGCCAAAAAACAAAACACTACAATTTCTGTTCCTGAAAATTTTTACTCATTGGTGTCTGCAAGACATGAAGCAAAAGATCAAAAAACTCAAACAAAAAAAGAACTAGATTTAGATCTCAAAGGAGTTCCAGATACAGAAGTACTTTACTTTGATTATTATGATTTAATAAAATTTGAAGGTGTAGTTCTAAAAATTATTGGTAACAAAGTAATTCTTGATCGAACAGCATTTTATCCTACATCGGGAGGTCAGATGAATGATAAGGGATTATTAGGTAAACATAAAGTTGTTGAAGTTGTCAAACAAGGAGGAATAATTGTTCACATACTTGAACAGAAACCAACTTTTAAGAAAGGAGATTTTATCAAAGGAAACATAAATTTTGAAAGACGATTACAATTAACTCAGCATCACACAGGCACACACATCTTGAATGGGGCTGCCAAGAAAGTTTTAGGTAATCATATTTGGCAAGGCGGAGCTGCTAAATTTATTGATCACGCTAGATTGGATATAACTCATTTTGAACAATTAACTCAGGAGCAACTTAAGAAAATAGAGGCTTTAGCTAATAATATAATCAATCAAAACTTGCCTGTTTACAAATCATTTATGTCAAGAGATGTGGCAGAATCTAAATATGGTTTTACTATTTATCAAGGTGGAGCAGTACCGGGGAAAAAACTAAGAATAGTGGAGATTCCAGGGTTTGATGTTGAAGCTTGTGGAGGTACACATTTAAATCTTACAGGGGAATGTAAATCTTTAAGAATTCTTAAATCAACAAAAGTACAGGACGGAGTTATAAGAATTGAATTTGTGTGTGGGAATGCAGCCATAGGTGTTGCTAGTCAGCAAAAAGATTTGGTGGCAGAAATTTCTACTCTTCTAAATTGTAAAGAAGACGAAATTTATTATCGAGCTGAAGAACTCTTTTCGAAATGGAAGCAAGTTAGAAAGGCCATTAAGAAGAAAAAAAAGATATCTCGTGAAGATATTAAATTAATTTCTAAAAAGAAATTTTCTGGCGATGTTGGTACTGCAACAGCGGAGTTTTTGAGAACTCAACCAGAACATTTACCTAAAACAATTAAAAGATTTTTATCAGACTTAGAATTCGCCACTAAGAATAATTAATGAATAATTACTGTTTTCTCTTTGTAAGCTTGCGCACAATGTTGACAGCAAAAAGTTTTTTCTTTGTTTTTGATGAGATCTATAAATCCTCCTTCATAAATTTTACAATCACAATGTGGGCATGTAGTTAACCTTTTTTCAATAACAGTATTTATGAGTGATCCAAGTTTATTGAAAACAACTTCAATGAATTCTTCTCCACTCTTAGTCAAACAATATCTCTTCTTTTCTCTTTCTTCAATTTCTTTGCAACAAATAAATTCGTTGTCTTGAAGAGATTTCAAAAAAGGATATATGTGGCTTGCACTAATGTTTCTATCCATTCTTGTTTCTAACTCTTTAATGATCTCATATCCATGCTTTGGCCCGTTGTTCAGAAGACATAAAGTATATAGCTTAACTACGCTATTAATCTTGATATGGGCCATTTTTTTTAGAATTAAGTCTTATTTAAAAACCTATCTGAAAGCCATAACTATTGAGTAATAGAAACAAATATATACTCTGACACATAAGTTTGTAATATGAGTTTATTGAAAGCTATCCAAACAATAAAATTAAATCTAGGGTCCGATGTTAAACTCATCGCTGTCACGAAAAAAAGATCTGTGAGAGAAATAAATCAACTAATTTTTTTAGGAGTAAAAGATATTGGTGAAAGCCAAGTTCAAGAAGCAGAAGAAAAGAAATCTCTAATTAAAGAGCAAGTAAATTGGCATTTAATTGGACATCTTCAAAGAAATAAGATTAAACAAGCAGTTGAAATATTTGATATGATTCAAAGCGTTGATTCTTATAAGCTTGCTAAAAAAATTAACTCTGTGTGCAAAAGCAAAAACAAAGTAATGGCAGTTCTTGTACAAGTTAACATTGCGAAAGAACCTCAAAAATATGGGCTTATGGAAGAAGAAGTTATCCCATTTCTGAAAAGTTTGTTTGAGTTTAAAAATATAAAAATTTTAGGTTTGATGACCATTGCTCCATTCATAAAACCAGAGGAAACAAGGACTTATTTCAGGAAGATGAAGCATTTATTCAATAAAATTCAAAAAGAAAATTTGTCCGGGATAGAAATGAAATACTTGAGTATGGGCATGACTAATGATTATAAAGTGGCTATACAAGAAGGGTCTAACATGGCAAGAATAGGTACTGCTATTTTCCGAGAAGTTCAAAAACCTTCTTCTTAACGAAATCATTATCATAACACTTTTCTTTCAAAGAACAAGAATTGCACTTATTTTTGTTTTCTGTGAATTCGGGCAATTCTCGCTTTTCAAGAATGTTTATAATCGCATCTCGAGTTTTCAAAACTCTTTCTTCTAAGAATGAATTAACAATCAATTCACGAGATTGATTTACATCAAGATAAGTAATAAAATATCCCCTGACATTTTCTCCCAATTCTCTCATAATCATTGCATATGCGGCTAATTGTAGTTTATGAGAAGGCCATACGCCTCTATCAGGTGCTCTTCCAGTCTTAATTTCATACAATAGTTTTTTGTCAGGATATTTTTCAACCCTGTCAATAGCTCCACGTAGCATTAAGTTTTCAGATTGAACATTTACTTCAGAATACATCTTTGGAGTCAACTGGTTCCATAATTCTTCACTATAAACTTCATGTCTGGCTACAAAATTAAACAAGTTTTCAGCTCTAAAAGTTGATTCTCTTACAATCATGGGCCAAGATTTCTTGAAGAAATCAATTAGCGAAGCATTTATGTCTATCAAAGATTGTTTATTGTCAGAAATGACTTTTCTTAGAATATCCGCATGAGAATCTTTATATTTATCCAATATCTGGCTATAAGATGGTCTTTTTTTGATAGACTCAACCACCGTCTGTTCTTCTTTATTTATTAAATCGAAGACTTTATGTCTGATGATGTCTTTTATCACTTCATCTTTTGGCGGAGCAGCTATTTTGAGAACTTTGTCTAAAAAAATCTTTCTTTGACAGAATTCATAGTCGGAGAGCAGAGTAACAGGAATCACATCATTACTAATGAAGTTATATTTAAATGTCTTTACCGCAATCAAAAAGAATAAAAACAACACGATATAATTAGTAGAATGAAGCTAAAATCTTTTCAGAAAAAACTGCTTGAGAAGAAGGTAGATGGTGCATTATTGTTCTTTAGAGATCCGAATTTTTTTTATTTTACACAACAAAACATAGATAACTCTATTTTACTCATACCTGCAAAAGGAAAACCATTGCTTTTTGTGAACAAATTGGAAGATGTAAATGTATCTATAAAAACAATTATGTATGATGATCCTTATAAAGATTTAAGATCAACTTTAAAAAAGTTAAATTTGAAGATTCTTGGCATCAATGAATTTGCTATGACAGTCAAACAAAAGAGGTTTATATCAAAGACTGCAAAAACCGTTGATATAGAAAAGATTCTTCGAACATTAAGAGAAACCAAAACTGACGAGGAAATCAAAAATATTCAAAAAGCTTGTTCAATAACAGATAATATTCTTAGTAAGATAGTTAAACAGTTTCATTTCAAGACTGAAAAAGAAGTGAAGGATTTTATCAAAATCGAAGCCATCAAAGAGGGGTGTGAGCTCTCTTTTGAACCAGTGGTTGCATCTGGCAAAGGTGCCTCTATACCACACTATTCTGGAAATAAAGCTATAAAAAAAGGGTTTATGATTATTGATATGGGTGTCAAATATAGAGGTTATTGTGCAGACATAACTCGCACAGTGTATATTGGAACACCATCTGATAAAGAATTGGATTTATACAATAAGATTTTATCGATTCAGAAATTAGCTATTAAAATGGTTAAACCAAATCAAAAAATATCTGAGATAGAAGCTTTTGTTAGGAAAAAGCTCGGATCTGATGATAAATACTTTACTCACAGTTTAGGTCACGGCCTGGGAATTGATGTTCACGAATCGCCGACAGTGAGTATAAAATCAAAGAAAACCCTTGAAAAAGGTATGGTTATCACGATAGAACCTGGATTATATAATCAGTTTGGTATAAGAATTGAAGATGATGTTCTCGTAACAAAAAAAGGTTATGCATTACTTTCTAAGTTTTCCAAGGCGCTGATTATACCAAAGTTTTAAAAACATTGCTGCAATACTTTTTTAAATGAAATCAACAGACAAACTCGACAAAGTTATGTTCTCTTATACTATGAATTCTAACGGATTAGAAGATGAAAATAGGGTTTTACGAGAAACCGTGACTCAGCTTAAGACAGAGTTAGATAAATTCAAAACTCCTGCTCTTTTGATTGGCGACGTTATCGACGTTTTGGAAAAGAATGCCATTATTAAATTACCAAATGGGAATCAATTTGTCGTTGAAGTGTCGGGATCTGTTAAGAAGCTTAAACCTGGTGAGTCAGTTGTTTTAGAACAAAAAAATCTTACAATAGTAGATAAAATTCACACATCTAAGAAATTCAATGTTGAACAGTTTGTGATTCTAGAAAAACCAACACTTTCCTGGGAAGATATTGGTGGTTTGAAAGAACAAGCAGAGGCCATAAGAGAAGTCATAGAACTTCCTCTAAGAAAACCAGAATTATTCAAAAAAGTGGGTATAACCCCTCCAAAAGGCATATTGCTTTATGGTCCTCCAGGAACAGGTAAGACTCTCTTGGCAAAAGCCGTTGCTGCATCAACAAATTCAACATTTATAGAAATTGTTGGTTCTGAACTCGTTCAGAAATTTATAGGCGAGGGCGCAAAGCTAGTAAAGGAAGTGTTTCAATTAGCTCGAGAAAAAGCACCTTCAATAGTATTCATTGATGAGATTGATGCTTTAGCTTCTAGAAGAATTGATGTTGGTACTTCTGGTGAAAGAGAAGTTCAAAGAACTTTCATGCAATTCCTGTCAGAATTAGATGGATTTAAACCATTAGGTAATGTGAAGATCATAGGATGTACTAATAGAGATGATATATTGGATCCTGCAGTTGTAAGGCCTGGAAGATTGGATAGATTAATAGAAGTTCCTCATCCTAATGAAGATGGTATCAAAGAAATATTTAAGATTCACACTAGAAATATGACTCTTGACAAGAAGATCAATTTTGAAAAAGTCATAAAGAAAATGAAAGATTTTTCAGGTGCAGAAATAAAGGCTGTTTGCACAGAGTCAGGGTACTGTGCGATAAGGAGAAACAAGACCAAAATCATGGAACAAGACTTATTGGACTCCATTATTAAAGTTAAGAATGAAGAAGACAGGATAGGATCAGATTATTTACATATGTATAGCTAAAAGTTTTTAAACAGTTTCTTATTATATTAATATACGTGCAATGACCGAGTGAACACCCGCTGAGGCTAACGCCTGTGAAGAACGGAAGTAACTAGGGAGCGCGCTTTATATTGACTAAAATGAAATTTAAACTAGAAGATGCACATAAGTTTGGCTGGAAAGGGCTTGATGGATGGGCTTATAATTCTAAAGATGATTTTGCAAGTGCAAGTGCAGCTTATTTTGAAGTAGATGGTTCTCATGGTAAATGCAAAACCCATAGCTCAGATAGAGTTTATTTGGTGTTAGAAGGTGAAGGAGAGTTTATTATTAACGACAAAGTCATAGAAGTAGAACAATCAGATGTGATAATAGTTCCTAAGAATACTCCTTATGATTATAGTGGTAAGATGAAACTATTTTTAGTTCACACACCTGCATACATGCCTGAAGATGATGTTAAGTTAGAATAAAAAAATAAAATAAATTATTTCTAAGGTGTGAATGTGTCAAATATGCTTCTGTGAGAAGTTTGCTTATTCTTTTGAATATATCTTTGCAAGTCCTTTAGTCCTAGATAAGTTCCATCTTCAAGCTCCACAGTTATTCCTTTTTTATCGAAATAAACTCTCTTTGTAGCTTGCATCTCTAGCTTAATTCCTACGGAGTCATAATCCAGTCCTACTGCTCTAAGATCCTTCCTGTTCACAGTATGTTTTAGCATGTTGTCGATGCTCATATTTATCACCTCCACTCTTGTTTACTGAGTACGTTCGTCTTCGAATATCGTAGAGATCAAAGTTTTCAGAAATCAAATTAAGAGAAACAAGTTTTTTTATGCTATTTCTAACAGTTCTTTCAGAAAGATTTGTTAATTTAATAAGTTTTTTTTGATGAATATAGTTATGATTAAGAATGGTTTGAAAGACAAGGAAAACAACCACCTTTTAGAGAATTATCTAGTTTAAACTGGTTAACAAGGAATACATTCAGAAACACCCTGGTTTCTGTTTTCAAACTTGTTTGTTGTTTTCATAGTGATTAGAATAATTATTTTATTTAAATAATTTTAGATACCGGCAATGATCTCAAAGTCTAAACAAACTCTAAACTTACCAGGGCCGTATTGTCCACATTTGACAAATTTTAGAATTTTGTATTTCACATCTGCCTTTTTACATGCAGCTCTAACTTTCTCTTTTGTTTCGTCGAACTCATTTTCATGTTCAAAGTCATAGAAATGTATGATTGTGCCTTTTTTTGCTAGCATGAATGCTTCTGGCAGAAAATCCTCTGCGCTCTTAGGCAATGGCATTGCTATTCTATCAAATTTTTCTTTTATTTTCTTAGCTTCTTTTTTCACATCGCCCTCTATAAGTTTAATGTTATTTAATTTATTCAACTTGACATTTTCAACAGCATATTTGTTTGCTTCTGGATTTAATTCAATTCCCCAAATTTCTTTAGCTTTGGAGTTTTTAGCAAAGATACATACATATGGAGCACATCCTGAAAACATCACCATCACTTTTTCTCCAGGCTTTATTTGTTTAATAATCCTTTTTCTCTCAGTAGCCAATCTTGCGGAGAAGAATACTTTTTCAACATTCAGTTTAATGTTGACGTTGCTCTCTCTATGAATGGTTTCTTTTGTTTTCTCACCAGCCAACCATTCCAATTTTTGAGTTCTAAATACTCCTCCATGTTCGCCAGCTTTCTTCAAAACTGTTTTGATGGTCTTGTTTTTTTCTAACAAAGCTTTGGCTATAGTCTTTTCTTTTTTTTCTAGCTCATCAGGAATTTCAAGTATTGCTATGCTTCCTACAACGTCGTGAGCAGTTTTCAATAATTTTAGTTCTTTTTTATCTAGCTTTTTGTTAAGAAAATCTTTCCAGTTCTCTTTAATCTCTTTTTTTGGAAACTTGTATTCAAGGGGTTTATATTTTTTAACTTCTTTATTTATAGGGTAGATTAAATGCTCTTTTTCTTTTATAATTTCATGATTAAAATCTAATGCGCCTTTATTTAGCAAGAACTCTTTGGCTTTCTCAGCTTCTCTTAGAGGTACTTTTACTCCTTTCATAAGAATAAAGATGTAGAGCTATTTTTTAAAGTTTTATAATAATATGAATACCGCACCCCATATCATGATGATGCAGGCAAGAACTTTTATCAATAAATTTTTCTCATGAAAAAGACTGCCTCCAAAGATGGTGGTAAATAGTGTGGACATCCTTTTAATTGGTATAACTAACGATATTGATGCACCTGGAGCGGCCACCGCCAGCAGATAGAAAACGTGTCCAAAAAAGAGTAAAATAGAATCTGGTAGAAGTAGTTTAAAGTCTTTTTTTAAATCGTTTTTTATCTCTGAGAATCCATGTTTATAACTTTCAATTATAATAAAATTAATAGATTTAAAAATTGTGAATACAAATAAATAGGTTATAATACTTGCGTACTTATCAAGAATCATTTTATCAAGTACAGCAGTCATACTGAAAATCACTAATGCAATCAATAAGTGATGAACAATTTTAGATTTCACAAATCCTTTTATTGGTTCTATAAAACCTTTATTTGTAATACCTACTTCGAGGGAATATGCACCCACCACTAATAGAAATATGCCTATATATTGTTTTGAAGTTGGAATCTCATTAAGTACAAAAAAAGCAATTATGACCAAGAATAAAGGACTTATATTTGTTAATGGTGCAACAACCGAGACTTCTCCGTGTCTAACGCTTTTCATGAAAAATAATAATCCCACACAAGCAATCAAAGAGATTAAATAAATTAGCAAGTATATTTTCCAAGATATACCAAAATTTACAAAAGGAATTAGGAACAAAGAGAACACACCTAGAAAAATACCTCTTGATGCGGTGAACTCAAGCGCATGCTCATGATTAAGTATTTTTTTATTAAAAATTCCAACTATTCCAACGAATATCGCAGATAATAGTGCATAAACATACCAATCCAATTCCATTCACCTCTTTAAAAAAAATCGCTTAATCCTTTCTGATCCTTTGCAGGTTTTCCTTTCATTAATTTTTCAATTGTTTTCTCAACTCTTTCCCTATTAAAGTCGTGTTCTTCAACCAACACTCTTATAATTTCATCTCTGTTGATAGGATCCCACTTTAATTCATAGTCATTATGTACGGGCATGTTTTTTATTAAATCAAAAACTAGTTTCCATTCAAAGTCAAAATTATCGTTCCATCCAACTTCTTCAAATATTTTATCAAAATTATCACCATAAGTCTTTACTAGGTTTAATGCTTTCTTAGGCCCTATACCTTTAACACCGCCAATATTATAATCCGTTCCTGCTAGCATGGCAATTACAATTAGTTGTTCTCTGGTCACACCCAGGTGATTCAGATTATCAGCCAAAGATATTATTTCTGGATTAACTGTTTTGTATGTTAGTTTGTTGATTGCTTTTCTTTTTCTACTAAGTGTTAAGTTCTTCACAACTCTGCAAGCACCAAATATTAATGAATCACTATCTTGACTGACTATGGCATAACAGTCACCTTCATCTACCATGTATGATGCTTGGGCTTCACCTTCGCTTGGTGCCTGTACAATTGGCATTCCCAAAGCCCTAATCAACTCTTTAGATTCCTCAATGATTTCAGACGTTAGTACCGATGTTCTTGAAGCGTATTTCTTCATATCTTTGACATCTTCTCGGTCTTTTGCGTCTTCATATAATTTGTTTGCTTCAAGTTTTATTCCTCTTCTCCTTTCTCTTTCAGCTTTTTTTAATTCAGGCGTCTCTCCATCAAAGACAAACACAAAGCTTACACCTTCAATCATTAGCTTAGTTATTCTACTGAACAAACCCGTTAAATGACTTGTTACTCGCCCTTTTGAATCCATCAATGGAGTCCCATCTGGTTGTCTAATGCTTGAAAGGAATTGATATAGCATGTTGAAAGAATCAACAGCCAAAATTTTCCCATCTAAATCGCTAATGGTTATTTCTTTTGTTATTAGAATATCAGTTATTGGCGTGCCCATTTTATATCTTTTTTAGAATCATTCCTTTATATTCTCTTCCGAGCATGTCTTCTGCTTTCTTGGTGACATCTCCACTAGTTATGAAAATAACTGGCAGTTTCAACAGCTGTCCTTTTAGAAATGCCGAACTCAAATCTCCATCATTACATTTTTTCTTGCTCTTGGCTTTACAAAAATAATCCATTTTTCCAACTGCACTAGGAATAACTATTTGAAGTTCTAAGTCAGAATCTTTTCTGATAACTTCTTCCTTAGTAATTTCGATTTTCTTTTCCTCAAAAAAATCATATAATGCTTTTGTGAAATCTCCTTTTGGAACTTCCTTTCTTGAAATCTCTTTTTTTAATATTTCTTGTTTCTCTTCACGCATTTCTTCTCTTACATTCTCTTTAGGTGGTTCGGGTTTTCTCTCTTCTCTTTGTGGCTCGTTTGTCACACTTTTGAATTGTTTTTGAATAAGTCCCTCAACTTCGTTGGCAGGAGTTAAATACCATTTCCAGAATATCTCCTTTTCACCCTTTACATTTACTTCTACTGGTTTGGCAAAGTCCTTGATGTTTCGAATACTAACTCTAATAAGCATTTCCTGAGTTTTATCTCTTAAGACTTTTCTTTCTTTCAATAATTCAAATGTTCGTCCATCTTTTTCATTCAAATATTTCTTTAGATTTTCAAGTTTGTATTCTTGACCAGGAGCATAATATGTTGGTGATCCACCAATTTTAGTATTGGAAACTTTTACAAGTCCACTAGAAGTTAATTCAGAAAGAAGAGCACTTATCAAATAAGTTTCGCCTCCAAGAATCTTCTTAATCTGATTGGGAATTATGGGTCCTTTCTCTTTTACAAGTCTTAGAATCTCGTCTTTATCAGCCATTGATTTCACTAAGAAGAAGTAGTTTTAATAAGTTTCGCTTAGGGTCGTAACCATTTAATTTCCCAATAGGTTACATCTCCCTCATCATCAACTACACCCATTAGTAATCTTTTCTTTGTTGAATGTGCAACTCTGTTCTTGGCCGCAAATTCATACCAAGTTAGTGTACTTCCTTCATGCACGGGATAAACAATCCATCTAGCATGATCCTCACCTGGTTTTATTCCTCTATCATAAACCCTGAAATCAGCTCCAAATTTTAATGCTGTTTTAACAACATATCCTCTTGATCGCATATCTTTGTAAACCGAGTATCTAATCCAGAAATTTGGTTCAATTTTAGATGCTCTTTTTATGAATCTTTCAAATGTGAGTGCTTTATTTCTTGTATCAAGGGTTGCTATTTTATCTTTTTCCATCAAGAATAATGCTTCTTGTAATGATAATTGTAATTTTTTATCTTCTAAAAGAGTTCCAAAGACTCCCTTGTTATAAAGTTCGTTTGTTTCATCACAACTTTCTAGAATAACTCTTTCATGAGCAAACAAAGCTTTGAGGGGATCTTTCAACTTTTTAGTTAATGGTTCTTTTTTCTCTTTAGTTGCTTTTTTCTTCACAGGCTTCTTCTTAGTTTCCTTCTTCGCAGGCATTTTCTTCATAAACTATAGTCGATTTATATATTTTTGCAAAACCGTTATAAATATTAGATTTTTAGTAAGAATATGCAATTGACTTTTTTAGGAACTTCCTGTATGGTTCCAACAAAGGAGAGAAATGTCCAAGGAATTTATTTATCTTACAAAGCTGAAGGTATATTGATTGATTGTGGAGAGGGAACTCAAAGGCAAATGAACCTTGCAGGCATTAACAGAAACAAGGTTAATATTATTCTTGTAACTCATTGGCACGGAGATCATGTTGGGGGTATAATTGGTTTACTGCAAACTATTTCAAACAAGGAAACACCTCCAAAGATAGAGATTTATGGTCCTCTGGGAACAAAGAAACGAGTTCAGAATTTACTTGACTCAGTGGTATTTGATGGTAACAACTTAGATTTGAAGGTGTTTGAACTTAATCCAAAGAAAGTTGAAGTCTTTAAGGATAAGAGTGATTATTATATTCAATGTGCGCCCATGGATCACACAACTCCTTGTATAGCCTATTCTTTTGTAGAAAAGGATATTAGGAAAATTAACATGATCAAAGCCAAAAAATTAGGTTTGAAAGAAGGGCCTGATTTAGGAAAACTTCAAAATGGCAAACAAATAATCGTTAACGGGAAAAAAGTTGTTATTGATGAAATATCTTCTGTCAAGAAAGGTAGAAAACTAACGTTTATTTTTGATACTTTACCAAATCAAATCTGCTTTGATCTCGCAAATAAATCTGATCTCTTGGTAACAGAAGCAGTTTATTTATCTGATATGAAAGACCACTCTGAGAAATATAAACACATGACTACTCAGGATGCTGGTTTGATCGCGAATAAAGCAGATGTAGCTAAGCTAATCATAACACACTTTTCACAACGGTACAAAACAGTTGAAGTTTTAGAAGACGAAATTAAAACTTATTTTGCAAATTCTTCTTGTGCATATGACTTCATGAAACTTAAAATTTGATTATCTCGTTGCCAACTTTATGTCTTCTGCCTTAATTGTTTTTCTTCCTGCATGCATGGAAAGTTTGATTGCAGATTCACTGATTTCTTGTCCAAACTCTTCTAAGACATCTCTCAAAGCCTCTTTAGCATCTTCCGACACCCTTTCAGCCCCGGATCTCTTCATAAGCCTTTCCATGGCCGCTAAAGGAATTATTTTCTTAATAGTCATTAAATTCACCTTCTTTTAAGCAGAAAAGCTATTTTATATGTTTATTGGTTTGAAAAACTATTTATAATACCATTTCAATCTTTTACCATGGTAATTTCTCATGCGAGGCGAAAAAGTAAAGGTAGTGCTGCAGAAAGAGCTTTGATGCATATGTTCTGGGCCAATGGCTGGGCTTGTATAAGGGCTGCAGGTTCTGGCTCAACACAGTTTCCTTGCCCAGATTTGCTTGTTGGCAACAGTTCTAGAAGGTTGGCATTAGAAGTTAAAGCAACCAAAGACAAAAAAAAATATTTTACTAAAGAAGAAATTCACAACTTGAAATATTTTGCAGACAAGTTTGGTGCCGAAGCAATGGTTGTTATTAAATTTGACAGAAAGGATTTCTTCTTTCTTAATATTGATGATTTAGCTGTAACTCATGCTTCTTTTGTTGGTAGTCTAGAATTAGCTGAGACAAAAGGATTATTGTTAAGTCAATTATAATTGTTTTAGCATCTTAATATCTGGTTTAAATGTATATGCAATATTCTCATCAAAGTATCCACACATGAACTTGTTGAGTGGAATGCCTGTTCTTTTGCTCATCATTAAAGCGTAGAAGAATACTTGTGTTGAGGCATACTTTTCACACTTTGCTTTTGGTTTATAGTCCCAAATCCAAACTTTTTTGTCATTCTCAACTCGAAGTAAGTCTATGTGACCTGATAATGGCTCTGTTGTTCCACCAAATAGTTTATTAAAATCTTTTATTTCATTACTATGCATCCAGATGGGTGTTTCCACACTTATAGAATTATTATCAAATTGTAACATGAACATTTGGACTTTTGAATGTCCAGTTTTGTACTGTTCCATATTTTGTAATCCTTGTAATGCTAATCTGCTAACTTCGTGATTTAAATCTTCTTTGAGTTTCACAGACAGAGAAAATCTTAACGCGCTAGATCTTGGTCCTGTTACAAAATGTTCATCAGGACATTTATTCATTGTTTCTTCAAGAAAACTTTTCAATTTAGAATATCCATTATTGCAGAGAATATTTGTTTTATCAGAATGGATTCTGTAATGATAGTACCATCCATGGGCTAGAGACACATGTTTTATCATGAATATAAACAAAAATTATTTCTTTCGCGATTTAAGTTGTTTTTGGATGTTTCTTTCCACAGCTTCAATCTTGTACTCTTCCTTAACGATTTGGCCAGCCATCTTTTCGATGTTGATATCCATTCTGGCGATTCTTCTTTCCATTAGAACAAGCACTCTTAAACTGTAGACTATCGCGGCTAAAGTACCAATGATTATGGCCAGTATAACGCTTTCAAGTCCTGCATTCATATTATTTCTCACCTCTCAGCTTATATTCTTAAAATACTGTTATGAGTATATATATTTTTCTATATCTTTTTACTTTCACTAAACGAAAGTTATATAAATCAGTTTGTTTTAAAACTTCTATAACTTTTGGAAGGTGGTACTAATGATTAAAATGAAAAAAATCACGGAAACTTTTGACATGAGAGTTTTCACTGATAGCGGAGATTACTTCGGTGATATTGAAGAGGCCATACTTACCAGTAATAAGGTATTTGGTTGGAGAGTTAAAGCCACTAAAAATTCTTTCTTAAATAAGGTTCTCGGTGCTGCAAAAGGAGTTATTGTTCCACACCAACTCGTTAAGAGCATGGGTGACATAATGATTATCAGCAAATCGGCAGTTCCTTCTTATAATCCCGAGGAGGATTAGACGATTAGAAACCTTTTAAAAGAATTTTTTATTATTTATATTTATGAAGAGATCAGTCGCCGGAATTTTATTGTTAATAGTATTTCTAATAACTTTTCTATCTAGAGCTGGAATCTCTATGCAAACAGACATTTTTTCTTATGAGGCATATTTTGAACTAAGACAAATTGAGAACATTAATGAAAATGGTTCGCCTCTTTTTGAAGATCCACTAAGCTATGGTGGCAGAAGTCATCTTTTCCCCCCAATATTTTATTATTTGATTGCACTATTCGGATTTTTAGGTACTTCGCTCGCAGCCAAGTTGATTCCTAATCTCTTGTCATCATTCATCATCGTAACGGTTTATCTGATGTCGTTTCATATAACTAAAAATAGACTCATATCTATTATTACTGCTTTCTTTTCAGGGTTCATACCTATTTTCTTTGTAACAGTGAATGACATATCTGTTTATTCACTTGTAATACTATTGATGGTTTCAATCACTTATTTCATGATGAAAATTAATAATCGTTTTCATCTTAATATGGCAATATTGTTTATGATTGTGCTGATATTATCTCATTCATCGGCTTTCTTACTCATACTCGGACTTCTATTGTATCTCCTTTTGTTGAGAGTTGAATCTTTGGAAGTAAATAAAAGAGAGCTCGAATTAATTCTCTTCGCGAGCTTTTTTGTTATATGGTTTAATTTTTTATTATATAAAAACGCGTTCCTTGTTCATGGTCCTTTGATTTTTTGGCAAAATATTCCTCTTCAAATATTAACTAATTTCTTTTTCGAATTAAACTTAATTCAAGTTATATACTATATAGGCATAATACCTGTTGTTTTAGGTATATATGCTATCTACTATGTCTTGTTCAAGGAAAAGAAAAGAAGTGTTTTTCTTTTGGTGAGCATGGCTTTAATAGTTCTATTATTGTTGTGGCTAAAAACCATCCCCTTTGAAGTCGGCCTCATCTTCTTAAGCATAGTTTTGACAGTATTGTCTGGCTATTCCATGAAATTAATATATTCATATTTTAAGAAAACAAAATTTTCCAGGTCTGGCAAATGGGTTTTGCTTGGAATATTTATACTGTTTTGTTTATCATCAGTTATTCCTAGTGTCAATTTGGCTTTGAATTCTGTTGAAAGTGTACCTAGTGATTATGAACTTGAAGCTTTGGATTGGTTGCTTAACAACACAGACAATTCTTCAATCATCCTGGCTCGCGTTGAAGAAGGTTATATGATTAATCATTTTGCCAAAAGAAAAACAGTCATAGATGAAGATTTTCTGTTGATAACTGATGCTCAACAAAGATATGAAGATGTTCAATCTGTTTTTTCTTTGCATTTAAAAACCGAAGCGTTGAGACGATTAATGAAGTATGACGTTGATTATATCTATTTTTCCGGGAAGTTTGGTGATGAAGAAAAATTGCATTATGTTGATGAAGATTGTTTTGACATGGTTTTTAATAAATCCGTTAAGATATACAAAGTTGGGTGTACTATACAATGAAATTTGACAGAAGAAGTTTAACGATGTTGGTTTTGTTTTTGCTAGCTGCATTAATGTTATCATCCCCTTTCATTGTTCGTTCATTTAATGGGGATCCATTATTTTCATATTCGGGTTCTTATTATAATTTAAGAGCTTCAGAAGACATTTACACAGGGGTTTATTGGGATCCTCTGGAATCAAGAATTCACAAAGTATCTTTTGCTAATTACTTCTTAGGATTTTTGATGTCAGTTACAAATATGCAAGGCATAATAATTATTTCTGTAATCATTGGATTACTTTCTTTGTATATCTTCTTTCTCATTACCAAACGTTTCTATCTTGAAAGAACCGCCACATATACAGCATTTCTATTTGCTCTCTCACCAATGTTTCTTTACTTATTCACCAGAATCAATGATTTGTCATTGGCAACGTTCTTCTTACTGTTGTTTTTTCATTTTTATCTTAAAAAGAATTATTTTTCAATTCTCTTTATGGTGCTAATTGCAGTAACTAGCTTTCAATTTTTTGTTGCAGCAGTTATCATACTACTCTGTTATGAACTTTACTCGCGAAAACTATTATTCTTAATATCAAATTTAGTTCCAGGAATCATTGCTTTTTTCATATTTGCTTTTTATCATAAAGGATTTCAAATATTTGCAAATGTTTTCGCTAATCCATCTTTGTCATTTTACTTCACATCGTTTGGTGCCAAAACAGGAATACCTTTTTTCTACCTATTCTTAGGTTTTATAGGTTTATTTGCAACATGGAAACGTGGAAGAGAGTATTCTTTCTTTTTATTATCGCTGGTGATTGTTTTTGTTTTCTCTTTCTTCACAGTGGTTGGGAAAGTAGTGTTAAATTTCTACATTTGTTTTTTGGCAGCAGCAATAATAATAACTCTTTTACGAAGAAACTGGGCTGTTATTTTTATCAAGAGATTTAGTTTATTGCTAGTTCTTTGTAGTGTAATATTTTCAACTTCTCTCTACACAGATCAGATCATAAATGAGAATCCAAATAGTGATTTAGTCAATGCACTCCGATTTTTAGAATCACAACCTGATGGAGTGGTTTTTTCCCATGAGAAATATGGAGGGTTCATACAATATTTTTCTGAAAAAAAGAGTTTTCTAGATGATAACTCTTTTGATTATGACAACTACTTCGCTTTGAAAGATACTGAGCAAAAAATATTTTATTCTCGGAACCTAGAACAAACAGAGGAAATTTTAAAGGAAAGTCAAATAGATTATATTTTAATAACTCCTGAAATGAAAGAAGGCTTGGTTTGGAAGAAGTCTGATGAAGGACTATTGTTTTTGTTAGAAAACAGTGATCATTTTAGTAAACTATTTTCTTCTGGAGAAATTACTGTCTGGAAGCATATAGGAGGGTTTGTTTCCTAAGAGTACCAAGAAGGATGTTGTTTTTTGTCTTCTGCTAACAGTCTTTCTAAATCCATGTATTCCATTAAAAAATCCTTTGATTGAAAACCATAAAAGACTTTTTCATCTATCACAAGTGTTGGTAGTTTATGTTCTTGTATATCATATTTTTCTCTTAGAAAATTAAGTGCTGCATTATCCAATGCCACTTCAAATGAATATATGTAGAAGAAAGGATAGTTTCTGTGAACATTTGTTAGTACTAATCCTTGGTCTTCGCAATCCACACAGTTTTTGTTTGTATAAAAATACATAACTAATGGTTTCTCAATTTTACAAACGTCTTTTGCCTCTGCGGCCAATAACCAATGTCTTATCAAAAGTAACGAATAATAGTTCTTTAAAGACCATACTTGTGGTGCATTATAACCATATATGCCTTCCATGTATGTTAGCTTTGTTCCAATGGATGAAACTTCATCAGTATAGGATGTTAAATTTATGTTTTCACATAAATCTTCAGTCACTAATTCGAATAACATCTCATTTCCTAAAGATTCAATTCTCAAATCTTGCTCCAGTCCATACACCAGTTGTAGTTTTTGTTCACTGATATATTCTCCTATTATGAATCCCACTAAGAAAATTATTATTGTTAGAAAGAAAGCTGCGAAATATCTTGATGATTTGATTTTTTTTCGATGCATTTTAACTGGAAAAATAATTTGGTCCCCATTTGACCTTTTTTTTCCGTATATAGTAATATAGTGCTAAGACCCAACAAAATGATCCTAACAACCAATATGTGAATGTAAAAGTGATAAAGGGTACTAAAATGTTTTGTTTTTCTCCAGATATGCGTTTAATATAGTATACAAACACCAAAGCAACTATGACTAGTATGACAGGTATAATAGTTGTATTGCTAACACTAATAAAGAACAAATCAAAGCTATACTGAAAGTTTGGAAGCTGAAATCCTATTAAATACAATCCTCTTATCCAATGTGTGGCGTTGTAAACAAGCATGATTATTGCATAAAAGAATAGCGCGATTGTTAGAAAAACAAACGTGACTGCAGTTGGTAATATGAACACTCCTAAGTTTCCATAGTCTTTACTAAATAGGTGTTTGTATCGTTTTATTTGGATAAGAAAGCCGTAGAACCATCTTAATCTTTGATTTACAAAGGCTTTTAATCCTACAACGCCGCTAGTGTATACGTTTGCATCTATAACATTTTCAATGAGGTAGTTATGGCTCTGGATTCTGAGAGAGAGTTCTAAGTCTTCTACCATTGTTCGTGCATTTAGAAGTCCGTGTTCTTCAACAAATTTCCTTCTTACAAGGGTAAAGGCTCCTGGTGCTAATGGGATTGCACCAAGCTCTGATTGTAAATGTCTAATAAAAACCGCACTTAGAAATTCGTGGAATTGAACTTTTTGAAGAAATGTTTTTGGCTTCCAAATTTTTATTGAAGGAATGGCACCCATTACTTGTGGATCTTTGAAGCACGGAACTAATTTATTTAATACATCTGCTTCAATAAATGAATCTGCATCCAATCCGGCAACTAATTCTCCAGTTGCATGTTTTAAACCTTCATTTATAGCAATTGTCTTTCCTTGAGAAACTTTGTTAGATAATATTTTAACTCCAAATAGTTCATATTCTTTTGCTAGTTTCAAACTATCATCTGTGGAGCCATCATTAACAATTATGATTTCCAATTTGTTTTTAGGATAATCACAGTTTAGGAGAGAATCAACTGTTTTTTTCAATCTGCCTCCTTGCGCAGACCCCTCATTCCATATTGGAATTATTATAGATACTTTTGGTCTAAATTTATCATCCAAAACGTATTCTTTTTTATCCGGGGACTTTATTGTAAGAAAATATACTATTGATGTAAATAATCCGAAAAAAGAGAGAATATAGATAACTATGGCATGAAATGTAATATACATATGTTTATACATGCAAGGATCATTTTAAATATTTCTGTTATATTATCTTTTTTAAAGTTGTCTTTTATTCTTTATTAAATCACCAATAGTTAATGTTTCACTGCTGGTTGTTTTGAAGCCACCTTTTTCTTTGTATTGGGTTATAAGGCTGATGTGCAGAAATTTTTCAAGTTTTTTAGCTAAATCCATGTTTGGTTCCATGTGTCCAGATTCTATGTTATGAATGACTGATTCTTTCTCAGCAATCTTCTTGGCTAATTCTTTTTGCTTTAGATTCATATGTTCTCGTTTGTTCTTTACAACTAAAGAATAATTTGGGATTATTACCACGAAAGTTTCTTGTTCTTCGATTTGTCGTGTTTTAGCTTTAATTACTGCTTTTGGCTCAGGTTCTTTCACTTTTAATATTACTTCACCATAATTAGCGCAGTTTTTACAAACGTTTAGAAATGAGACTTCAATCTTTGTTCTATAAAGCTGACCTTCAGCACCACACATGTCGCAGTACAATTTTTTCACCCCAGAACATTTTACTTTATTTTGACTTTTATTCTTTATAAACTTTTTTAAAAATTGTAACAGTATATTCTTGTTGACCTGAAAAAACCCTTTTCTCTTCAATAATTTGGAGGTTTTTTTTCTCGCTTTCTTTCTTTAATAAATCATTTCTTAACGTACAAACAACCGCTAAACCTTTAGCTTTTAATACATATTCTACTTGGTAAAAGAATTCTTGATACATCTTTTCAACGAATTTCGAAGGCATTTTCTTTGATTCAGATGGTAGCTTTGTTACTATCTTATCAACGGATCTTTCTTCAAATTTTGTATCTAACCATTCAATTTCTGTTTTAGAAAAATTAATATTTTTTTCCACCCCTGCAATCTTGGCATTCTTTTTTGTGGAATCAATGTTTCTCAACATTTTATCATAAGCATATATTTTTACAATTTTTTTCTTTATCTTTTTGTCTTCTTTGTCCAACAGTTTCTGCCAGTTCGGCATGATTTTTTGAAACTCAAATTCTTTCTTGTAGAAATGAACTGATTTTTGTATTGCCATCAAAGCCGCTTCTATTGGCACAACGCCTGATTCACATAAAGGATCTATGATTATTTCGCCTGGTTTATAATCAGCAAATCTAATCAATGCATAGGCGAGAGTGCCCTTTAGTGATCCTGCCTTAGTAAATATGCGATAGTTTCTTTTGCTTAGATCCCTTCCTGAGTAATCAATACACAAGTATCCTTTGTTCTTGTAGATGTAAATGTATAGTGTGATATTTGATTCTTTTCTAGAGATTTTAAACTTTTTTTCCTCTAGTGCTTTGCTTGCTTCCTTTGCGAAGTCTACACTAGTAAAATCATGTGTCCCAATTCTTTCACATTCAACTTGTATCTTATTCGAAGAATATTTTTTTAGTTTTGTTTCAATTCCTTTCTGGAATGCCTCAACACTTTTTCCAAGGTCAGAATGTATACTTATTTTATTTATCAAGATCAAAGCTCTTCTAATGGATTGGCAATTATACGCGATTTTGCAAATATCTTCTTCGTTTTTCATAGAAAAAATTACAACTGTTTCTTCTTCTTTACTTGCGGATTTTATCTCTTCTTTAATTTCTCGACTTGCTACTTCTTCTAAACCTTTATCAACTATGACTATTCCTTTCATTTTTATGAGGGCTTTTTTTGCTTATATAAAGCTTTTCAAATAGTATTTTCTTTCATAATTTTCTGATAGGGTATATTCGTAAATATATTCTTGACAATAAAAAAACATATAAATAAAATTAGTACCACAAACCACTATATATAAAGTTTTTCCCAACATCACACCCTATGGGTAGTGTTTGACTCGTTTATTTTTAGACGACAATTTTTTAATTTAAAAATTATTTTTAGGTGTAAATATGAAATGTCCTTTTTGTGAATTTGCGGATACTCGAGTTGTAGAAACTCGGGAAACAACTGAAGATGTAACTAGAAGAAGGCGCGAATGCATGAACTGCAAAAAAAGGTTTACAACCTATGAGCGTGTTGAATTACATCCTTTAATAATCATAAAGAAAGCAGGTGTTCGAGAAGCTTTTGACAGACAAAAAGTCAAATCAGGAGTTTTAAGATCTTGTGAGAAAAGACCTGTTTCTATAGATGAAATTGAAAAGTTAATTGACAAGATTGAATCTGAATTAAGAAAAGCCGACAAAGCAGAAGTATCTAGCAAAGTTGTTGGTGATCTTGCCATGAGGTATCTCAAAAAACTGGATAAGATTGCGTATATAAGGTTTGCAAGTGTTTATCTGGAATTCGAGGATGTCGAATTATTTCGAGAAGAAGCTAAAAAATTGATGAAGCAATGAGGTGTAAGATGAGTTTAGTAAAAAAAATAAGAAAAAGAGATGGTGTAACAGTTCCTTTTGATCAAGATAGAATAACCAAAGCAATCCTTAAAGCAGTTGTTGCTGTTCAGGGTCAAGATGGTGTTCTGTCAAAAAAATTGTCAGATAAAGTTGTTGAAAAATTAGAAATTCGTTTTGGTTCGACAAAGGTTCCTGAAGTTGAAGAAATTCAAGATTTAGTCGAAGAAACGTTGATGGATAATGGACAGCTGAGTGTCATGAAAGCTTATATAATTTATCGTTACAAACACGATTTAATTCGAGAAGAAAGGAAGGTTGTTATTGGAAAACCAACTCAATCAAAATTAACCATTAATGCTCTGAAGGTTTTAAAAGAGCGATATTTGTTAAAGGATTCTCAAGGAAAGATTGTTGAAACACCTAATGATTTGTTTATGAGGGTTGCAAGAAATATAGCAAAAGCAGATAGAATGTATGACCGGGATGCAGATATTAAAAAATTAAGAGAAGAGTTTTTCGATATGATGGTTGACTTAGATTTCGTGCCAAACTCACCAACTCTGATGAATGCAGGCATGGATCTTCAACAATTAGCTGCTTGTTTTGTTTTACCAATTCAAGATAGTATGGAGGGAATATTTGGTACCTTGAAAGATGCAGCAATAATTCATAAGAGCGGAGGCGGAACAGGTTTTTCCTTTTCAAGGTTAAGACCAAGAAATGCAAATGTTAAATCAACTCAAGGAGTTGCTTCAGGTCCTGTTTCTTTTTTGACTGTTTATAATGCCGCCACCGAAGTCATTAAGCAAGGCGGAAAAAGAAGAGGCGCAAATATGGGTGTACTAAGAATAGATCATCCAGACATATTAGATTTTATCAATTGTAAAGAGAAAAATGATGCAATCACAAATTTCAATATTTCTGTTGGTATAACTGAAGATTTTATGAAGTCGGTTGAAAGCGATCAAGATTATGATTTGATTAACCCTGCAACCAAAGAGATAGTTACAAGGATGAGTGCGCGCATGGTTTTTGATATGCTTGTAAGTGCTGCCTGGAGAAATGGAGATCCTGGAATATTATTTATTGATAGGATAAATCAAGATAATGCAACACCTGCATTAGGTGAAATGGAAAGTACTAATCCTTGTGGTGAACAGCCCTTATTGCCTTACGAAGCATGTAATTTGGGATCTATTAATCTTGGGAACTTTGTCGAAGAAGACAAATCAATTGATTGGGATAGACTTAAAGTAATTATTCACAGAGCTATCCACTTCTTAGATAATGTTATAGATATGAGTAGATATCCAATTCCCCAAATAACAAAAGTAGTTCGCGCTAATAGGAAAGTTGGATTAGGAGTAATGGGTTGGGGAGATATGCTTATCAAACTAATGATTCCATATAATAGCGATGAAGGTGTGAACAAAGCTGAAGAAGTAATGTCTTTCATAAAGAAAGAAGCAGATATTGCTTCTTGTAACTTGGCTAAAAAAAGAGGAACTTTTCCAAACTGGACTGGTAGCATTTTCAATAAAAATAGTAAATACTTCAAAGGAGAACATTTAAAATTAAGAAACGCCACTAGGACAACGATAGCTCCAACTGGAACAATTGGTATGATTGCAGATGCTTCTGGTGGGGTTGAACCTTTGTTTGCTCTTAGTTATGTAAAAAGAGTTATGGATGGAAAAGAACTGTTCTATGTTGATAAAAATTTCAAGAAGATGTTGGAAAAAAGAGGCTTATACTCAAAAGAGTTAATGGAGAAAGTTATAAATCAAGGATCAATAAGTCACATTGAAGAGCTTCCTGAAGATATTAAGAGAGTGTTTGTAGTAGCACATGATATATCGCCCGAATATCATCTTAAAATGCAATCGGCTTTTCAGAAGTATACTGACAACGCCGTTTCAAAAACAGTTAATTTCTCAAATGAAGCAAGTATAAAAGACGTTGAGAATGTTTATATTTTGGCATATAAACTTGGTTGTAAAGGAGTTACCATCTATCGTGATGGTAGTAAAGAAAACCAAGTCATGAATCTGAATGTTAATCTCAAGAGAGAGAAAGAAGAAAAGAAAAATCAAGGGGTTGCTGATAAACCTACAGGGAAAAAAAGTGACATCTGTCCGGATTGTGGTGGAAAAATGAAATTCCAAGAAGGATGTGCTACTTGTATTTCTTGTGGTTTCTCTTATTGTTCGGCATCGTAGAATGACAAATAAGTTAGGTTTAGTACATGTTTATACAGGTAATGGAAAAGGAAAGACAACGCATGCAATGGGTATAGCTATGCGCGCAGTTGGTCAAGGTTTCAAAGTTTACGTTGTTCAATTTATGAAAGGTGGTGCTTACACGGGTGAATTCATAGCTGCTAAAAACTTTCTTCCAGCAGTAGATTTTGAGCAACATGGAAAACCTTGTGTGAAAGAGCAAAAGCAAATGAAGTTACGAGGTCTGGATGATAATAAACCACCATATTTTGATTATGTGAGAGATGATATTGATTGTGGTTCTTGCAGACATTGCTTTCTTAATGACACCGAACAAAGAGGATTTGTTAGATCGGCTTTTGATAAGGCTAAGGAAATTACTTCTTCAAAAGAATATGATTTGGTTGTGTTGGACGAAATAAATGTGGCGTTGGAATTTGACTTTATCAAAGTAGATGAGTTGAAACGTTTGATTAAAAACAAGAGTAAACATACAGAGTTAATTTTAACAGGCAGGGGTGCTTCAAAGGAGATAATGGCTCTATCAGACTATGTTAGTGAGATAAAGTCTATTAAACATCCTTTTGATGATGGTGTTTCTGCCAGGAGAGGAATTGAGTACTAATGAAACAAGCAGTTGTTTTAGCGGCGGGACAAGGAGTGCGAATGCTTCCTCTAACAAAAGAAATTCCAAAACCTTTGATTGAAATTAATGGCAAACCTTTTTTAGAATACCTTTTAAGAAATCTTGAGAAGGCTGGTTATGAAAAGGTTTTTTTAGTTGTTGGATATAAGAAGGAGAAAATCGAGGCGTTTTTTGAACATACAAGTTTTAACTTTGAAGTTGAACTTGTCGAACAAGAAGAAAGGTTTGGAACTGGTCATGCAGTAAGTCTGTTAAAAGATAAAATTAAGGGCAATTTTGTCTTATTAATGGGTGATAATTTGTACTCTGAGATTGATTTTGCAGAAGTCCCTCTTGAAGATGATAATAATTATGTTTATGGATATGTGCATGTTAATCCAAAAGGTTTTGGAATTCTAGTTCACGAAGAAGATCTTCTAATTGAAATTCAAGAGAAACCAGAAATTTCACCATCAAATATAATTAATGTTGCACTGTATAAGTTTACTAATGAAATATTTGATGTTTTAACAAATATAGAGAAATCTTCCAGAGGAGAATTTGAATTGACTTGTGGAGTTAATCTGCTTGCTAAACAAAAGAAGGTAAAAATGAGTTTGTTAAAAGATTATTGGCTAAATCTTGGTGTTCCGGCCGATATTCCCATTCTCATGCAATTTGTAAAAAATAATTTCTAAAGATTTAAAAATAGTTTTCTCTTAGTCTAAACTATGAAGACAGAAATATCTTCCTTGGAATTATTGTATGTTGTTAAAGAACTACAGGATTTAGTCAATGGTAGAATTGACAAAGTTTATCAGAAAGACAGAGAATTTGTTCTAACAATGCATGTCAGAGCTAAAGGGAAAAAGATGCTCAGAATAATGCCTAATGCAATTTATACAACCGAGTACAAAGAAGATTTTGGTAGAGAGCTTATGGGGTTTTGTAAATTTTTAAGGAAGCGTTTATCTGGTGCTATGATAAAAAGTATTGTACAAAAAGGATTTGAAAGAATTGTAGAAATTCATTTTGAAACTAAAGGAGAATATTACCTAATGATTATAGAGTTGTTTGCAAATGGCAATGTAGTTATTTGTGATGATGAATATAAAGTCATAAGTGCGCTGGAGAGTCACAGATGGAAAGACAGAACTGTTAGAGGGGGTATAAAATATGAATATCCTCCAACACTTGTAAATACTTTAGAATTAAAGGAAGATGAATTCAAAGAAATCATTGTGAAGTCAGAATTAGATTCCATTGTTAAAACACTGGCCATTAATCTCGGCCTTGGTGGATTGTACGCAGAAGAGTTATGTGTATTGGCGGGCGTTGATAAAACAAAGAAAAAACTCTCTTCAATCGAGATAACAAATTTGTACCAAGAATGGACTAAATTACTCTCTAAAAAAATATCTGCTAGAATTGTTGGGACTGAGATAATGCCTTTCAAACTAAAACTTCTTTCAAAAGAAAAAGATAAATCTTTTGCCACATTCAATGAAGCAATTGATTCGAAATTCTCAGAAGGATTAATTGTTGCTCATGAGAAAGAAGGCGATAATCAGAAAAACAAGAAACTCAACACAATCCAAGTAATCATAAATCAACAGGAACAAACAATAGAAGGAATGGGGATAAGTTATGAAGAAAACCAAGCCAAAGGAGAATTTATTTATGAACATTATAACGAGATAAAAATGATTCTCGCAGAGTTGGATGTTGCAAGGAAAAAGTTTTCTTGGGAAGAAATAAAAGAAAGACTTCAAAATCATAAAGTCATAAAGAAAATAGACGAAAAAAACGGTAAAATAACTATTGAACTATAATTACCATCTTAAGAATTTTTTAGCTGTGATTCTAGCTGCTTCTAAAATTTCTTCTTCTCCTTTAACTTTTCTGTTTTGCATGAGAATTTTTCCATCACAAATGGTTGTATCAACACAAGAAGCATTTCCTGAATAAACAATATTGGAAACCAGATTATGATTTGGAACCATTTCTGGCACTTTGAGATCAATTAATAACAAATCAGCTAACTTTCCTTCTTTAATTATTCCGCCGTCTAATCCAAAGCATTTAAATCCATTCAGCGTAGCTAATTTTAAGCATTCATCGGCAGGAAGAACCCTTGGATCATTATGACTATACTTTTGAATTAGTGCAGCAGTTTTCATGGTATTAAACATGCTCAAACTATTGTTGGAAGCCGCTCCATCAGTACCCAGACAAACATTGGATCCATACTTTTTATAGAGTTGATAAGGGAAGATTTTGTTTATGGCCAACTTGAGATTTGAAACTGGGTTATGAACAACTTGAACATTTCTCTTTGCAAGAATCCTGACTTCTTTTTCATTAACCCACACACAATGAGCCGCAACTAATCTTCTACTAAGAAAGCCAATACTATCCAAATATTCTACCGGTCTCATCTTGTGCTTTTTTACACAATCTTTAACCTCTTTTTCTGTTTCAGATATGTGAAAGTGAATTAAAATATCTTTTTCTTCCGTGAAATCTCGCATCCACTCTAAAAACTCTTGAGAGATTGTGTAGATGGAATGTGCACCCGAAGATATTTGCATTTTTGGATTAAAGTCCTTGTATTTTTCGTATAATTTTAAGTTCTTCTTAATCATCATCTTTCCTTGAAATCTACCAAGGAAATCTGTTAATGCCGTGTTGATACAAGCTCTCATACCCATATCTTTAACGGCCTGTGCAGAACTTCCAAAACGAAAATACATATCATTAAAGTAAGTGGTTCCAGACTTAATCATTTCAAGACAGGCGAGCTTTGTGCCTATGTAAACTCTCTTCTCTGTAAGTCTGAGCTCATTAGGCCAAATCTTTTTCTTAAGCCATTCATTAAGCTGTAAATCATCAGCATAACCCCTAAACAAAGTCATTGCTGCATGTGTATGAGCATTTACAAAAGAAGGAATAACTGCCTTGCCAGAACCATCAATCTTAAATTCTGCTTCATGAATAATCTTATTCTTAATCTCAGAAATCTTATTATCTTGAATAAAAATGTCTTTCTTCTTATTGTTCAATAAAACGTTCTTAATTAAAATAGACATAATAGAACAATAAACCTTGTCACTTATATTTTTTTCTCAGGAAATAACGATAAAACTCCTTCTTCACTTGCGTCACATATTCCTCTCTCTGTTATTAGTCCAGTAACAAGTCTTCTTGGTGTTACATCAAAAGCGAAATTAGCGGCGTTAGCGTTTTTAGGTGTTAAGAGAACCTCTTTTATTTCTCCTTCAAGCCATCCTCTGGCAAACTTAACTTCTTCATTTCCTCTTTGTTCAATTGGGATTTCTTTTACCCCATTTCTCATATTCCAATCAAATGTGGAAGAAGGAAGTGCCACATAGAAGGGGATGTTATTATCTTTGGCGGCTAATGCCTTAAGGTAAGTTCCTACTTTGTTGGCTACATCACCTGTATATGTAGTTCTGTCGGTTCCTACGATGCACATATCAACCATTGAATGCTGCATTAAATGTCCGCCAACATTATCAGCGATTACTGTGAAAGGAACTTTGTGTTGTTCTAGTTCCCACGCAGTCAGTCTTGCACCCTGGTTTCTTGGTCTGGTTTCATCAACCCAGACGTGTACTTTAATTCCTTTATTGAAAGCTTCATAAATTGGGGCTGTAGCTGTTCCATAATCAACGAATGCCAACCATCCTGCATTGCAATGAGTTAGAATATTAACAGGTTTGCCATTCTTTTGTTTGCTAATATCTTCAATGATTTTAGAACCGTGCTCGCCAATACTCTTACAAAATTCTGCGTCTTCATCTGCAATTTCTTTTGCAGTTTTCAAAGCAGCTTCAACTTTTTCTTTTGTAGAACCATATTTATTCATTTCTTTTATCTGTCTCTTAACAGCCCACGAAAGATTTGTGGCAGTTGGTCTTGTAGCAATTAGTTTATCGGCTAACATTTGAAGTGTTTTATCAAAAGAATCTGATTTGTAGGCTTCCAACGCCGCAATGTACATTCCATATCCTGCAGCTGCGCCAATAAGTCCTGCGCCACGCACATGCATATCCTTTATTGCGACAATCATATCTTCTACAGTTTTCAAATCCTCAATTATGAATTCATGAGGAAGATTTCTTTGGTCAATGATTTGGACTGTTTCTTTATCACTCTCTTTTAACCAAATTGTTCTATGGTGTTTACCGTCGACTTTCATCTTATAAATAAGAAAAGATTGAACATATAAAAATATTTAGATTATTTTTGTTGTATTATATCTTTTATATTTTCTTTCAAAGAAATGCTTAATCTTCCACCATATTCTGTTACAACTCTCGAAGCTGTATAATTGGCTATCTTGGCGGCTTCTTCAACTTTGTAACCATTTGTTATGCCAAACAAGAATCCTGCAGCAAACATATCGCCTGCACCCGTTGTATCAACAGTTTCAACTTTGAATCCTTTAACTTTATGAATTATGCCTTTATTGCTTATCAGTGCACCTTCCTTGCCAAGTTTTACAATAGCTATCTCGCACATTTTTGAAATTTCTTTCAATGCTTCTTCCTTCTCTTTTCCTGTAAGTATTTTGGCTTCATCTTCATTAGCGATTATGATATCTGCAAATTCTTCTAAGATTTTCAAAATGTCTTCTTTGCATCTCTTAACAAGAGAAGGATCAGAAACATCAATTGCAATTTTCTTTTCATGTTTCTTCGCTTCTTTTAAGGCTTTCAAAGCCATCTGTCTAAGGTTTGGTTCTTCAAGAATATATCCAGTAACATAAATGATCTTGCTGTTCTTTATGTCTTCAATAATGACTTCATCTTCATTCAAAGTAATTGCTGCTCCTAAATGAGTAATCATTGTCCTTTCAAAGTCTGGTGTAACAAGAGCAGTGCAAGAACCAGTAGTGACATTACCTTTAATCAAAGTTGGTTTGATGCCGTCCTGTGTCAAAGTTTCTTCAATGAACAAACCATTTTTATCATTGCCAACTTTTCCACAAAAAACAGCTTTACCGCCAAGGTTAGCAATGCCCATCATAGTATTTACAACATCGCCTGCAGGTTTAATACCAGTTTCTTCATTTTTCAATTTGTTAAGTAGGTCTGTGGCGGTTTTTTCATCCACGAAGTTAACAGAACCTTTTGTTAAGTTTAATTCGCCAACTTTTTCTTCAGCAACTTTTATGACTGTATCCACCATAGGGTTTCCGAGTCCAAAAACATCATACATAAAGATAGGTTTTTCTAAAGGGTTTTTTAATTTTTCCCAAATTTTATAAATAAAAATGATTATTGCAAAACCATGAGTATTTTTTTGCGTAGATATGAGGAATTAGGAGAAATATTTGCTCCTGAAGAATTTGTTTTGAAGAAGTCTTTAAGAGTTAATACTTTGAAGAATTCTGATTCTGTGCTGATTGAGAGATTAAAAAAAGAAAAAATAAAATTAGTAAAAATTCCTTTTCTTGATAATGGATATTTTTACGAATCAGATTTCTCTTTGGGTGCAACACCTGAATACTTACAAGGATACTACTATTTACAAGAAGCTGCAAGTCAATTGCCCGCAGCAGTTTTAGATCCTAAGTCGGATGAATTGGTTCTTGATATGTCTGCTGCACCAGGCGGAAAAACAACTCAGTTAGCAGCTTATATGCAGAACAAAGGTTCAATTATGGCTCTAGACAATAATGTTCATCGTTTAGAGTCTTTACGAAATAATATTGAAAGACTTGGTGTAACAAATACATTAATTTACAAGAAAGATGCTCGTTTTGCAACTGACTTCAAGTTAGGGTTTGATAAAATACTATTGGATGCACCTTGTTCAAGTAATTTTGCAGATGAGGAGAATTGGTTTCATATGAAATCTGTTGAAGGATTTAAAGAAAGAGCAAGATTGCAAAAAGAGTTACTTAAAGCAGCTGTCAAAAGTTTGAAGAAAGGTGGTGTGCTGGTTTATTCTACTTGTACTTTGGAACCAGAAGAAAATGAGCTTAATATTAATTGGTTGCTGAACAAATTTAATGATTTGAGTTTAGAAGAAATTAATCTTTCCATAGGTGATCCTGGTTTGACGGATGTTTTTGGAGATAAATTAAATCCTGAAATCAAGAAATGTAAACGGTTCTGGCCTCATAAAACAGGAATACAAGGTTTCTTTATAGCAAAAATCAAGAAAAAATAGTTCATTTGTTTTGGAATGCCTTTTCAATATCTTCTTTACCATAACCATTCTTTGTTAGAGATGCTCTCAACGCTTCTTCGTTGTACTGTGATTCATATGTTTTAATCCATTGAATTAGTGTTTTAACAGTGGGAGATAATGGTTCTTCAAGAACTGCACCAAGAGTTTCTTGACCTTTAACAGACTTCATCTTCTTAGGTCCTTTCTTTTTTATCACTAACAACAAAATAACAATTATTATGACTATTATTACAATGCCAATTATAATCATCATTTGATTATCCAACGCAAAAGAACCAGAACCTGCGCTCTCAGATTCTATAAATGCAGATTCAACATCTGGTAACTCATACATATCAATAGTTACCTTCTTGCCTTTCATGGTGCCAATAGTAGCATCCACAATCTTGGTTGGCATTTCTATAGTGTATGTAAATGCAGACAACATCATTTTGTTATTGGCGTCCGATAAGAATTCATCCGATATGTCGTCTGACTCCCCGCTTGTAGCAGATGCACTTGCAGAATTTAAACTATTTAGAACAGAATATATGCTTCTAATATCATAATTATATCCTGTGGCTGTTTCTTCAAATCCAACTAGCGCACTTGCAGGTAGTTTTCCTTTAAGGACCATCAAGTATCCGTCTCTTGTTTCGCATATTCCATCAATTATTATGGAATTAGAAAAGTCAACTCCTTGACAACTGTCTTCAAAAGGTACTTCTGACCCGCCCATTGCTTCGCCCATTCCTGCAAGTGAAGCATACATTCCTGACATGTTATAAATTACTTCGATGGAAGAAGTTCCGTCAGAATTTATTTTGTGATTAACATCTATAGTAACACATCCCGTCAAAACAAAAGCTAATATCAGAATAACGAGTAATGGTTTTGTAGTCATAATAATCTATTCTGAGAATAGGCATATTTATAGTTTTATAATTACTCCTGAATGAATAACATCTTGAGAAAAAAAGGCGGACAGCTTTCTAAGGTTCCCGCACAAAGTGCAGTACAACTTAAAACGTGGGCGCGCTTGACTTCCGAGTTCGAAATGGGATCGGGTATAACCACGCCGCTTTGGCCGTCCAAGACTGAAAAACCGCACTTTATTTATAAAGCTTTCCCATTTTTTAGATAAGTTTTTTAAATGGGTTGTTATTCTCCAGTGGCTATATGAAGATAGCTATTTTTGGAACAGGATATGTAGGACTGGTGACTGGAACATGTTTTGCTGATTTAGGAAACCAAGTCACTTGTGTCGATATTGACGCTGAAAAGATTAAAGCTTTGCGAAAAGGCAAAATTCCATTCTATGAACCTGGTTTGAAAGAACTTGTTCTTAGAAACAGCAAGGAGAAGCGATTAGTATTTACTACTGATGGTAAACCAGCCATAGAAAAATCAGAAGTTATATTCATCTGTGTTGGAACGCCTTCTAAAGCAAGTGGTGAAGCAAACTTGGATTATGTATTTGCTGTAGCCAAAGAAATTTCAAAGCATATGAATGATTATAAAATAATAGTAGATAAAAGTACTGTGCCGGTTGGTACTGCTGAAAAAGTTGAGAGAATAATAAAAATAAATCATACACAGGAAATTCCTTTTGATGTTGTTTCAAATCCTGAATTCTTAAGAGAGGGCGCAGCTGTTAAAGATTTTCAAAATCCTGATAGAGTTGTTATTGGTGCTGATTCTGAAAGAGCTAAACTAATAATGTCAAACCTTTACAAACCTGTTTCTAGAGTGAGTAATCCGATTATGATAACTCAAACAAAAACAGCCGAATTAATTAAGTATGCTTCTAATGCTATGTTGGCAACAAGGATTAGTTTTATGAACGAACTGTCACATTTATGTGAAACAACTGGTGCTGATATCAAAGAAGTTTCCAAAGGAATGGGATTAGACAATCGAATTGGTTCTAGATTTCTTCAAGCAGGAGCAGGATATGGTGGCTCATGTTTTCCAAAAGATGTTAAGGCTCTTGCTCAAATGCTGGAACAGCACGGTCATCAATCAACAATTATGCGTGCGGTTGATTATGTTAATGAAAGACAGAAGAAAACTATTGTTCCTAAATTAAAAAAATTCTTTTCAAGTCTTGAAGGAAAAAGGATTGCTATATGGGGTTTATCTTTTAAACCAAGAACTAGTGATATTCGAGAAGCTCCTTCTCTAGTAATTATTGATCAACTTAAAAATGAATATGCTGAGATTACTGCTTTTGATCCTGAGGCGATGCCTGAAGTCAAGCACATGATTAAAGGTGGTGTTAAACTTGTTTCTGATGCATATGACGCTTTGAAAGGTGCCGATGCATTGATAGTTGTAACTGAATGGGACCAGTTTAGAGAACCCGATTTTGAATTGATGAAAAAACTTATGAGAAAAAAAGTACTTATTGATTGTCGAAATATTTATGATCCTGAAAAAGTTCGTGCTTATGGATTTGAATACGCTGGAGTTGGGAGATGAAAACAGTTTTAGTGGCTGGCGGAGCAGGGTTTATTGGCAGTCATTTATGTGATGTGCTTATAGAACAAGGGCATAAAGTTTTCTGTGTAGATAATTTTGCTACAGGACACACTAATCATATAGTTCATCTTATGAAGAATAAACATTTTAAACTTATTAAGCATGATGTAACAAAACCTTTTGAGATTAAAGGTCAACTTGATGAAATTTATCATTTAGCTTCTAGAGCAAGTCCTATTGATTATCAGAAATTTCCTACTTCAACAGCTTTGGCTAATTCCATCGGAACTTATAATCTTGTTAAATTGGCTTTGAAAAAGAATGCAACGCTTCTCTTTGCTTCCACTAGTGAAGCTTATGGTGAGCCCAGAGAACACCCTCAAAAAGAAAGTTATTGGGGAAATGTTAATCCTGTTGGAATAAGAAGTTGCTATGATGAAAGTAAAAGATTTGGAGAAGCTCTGTTAATGGCTTATCATAGAGAGATGCATGCAGATATCAAAATTGTCAGAATATTCAATACTTATGGTCCTAGATTACGGCCTGGTGATGGGCGAGTAATATCAAATTTTATCAGACAAGCCTTATTAGGCGAACCAATAACTATTTATGGTGATGGTAAACAAACTAGGAGTTTTTGTTATGTTAGTGATATGGTTCGAGGCTTAATGATGATGATGGAATCTGATTATATTGGTCCAAAGAATCTTGGCAATCCAAAAGAGTTCACAATACTTCAACTAGCTAATTTGATAAAAAATATTACTGGTTCAAAATCAGAGCTTGTTTTCAAGAAGCTTCCTGAGGATGATCCTACAAAGAGGCAACCAGATATTTCAAGTGCTCGTGATCTTCTTGGTTGGAAACCAGATATTGAATTAGAGGAGGGTTTGAAAAGTACCATTGAATGGTTCAAAATACTTCCTTTAATTAATTATTAATTAGTCTATTTTTATTTGACAACTTTCAAAAGATATTGTATCTCTGCCGAAGGCAGCATATAACAGAAAAATCTTTCATATATTCTTTGGAAGTTTTTTTTATTAATAATCCAGTTGAAGAATTTGCATTTTTCAGCCTTCATAAATTGCCTAGAAACTCTGATCATAAATTTGGCTTTGAGTTGTTTAAAGTTTACATCGCAGTAGATGCTCCCTTTATAGAAATGATTTGTAAATGTTTCCAGATTAAATCCTTCATATCTGTGAGATAATCTTTTGAATGGGTTGCTGTGGTGTGGAACCATAATCTTAACTAAAGCGTCATTTTTACAGATTCGATGAATCTCTTTCATGGCTTGTTCAACATCTAAATGTTCTATGATATGACTAGCGTAGATTTCTGAAAATGTGTTATCGGGAAATGGCCAGGGATATTTATCAAGATTATGTAATATATCAACTTTAGGAAAATTTACTAAGTCAAGATTCACGTAATTGTCAAACCCTCTTTTTCCAGATCCAATCACCAGTTTTGAAAGGTCTATTTTTCTTCCACAGTCGGCACAAGCAAATGTTTTTTCTTTTCCAAACTTGATTTTATGTTCGTGAAACTTCATGTGTTATTGGTGTTGAGCCATTCTTTTAAATCTTTCTTAAATTCAATAGATTAATAAATTATGGTCTCCTATCAGTAAAAATGGTCGAGAGTTATACTAAGAAAGCGGTTCGTAGTACTGTAACAATTTTTTTAGTAGGGGTTGCATCATTAGGTGTGAGTTATCTTTTCAGATTACTTTTAGCTAGAAACTTATCTGTTGCTGAATATGGTCTTTTCTATTCTATCTTGTCATTTTTCTTTGTATTTGTTGTAATAACTAGATTGGGTTTGGGACAGGCCTTAGTCAAGTATATCTCGGAGTTTCTTGTTAAGAAACAGTATTCAAATGTCAAAGGATCAATAATAATAACTCTCTTGACTCATTTCATCTTGTCAGCTATTGTTGGAGTAATTTTTATTTTAATATCGGGTTTTCTTGCAACGCATTATCTTAAAATGCCAGATTATCATTACCTAATAATTTTATATGCAATATATTTCATATTTTTTCCATTCCAGTCAACTCTTAGTTATACTTTCAAAGGATTTCAGAAGATGCATTATTATTCGGTCATGGAACTTCTCCAGAACGTAATAGTCTTTGTTTTCACATTCCTTTTCTTGATAGTTTTCAATATGGGTCTTAAAGCTCCTTTCGTAGCACATTATTTCATATTTATTTTACCAATCATATTTGCACCTATTTTTTTCAAAAAACATTTTCCCAAGTTTACAAAGGTAAAAGCTACAATTACCAAACCACTTTTCAAGAAACTCACTCTCTTTGGAGTATCAATGGTTATAATGTCTGTTTCAACAGTTATTTTTACTAATGCAGACACAATTCTGATAACTTTCTTTCTTTCACTAGAAGACGTTGGTTTTTACCAAGCAGCTTTTCCAACAACAAAAATATTGGCCAATTTCAGTACAACCTTACTAATTGTTCTTCTTCCCCTCACATCTGAGCTTTGGGCTAGAAAGAAAATTGAGATCTTAAGAGAGGGTATAAAAGATCTTTACAAATATGTATCATTGGTTTTGATACCTGCTTGTTTTACGATGATCATCTTTCCTGATTTAATAATAAGGATTTTGTTTGGGCCCGCTTATGAACCTGCAGCCAATGTTCTTCGAATTCTTGCCATAGCTGCACTCATTAATGTCTCTGGTGGAATTAATAGTGGTGTTTTGTCAGGTATTGGTAAACACTCAATTGTTGGCAAGATATTTTTAACTGCGGCAGTCCTAAACATAGTTCTAAATATTATTTTAATACCAATCATTGGGATTGAAGGTGCTGCCATTGCGACACTCATATCTTTTGCAATTATATCTGTGTGGACTTTTGTTAGTTTGAAAAAATCAGTTGGTGTGAAATTTGATATTAGAGCTTTAATTTATACTTTAGTGTCTGGCGTAATTTTTACAGCAGTCATTTTAATTCTCAAATCATCTTTACATTCAAACGTTTGGCTTGAGTTGTCCATTTCTTTAATAGTGGCATTAGTGGTTTATGTACTTTTATTATTTATTTTGAGAGTTCTTTCTTTATCAGAAATCAAAAAACTTCTTCACAGGATAAAAAGCTAATTTTTCTTATAAAAGTAAAGTTTATAAACCATTAAATAATTCAAATGTCGAGGTGATTCAATGACTAAAAACAATATTTTAGTTACTGGCGGAGCAGGTTTTATCGGCTCACATTTAACAAATGATTTAATAAAGTTAGGTTATAATGTCATAGTTCTAGATGATCTAAGCGGAGGATTCGCTGAAAATGTTCCTAAGAAAGCAAAGTTCGTAAAAGGAAGCATATTAAACTTTAAGCTTGTAAAAGAATTATTCAAGAAATACAAGTTTGATTATGTATTTCACTTAGCAGCTTATGCTGCCGAAGGATTATCTCATTTTATCAGAATATTTAATTATAGAAATAATCTGCTTGGAAGTATAAATCTCATCAATGAATCTATTAAGTATAATGTTAAGTGTTTTGTGTTTACTTCGTCCATCGCAGTTTATGGTGCAAACCAACTTCCAATGAAGGAAGAAACAACTCCTCAGCCAGAAGATCCTTATGGAGTTTCAAAATATGCTGTTGAACTTGATTTGAAGTGTGCTCATGAAATGTTTGGTTTGAACTACATAATTTTTAGACCTCATAATGTGTATGGTGAAGGGCAGAACCTCGGCGATAAATACAGGAACGTTGTAGGTATTTTCATGAATCAAATTATGCAGAAAAAATCATTAACGATATTTGGTGATGGTACGCAGACAAGAGCATTCTCATACATTGGAGATGTTGCGCCAATAATAGCTAAATCTATTAAAGTTAAGAAGGCTTACAATGAAGTTTTTAATATTGGGGCCGACAAACCTTTTACAGTGAATCGTTTAACTACAGTTGTTATGAATGCAATGGATTCAAAGCAGAAACTCATTCACTTGCCCGCAAGAAACGAAGTTGAACATGCATATTCTTCACATGCAAAAGTAAAAAAATATTTAGGCTACAAGACAAACTTTTCACTAGAACAGGGAGTTCAAAAAATGGCTGAGTGGGCTAAAAAAACTGGTAGTAAGAGAAGTAGTAAATTCAAAAATATAGAAATAACTAAGAATCTTCCCCCTAGCTGGACTAAATAATGGTTTAAAATGCATGATGGTATCTTAAGAGATTTGGGAAGAGCAGCCGAGATGAAGAAGCTCCGTTTTAATTATGAGACAATTCTTGATGTGGGTGGAAATCATGAAAGTTGTCTTTCTTTTTTCCCTGATAAAAAAATAACTGTTTTGAACATAAAAAATTATGGTGTTTCTCCAAAAATTAAATTTATTAAAGCTTCTATGACAAAAATACCTTTCAAAACTAATTCTTTTGATTTAATCATTTCAAATGATACTTTAGAACATGTTCACAAAAAAGATCGATCTCAAGGAATAACTGAAATGATTAGAGTTGCAAAGAAAGGATTGATTATTGGTGTACCTTGTGGAAAGAAAGCAAAAAAATATGAAACGTTTGTTTTAAAATTAGGAAAAGCTTTTGGGAAAAATATGAAATGGCTCTCAGAACATGCTGAGGCTCAACTTCCAATGGATGCAGATATTGTTAATGTTATTAAGAAGAACAAAAAAGTGGCAAAACTGGAAGTTGTGAAAAATGATAATCTTAATGTGTGGCTTTTTACTTGTATTTTAGGAGGGCCAATGAGATTTTTTTGGAATAAGTTTGACAGAAACAAGCTATTTAAGCATTGGAAATTATTTTCAATTTTCAACTTTGGAAGCACATACAGAAAATTCTTCGTGATATATCTAAAATGAAAATCTAAGTTTTTTTGTAAGCATTAAGAATTTTTTTTGTAACCATTTCTTTTTCAAATCTTTCTTCAAATATTTTTCGGCTTTTTATTCCAAGATCTTTTCTTATGTTTTCGTTGTTAATTAGAATATTTAGTTTCTCTACTAATTCTTCTTCATTTCTTACTAAGAAACCATTTTGTCCTACAATAACTCCTTCACTGTTTCCACCATTATCTGTTGCAATTATTGGTTTACCAAAATATGTGGCCTCCAACATTATTCTAGAAAATGGTTCTGGCCATAGAGATGATTGCACTATTGCATCGGACTGTTTGTAAATGGATGGTATAAATTCATATCTAACATCTCCGTAGAATCTTACATTTGGACCCGCTATTTTTTCTAGTTTTTTCCTTTCAGATCCATCTCCAAATATTAAGAGTTTTGCATCACCATTTACTTTGTTGAAAGCTCTTATGACTAATTCTGTTCCTTTGATTTTTTCAAGCACACCAATAAACACAATTTTAACACCTTTATCTTTTAAATGAAATATTTTGTCTGAGTCTTTAATATCTATTATGTTTGGAACTCTAAAAATATTTTTCTTCTTAACACCATTTTTTATCAACATTTTTTCTGTAAATCCTGATATTGCGAAATAGTTTTGTACATTGTCTAAATTTCTATTATTTTTTTTATGATTAGAATAAACTGACATCCAGATTATAGGGTTGTATTTTACATACCAAGGCATTTTGTATTTTCCGAGGAATTTTGAATTAACTATGCATTTAACGAATTTTCCCGGATTACATTCTTCACAAGCTTTTTTTTCTTTGTAGAATAAATTTCTTTTTGGACAAAAGTTTGTGTAGCCATTGATGGTTGCAAATGTTTTTTTGTTTATCTTAAAGTTTGGTATGGCCGTTGTATTCAGGAAGTGTATTATATCAAAGTTTTCTTTCTTATCCAATAATGGGAGTTCTTTTTTGATTGATTTTTGAAACCAAAATAATCTTCTTAGATTATCTTTGAAAGCATTTGGATTTTCGCCTGTTTTTAGAGTTCTTACAACAGTGAATCCATCCATTTCTTCAACTCTTTTCAAGCCAGAGAAATGTGCTGTTAGGACAAACACAGTTAACCCTTTTTTCACCAGAGTCTTTGCTAGTTGATGTGCACTTATTTGACCACCACCAAACATTTTTGGAGTAAAATACTCTGTTACAAGTAAAACTTTCATTTTCTTATCCATCTTAACTTACCAGGACTAATGTGACATATAAATAGTTAACTAATGTTTTTTGTGAACTTTTTTGTGTCGACGATGAATCCTCTATTTACAAGTAAAACTTTTTAAATAAAGTTTTATTCTCGTCACCACATGATGACCAATTTAAAAGAATATCTATTAAAAACCCTGGAACTACAGAAAGGAATTGTATTTGCTAGTAAACCAACCTTTGTTTGTAGGGGAAATTATTCTGGTCGTGATATAATTGCTAAGAATAGTGAATTTTCAGAAGATTTTGTTGATGAGAGGGGTTATGTTCCTGTCGAATTATGGTTAATGTCTCTTGTTGAAGCTGAGAATCCTGAGAAAAAAGAAGGAGAAGGATTAACCAGCATAAGTTTAATTGAAGGAGAGGTCACTCTTAAGCAAATATCAGATGTTGCAGAAGAAGAACTTTTTGGAGTTTGGAAAACATCTTGGCCTCTAACAAAAATTCTTGATATTGGCGGAGTTCCTAAGAAAACCAGTTTTTCAGATCAAAAAGAAGTTCCTGCAATACCACCACATATCCATGGGGGGAACATCGTTGATGGTGTGGCCATAAAACCTGGCAAAATCGAAGCATATTTCTTTCCACCTTTAAACGTTGGTCCTTATAATCGAGAGATTGGTAGAACCATTTCAAGATTGGGATTTAAGTCAGGTGTTACAAAAGAGATATTTAAAGAAACATTAAGACATTTTGGGAAAGATGATTCTATGTATGAGTTATTAGAGCCACATATTGTCAAACCTTATTCTGGTTGGACAATGCCTGCAGGCACTATTCATTCTCCAGGACCTTGGGTTACATTTGAGGTTCAACTTCCTCAAGATGATTTTAACAATGTTGGTTGGAAATTTGAAGATAGAATTCCTGAAGCAAACTGGGAAGAGGAATACAACAAGTTGGTTCTTAGAGGATTAAAGGATGAAGATGATCTAATTAACCAAGTACTAGATTGGGATGTGTCAACAGATCCAAATTTTAAAGATCATTATCAAAGAGAAATAAAAATTATTGAGGAAGGAGATTTTGGTCGTAGATTCCAGATATTTTTTGATCAATTTTATGGTGAGGGTTGGGAAATAAATAGTGGTAAATCACTTACAATTAATGCAAAAGAAAAACCAATTGCGGGACTTGTTTGGTCTGGAAATGGCTCACTAAATGATAATCAAGTAAGTGTGGACAAAAACAGAGAGTTTTTTATAGTTCCACAAACATCCATAACTTTAGAAAATAATGGCTCAGAAAAACTAATTATGTTCACAGTTGAACCAATTGGAGGTTTGAAATGACCAAACTAAATGTTGACAAGACAAAAAAGATTTTGAACGACTTTGAAAACAAAACTATTTTGGTAGTCGGCGATTTTTATTTGGATGAATATATTGAAACAACAAGCGATCAATTTAGTCCAGAAGCGCCCGTACCAAGAGCAATTGTCAAATCAAAAATTCACGTTCCAGGGGCCGCAGGCAATGTTGCTTGTGTATTAAAAGAACTGGGAGCAACTGTAAAAACCGTTGGAGTTATTGGGGCAGATAACAACGGTGATATTCTGAAATCTGATTTGGATTCTAGGGGTATTGATACTCAAGGACTAATTTTAGATAAAGAAAGACTAACTGGTACTTTCTCTCGGATACTATTATTGTTTGGTGGTAATATTAGTCAACATGTCATAAGATTTGATCATGAAAATGATTCTCCTTTATCACAAAGTACAAGAAAACAAGTTATATCAAATTTTAGAGAGCAAGTTAAGTCTTGTGATGCTATTTTTATGGCTGATTATGATGAAACAGGTGGAACTGGATTAATCAATGATGAATTAATGGAAGAAATTATTGATTTAGCTAAATCTAATAATGTCTTAACTGTAGGAATATCTAGGCTTAACATAAAAAAATTCAAAGATTTTGATTTGATAATCACGAATGAGAAAGAAACCGAAATTGCAACAAACATAAAAATCACAGATGATGAAACTTTGTTGAAAGCAGTTGAAAATCTTAAAACCAATCTTAAAAGCAAAGTAGTTCTGGCTTCTTTGGGAAAGAAAGGTGCAATCGTTATGGATGAATCTTTAACTTTTCAACTTCCAAGTTTTGCTAAAAAAGTGGTTGATGTTTGTGGTGCTGGTGATACTATGAGTTCAGCTTTTGCTCTTTCAAAACTATCTAATGCAACTCACAGTGAGGCTTTAGAAATTGGTAGTTTTGCAGCAAGTGTGGCTGTACAAAAAGAAGGAACTGCAACTGTTTCAAGAAGTGAATTGCTAAGTGCAATTAAAAATGAATATGAATCCATCAACAAGCTTGTGACTCCTGTACAATTAAGCTCATTAGTTAAAGGTTTTAAGAAGCAAGGGAAAAAAGTTGTTCTCACAAATGGTTACTTTGATTTTATTCATGCAGGAATAATTCAATTTTTACAAGAAGCAAAGAAACAAGGAGATATATTGATAGTTGCTTTGAATAGTGATGAATCAACAAGATCAAATAAAGGCACCGATAGACCTCTATTAAACCAGGGTGATCGAGCCAAGATTATGTCTGCTTTCAGCTTTGTTGACTATGTGGTTATTTTTGAAGAACTGACGCCTATAAAGCTCATACAAACCCTCCATCCCGATGTTCTTGTGAAAGGAGGAACTCATTCAAAAGAAGAGATTGTTGGCAAAGACTTATTTGAGGATATGAGTTCTAAAGCTCTTCCTTTGATGGGGCCTTCAACCGAAAGCATGATTGATTTTATTAAAAATAGTAAGAAATCATTACATGAAAAATGAAGACTAAAGATAGACCTTTGGAAAGTCATACATCTGTTATAAGTAGTTTTATGGATTTTGCAAATGTTCCTGAAAAAGAAAGAGAACTTCTAAAAAGAGAGTTGAAGAGATACATTGAAACACGAATTGTTAAAGGGAAATGGTGTCATCCTTTTATTACTAAGTTTCACACTGATTGGTACAGAGAATTTTATAGAATAATTGATGGCACAGATCCTTACAAGTTGATTAAGGATAATTCTAATATTCAAGCGAAACAGCTTCTTAAAAACTTTAAATCAGATAGCATAAGAGATTCTGTGATGCTCACTATTATAGGTAACAAAATAGATTTTGGAGCTTGTATGGATAGCATATACAATTTAGAGCAACTTAAAGCAGACATTCAAAATGTTAAAAGGGAAAATTTTTCAGTTAATCAAGTTGAAGAGATGTTAAGCGAGATTAAATCTGCGAAAAATGTTCTTTATCTCTTTGATAATAATGGAGAAATGATATTCGATACTTTGCTACTTGATTTCATCGTAAAACATGTTGATAAGAAAAATGTTTTTCTTGTGGGAAAAGATAAACCTATGTTGAATGATGTGACAGTTGCAGATTTAAAATCTGAAAAATTAGACGAATTTGGTCTCATTGTTTCAACAGGTAGTGACTGTTTTGGTTTGCATGAAGAAGATGTATCTGATGATTTCAAGAAGCTCTTGAAATCTGCTGATTTAATTATTGCTAAAGGTCAAGCTTACTTGGAATTCTTTTCAGAGTATAATTTCACAAATGTTTTTCATGTATTGCGTGTTAAACAAGAAATTGTTGGTGATGAATTGCCTACTTTGACACCAGGCATGAATGTAGTTATGAAATCAACAAATTATGCTGGGAAAGGTGTTGATTATGTTTGGAGTTGATAATTATGGGTGTTGAAAAAATAAAAACGAGAGAAGAAATTAAGGAACTATGTGTTAAACTTAAAGCAGTTGGTTTAACAATTGTTACAACTAATGGTAGTTATGATATTTTACATGCAGGGCATGTTAGAATGCTTGAAGAAGCTAAGAAACAAGGGGATATTCTCATAGTTGGTTTGAACAGTGATAAATCGGTTCAAGCATACAAAAACAAAGATAGGCCAATTATACCTGAGCAATACAGAGCAGAACTTTTAGCTGCATTGGAATGTGTAGATTATGTGACTCTTTTTGATGAAACCGTTCCCATGGAATTTATCAAATCGGTTGTTCCAGATATTCACGTCAATTATGCTGGATATGGAGGGGATTGTGTTGAGAAACCTCTTCTTGATGAAATAGGCGCAAAGCTTCATTTAGTTGGAGATTTGTGTGACTTTTCAACAACAAAAATTGTAGATAAGATAATAAAGATTTATTCTAAACAAAACTAGTTGATTAAGAAAGTTTATTAATTGTTTTTTTCACTTCTTTTACACTGATTAGTTTCATACATTTCTGGAATTCTTTATTGATGCAAATTGGCATGATACCTTTTTCATTGATAATACACGGGCTACATGAAATCTTGTGATAAATTGACACGTTTCCTTTGCCGAAAGGACCCCATCTCACAGGAGTATTTGGTCCGAATAATCCAATTGTCTTACATCCCTGTGCTGCAGCCACATGCATTGGTCCTGTATCATTGCTAATGAAAATATTGCACTTTTCAATCAAATCAAATGATTCTGTCAAACTAATTTTCCCTGCAGAGTTTATAGACTTTGTATTCATTAGACTTCGAACTTCTTCGATAAGTTTACTCTCTGCTGGCGAACCTGTAAATATGACCACATAATTTTTATTTGTTAAGTAGTCTGCCAATTCTGCAAATCTTTCCTTTGGCCACATTCTTTCTCTGACGGATTCTGCAGCACCAGTGCATATGCCTGCAAGTTTATCGTTCTTTTTCACACCATTTTTTCTTAAGAATATATCTACTTGTTCTTTCTCTTTTTTATTAACTTTTAGCTTTTCTAGTTTACTAATTGTTTTTTCAATTCCTACTTGTCTTCCCAAATCCATATACATTTCAACCATGTGTTTGCTCTTTGAAAATAGGCTGGTTTTATTATACAGAATTGATCTTGCTTGGTTTGAAAATCCAATCCTAAATTTACCTATCCACCAAGACAGTAGTGCTGATGAATTAAGATAAGGTTCTAGATCAAACACTAAGTCAAATTTTCTAAGAAATTTAAACAAATTTTCTTCTTCAAATAAAATTATTTCATCAATAAAGCTCTGATGTTCATATACTGTGAAATTTCGTTTATGAGCAATAACTGTTATATTAGATTTTGGATATTTTTCCTTTATGGCTTTAATCAAAGGAAGTGATGTTACGGAGTCTCCTATAGCCCAAAGTTTCACAAATGCAATGCTTTTAACATCAAATTTATCTTTGGAAAACAGTTTGGATAACCCACCAATTATCCAGCTTACGGGGCCTATAATATATTTGTCCGTTGTTCTAAGAACTTTGATCGAGCTCATTTCTTTTTCTTCTCTTTCTCTATGGCCACTGTTCTCACAAGTTTTGTTATGTTTTGATCTAGTTTTTCGAACTTTACATACATTCTAAAGATTAAGTAGAACACCAAAACTATGCTAACATAAACTGCGATATCTATTGGTCTGCCAATTCCAACTTTGTTAGATAACCATCCTGTAAATGCCGGCAAAACAGCAACTATTACAACTGCAGCCCATATTATTGTCCAGAAAGTGAATTCTCTAAGTCTCATCTGTTTGTCTTTAAATCTGAGAAGTACTCTGCTATATGCAAAGATAACAAATAATATGACTAATACTTGAATTATTTCCATTTTAGTTTTATGAATATATTGGTTTTTTTAAACTTTTTCTAAATATGGGTTTTGTCGCCAATCAAAAAGTATATAAATCAATCATAACATCTTTCTTAATGGGGGTATGATGACAAAGAAGAAAAAAGATGATGATCTTTCTATAAACTTTTCAGGCATAGGTTCAAAACTTAAAAAGTTTGAATTTCCTAAGAATCAAGCTTGGATTATAATACTCTTAATAGCCATAGCCATTTTCTTTTCAATTTATTACAGATCTTACTCTTACTATCTTCCAGTAACTGATGACTGGGCTTATAACAACATCTATAATAATGTTCGAAGTCAAGTTGCTAGCAATATCAATCTTCAATATCCTAATCTTCCTACTGATAGCAAGAACCAAATGATCAATGAGGAAGTTAGCAAATTTTTACAGCAACAAGGTCCATCTTTGCAAGCACAAATTGAAGGTCTTTCAAAAGATATGAAGACAAGATTCCAAAATGATGAGGGTCAAACATATTTATTGGCTATTGATCCCTATTTCTATTATAGATACTCCAGAAATATTATTGAGAAAGGTCATTATGGTGATTCAGTAGATGAAAATGGTCATTTTGATTCACATGTATTGGGGCCTGGTGGAAAATATGTTCCAGATACTTTTCATTCATATTTTGGAGCTTTCTTTCATCGCTTTGTAAACATATTTGCTAATAATAGTTTGATGACAAACTTCTTTTTTATACCGGTATTCTTATCTGCACTCGCAGTTATTCCTGCATTCTTCATCGCAAGAAAGAAAGTTGGTTTATTTGGAGGATTCATTGCAGGTATGATTGTTGCAATCCATCCTGCTTTCATTGGAAGAACTGCTGGAGGATTCGCTGATACAGATCCCTACAATGTATTATTCCCGCTTTTTATAGCTTGGCTGTTTATAGAGGCGTTTGAATCAGATAGTTGGAAAAAACAATTGGGTTTATTGGCTGGTGCGGGTTTCTTAACAGGGCTTTACAGTTTTGCTTGGAGTGGCTGGTGGTACATATTTGACTTTCTATTATTAGCCATAATTATATTCTTAGTTTATTTAGTTGTAAAATCATTAGTTCAATACAAAGGGTTTAAGAAAATCTGGAATAAAGATTTCAAAAACGCTTTGACAATGTTAGTGTTGTTCATAGTATTATCAGGTATATTTGTCTCTTTGTTTTCAGGTGCCTCACAGTTTCAGAACTTCATTGATGGTCCTTTAAAATTTAAAGTTATAAAACAAGCAGCCAAGCCAGATCTTTGGCCAAATGTTTACACTACTGTTGCAGAACTTAACGCTGCATCCATTAATTCCATCATAAAACAGATTGGTGGTAAATTGTTCTTCTTTATTGCCTGTATTGGAGTCATACTTACACTTTTCAAGAAGAAGAATGTTTCGAAATTGGACTTTGTAACTTTAGGTATAGCCGTTATAGTATTCGCTTTGCTAGTTTCAAAGGAAGCCATAAAATTATCTCCTGTAAAGTACTTAGCAATATTTGCGATCCCAGTTATTGTAGGACTTATTATTTTGCTTAAAGACAAAAGAAATACTGACGTAAAATATGCCTTGTTCCTAACTATTTGGTTTGCGGGAACCATCTATGCTAGTACTCAAGGAACAAGGTTCGTTTTACTAATGGTGCCTGCCTATGCCATTGCATTAGGAATTGCTTTTGGCACAGTTCAATCGTGGCTTACAAACTGGACTGCTAAAGAATTCAAATTTAACAGGAAAATTATGGGTGCTGTGCTCATTGTTCTGTTGCTTTTATTACTAATTGGGCCAATGAAATCAGCTCATAATACTGCTAAAAGCGAGATTCCAAGTATGACTGACGGTTGGTGGAACACACTAACAAATATACAAAAGAACTCTGCTGAGAATGCTATTATAACATCTTGGTGGGATTTTGGCCATTGGTTCAAAGCAGTTGCAGATAGAGCTGTAACTTTTGATGGTGGTAGTCAGAACAGACCTCAAGCTCATTGGGTTGGAAAACTATTGATGTCAAATAATGAAGATGAGTCTATAGCTATCTTACGTATGCTTGACTGTGGTGCGAACAATGCCTTTGATGAAGTAAACCTAAAATATGATGACACTGAAACATCAGTCGATGTTATTTATGAAATTATAATGAAAAATGATGTTGAAGCTAAAGCATATTTATTAGAAAAAGGTTTTACAGAAGAGGAATCTGTAACAGTTATTAAGTATACTCATTGTTCTCCTCCAGAAGCATTCTTAATTACTTCAGAAGATATGGTTGGAAAGGCGGGTGTTTGGTCTCACTTTGGAAGTTGGAATTTTGACAGATCATTCATATATAATAATGTTCGAAAGCAAGAATATCAAGAGTCTATAGATATTCTAACAACCAGATTTGGTTTTACAGAAGAAAAAGCGGCTGATTATTTTTATGAAGTTCAAGCTATTACATCTAATCAGGAAGCGAATAATTGGATTGCTCCTTGGCCTAATTATGGCACTCCAAGTATAAGAGGTTGCAAGAACGAATCTGATATTGTAACTTGTAATATGAATATTGGAATTGGCGAAAGCAATCAAGGTCAATCAGTGAGTATAGCTGCTGGTGTGTTTAACCTTTCAGATCCTTCAAATTCCAGATTTGTATTGGCTTTCATAGACAGAAATTCTGGTTTAGTTGCTGCAACTCAAGAAGCAAAACCTGCTAATGTAGTTATATTTGATGAAGAAGGAGAGCACACATATATTTTGGGCGGAGATATATTCTTAGATCTCGTCTATGAGAAAGAAATGAATAAAGCTTTAATTACACATCCCTCTCTATCAAAATCATTGTTTACAAAGTTGTTCTTCTTTGAAGGCAGACACACATCACATTTTGAGAAATTCAGTGATATGAACTCAATGACTGGTGGAAGAATTCTCGTGTGGAAAGTTCTTTGGGATTAATCTTAGGAAATCTTTATAAACGTTTTTCTGTTGATAACTTTTTATGTGGCAATGGTTTTTATCAAAAGTTGACAGAGCTCACGCAAAAAGGAGATCTTCTAGTAATAAAGATATAATTTGTGACTCAGTTCCTAATGGGAATTTCTCTACGATTGTTGATTTGGGAGGGTCAGATGGCAAACTAATTTTAAGAGTTGCGTCCAAGGTTAATGGCAAAGAATTATTTGTTTTAGATCATAACCCTAATTATTTGGCTAAATGCCCTAAGAATATTAAAGCCATAAAAATAGATTTAAATGAAAAGCTTCCTTTGAAAACAAATCAATTCGATTTAGTTATATCAAGTCAAGTAATTGAGCATTTACAAGATCCTGATGGTTTTGTAAAAGAGATTCACAGAATATTAAAACCAAACGGATTGTTGATACTAACAACTCCAAATCTTGCTTCGATTCATGCAAGATTGTTGCTTTTATTTGGTTCAACTCCTTCCTGTCTTCATCCTTCTCAACTGCGTATGGGTGTTTATTCTAAGAAAAAATATACTCCTTATCTCATAGACCAATATGGTCATAAATCAGTGTTTACTGTTAAAGGTCTTAAGAAGCTTTTTACACATTATGATTTTAATGTAGCAACGTCTCGTTCTTACAACTTATTTTTAATGCCTGAGTTTATTTCAAAAATAATTTGCGCAATTTTTCATTTTGGTAACTCTCAGGTTATTATAGCGAAGAAGAATAGACGCTAATTTTTCTTAAAAACCAAAGATATAAATATCTTCCTTCACATCCTCACTTTGAAATGTCAGTTGATATATCCATAGTAATTCCAGTTTACAATGAAGAAAGGAATATAACGCCCCTTTACAATAAAATAGTTTCTGCCTTAAAACCTTTGAAAAAAACTTTCGAACTAATGTTTGTTGATGATGGGAGCGTGGATCATACTTTTGGAGTCATTCAATCACTTCATAAGAAAGATTCTAGAATTAGAGTTATTAGATTTCAAAGAAACTTCGGGAAGTCATCTGCCTACATGGCTAGTTTTAAGGAATGCAAAGGAAGAACAATTATAACTATGGATGGTGATTTACAAGATGACCCTGCAGAAATTCCTCGAATGATGGATGCTCTAAAGAGATTAGATTTGGTTATTGGTTGGAAGTTTCCAAGAAGAGATTCTATTAGTAGAACAATTCCGTCGAAGATATTTAATTGTTTAAACTACAAGTTCTTTGGTCTTAAACTCCATGACTATGATTGTGGTTACAGAGCTATGAAATCAGAAGTTGTCCAAGATTTGAATCTGTATGGTGATCTTTATCGTTATATCCCTGCATTAGTTTCTCGTGCAGGCTTCAAAGTTGGTGAAATAAAGGTTAGACATCATCCGAGAAAATTTGGGAAAAGTAAGTATGGTTCTAAAAGATTGTTAACAGGCGCATTGGATTTATTAACTGTTAAATTTATAACTGACTTTAATCAGAGACCGCTTCATTTATTTGGCGTTGCAGGTACAATCTTCTTCATATTAGGGGTTATTGCAGATTTATTTGTTTTATCTTACAAAATATTTTTTGGACACTCATTTACATCTCACGTTGCGCTTTTGATACTTGGAGTTCTATTAATAATTCTTGGAATCCAGTTTCTAGGTATTGGTTTGATTGGTGAATTAGTTAGTTCTTCAAAAAAGGATATTAACAGATATACTATTAGAGAACAATTATGATTCTACAGTAAAGTATTTAATTACATAACTATTTCTCGAGTTTAATGATACTGGTTACTGGTGGAGCAGGATTTATAGGGAGTCATGTTTGTGATAGACTTTTGGCTCAAGGTAAAAAAGTAATATGTGTTGATAATCTAAACACTTATTATGATCCTAAAACTAAAAAAAAGAATCTTTCTTACAGTTTGAAAAACAAGAATTTTAAGTTCTACAAATTAGACATTACTCATTACAATCAATTAACTAAGATATTTGCTAAGCATAAAATTACTGCCATAATCCATTTGGCAGCTAGAGCTGGCGTGAGACCTTCCATAAGTAATCCACACATATACGAATCAGTCAATATTAAAGGAACTCTTAATCTACTGGATTTAGCAAAGAAATTTGGAGTCAAGAAATTTATATTTGGTTCTTCCTCAAGTATTTATGGTGCTAACAAGAAAGTTCCATTTTCAGAAACAGATTCTGTAAACAACCAGATTAGTCCATATGCTGTCACAAAAAGAGCTGGTGAGCTTTTTTGTAAAACTTATCATGAGTTGTATGGAATAAACATAACTGCTTTAAGATTCTTCACAGTCTATGGTCCAAGAGGCAGACCAGAGATGGCTCCTTACAGGTTTGTAGATAAGATTCACAGAGGTTTACCAATTGATATGTACGGAGATGGATCTTCTGCAAGAGACTATACTTATGTATCAGATATTGTTGATGGAATAATTGTGGCTCTGAAAAAAGATTTCAAATTTGAGATAATCAATCTTGGTGATTCAAGAATTATCAAACTAAAATCATTCATTGAATTAATAGAACGAATAGTTGGTAAACAGGCCAAAATTATTCATAAAGATATGCCTGATGGAGATGTACCAATTACTTATGCAGATATAAGTAAAGCCAAAAAATTATTAGGTTACAAACCCCAAGTCAATATTGAAGATGGTATGAGAAAATTCTATGATTGGTACAAGCGTTTTGGTGTGGGAAAATCATTATAAGAAATCTTTAAATAAGATGTTGTTCTAACTATTAACATGAAAGCATTAGTTATATCTGTAGCGGGAATTGGCAATACTTTAATGGCCACTCCTTTAATACATGAGCTGAGGAAGCAAGGTAAAGAAGTCCACGTTCTAGTCGGCAATAAGCCGGGTGCAGAAGCTCTGAAAAACAACGATGACGTTAAAAAAGTCATTATCATGAGCAAGAGCAAATTCAAAGCTCTCCTGCCTAATCTTCGTCTGTTACGATCTTTAAAGAAAGCCAATTACGATGAAAGCTACATGGTTTTTCCAGGAAATAGATGGTTCTTCAATCTGATTTCTTTCTTAGCAGGTGCAAAGAAAAGATATGCTCATCGTTATCCAAACAAAAATTTTCGTTCTCTTTCGTTCTTGAACAGTAAGTTAGTTGAAATGCAAAAAACTCATGATGTTATTCAAAATCTAAATTTGCTGGAAAAAGGTTACAAGAATTCCAAACCCAGAATGGTTCTAAACGCAGGATCTGTTAAAAAGAAGGCAATAATTGGTATTCATCCGGGTAGCAGCACTGCTTCTGATATGGAGATGAAGCGCTGGCCTGAAAAATATTATGCAGAACTCATAAACAAGCTCAAATATCCTGTCAGAGTATTTATCGGACCTGACGAAGAAGATTCATTTAAGCTCCTCAAGAAATACTTGACAAGAGAGGTTGAAGAGATAAGGGAAAAGTCCATATTCAAAGTTGCAAAAAAAATAAAAGAATGCAAGCAGTTCATTGCAAATGATTCTGGTCTGATGCACATTGCAACTGCAGTTGAAGTTCCTGTTATAGGCATATTTGGTCCTACTGATCCTATGAGAAATGATCCTTTTACAGACAATAAAATTGTCTTGACACATAAAATGTCATGTCAACCCTGCAGTCATACCTTCCATAACCTTGGACAGAGTGTTGAGTGCATTCATTCAGAGAGATTCTGCCTTACAAAGTTAAAGCCAAGAGAGGTGCTTAAATACGTAAAATGAAATGTCCTGTGTGTGGCGGTTTTCTGATGAAGCTTGTCAAAACTCGCTTCTATAAATTTGTTATTTGCAGGAACTGTGATGTTATTCTTTCTGATCCGATGCCGACCGAAAAAGAGCTAAAGAAATTATATGATAAGGATTACTATGTGTTCAGCGAAGCAAGGAAACACAAAGATGTTGCCATAGCTAAAGAACATCTACACAAACTATTAGGTCATAGAAAATCAGGCTCTCTTTTAGATATTGGCTGCGGAAAAGGCTACTTTCTTAACGAGGCAAAAAAGAAAGGATTTCAAGTACAGGGAGTAGAAATATCCAAACCAGCTAGAAACTTTGGTGTTGAAAAACTTGGTTTGCAGATATATAATGGTACTATTGAAGATTTCAAGCCGAATAAGAAATATGATATAATAACAATGTATGATCTGATTGAGCATCTGCCAAATTCGCTTACAAGTTTGAAAAAAGTGACTTCGCTTTTGAAAGAAAATGGTTTGCTAATCGTTGAAACGCCGAATTTTGATAGTGTTTATAGACAGTTATCTCCTTTTACAAGGTTCTGGTCAGGCTACAATCAATTCCACATAGTTTTCTTTAATCCTAGAAGCGCTTCATATATCATGAAGAAAGCAGGTTTGAAGCCAAGTATAACGACTAGTAATGCATCCGTCTTCTCAAAAGATGCTATTTGGAAATCAGGCTTGGCAATTTTTGTAGCGGCAATTCTTAGAAATATTAGGTTTAAGAGATCTGTTGAAAGGATGCGGTCCATTAAAGATTCAAAGAAAAAAGTTTCAACGAAAAAAAAGAAAGGTTTTTTAGATAAGCTTTTCAACAAATATTTGATGGGGGATATTTTGGAGATTTACGCTTCAAAAAAATAAGATGGCAACTAAGAAAACGACTTATGAAGTAAAGCACTTGTATGATGAAGAGTATTTTTCAAAGCACAAAAAAGGTTATCAAAACCTAAGTCAAGTATACAAGTTTAGATTAAGCCATATATTCAATGTCCTCGGACCTGTTGAAGGCAACAAAGTTTTAGACCTTGGCTGCGGTATGGGAACTCTTTCATTTGAGTGTGCAAAAAAAGGAGCAGATGTTTATGGTTTGGATTACGCCGAGTCAGCCATAAAAAATGCGAAAGAAATTGGGAACAAGCTCGGATTAAATATAAACTTTAAAGTCGGTGACTCAGCAAAAATGCCGTACAAAGATGACTTCTTTGACAAAATAATCTGTGCTGACTTCACTGAGCATCTTGATATTGAAACTCTTAGAAAATCACTAAAAGAATGCTATCGAGTTCTCAAGCCCAGAGGAAAAATAATCCTATTTACTCCTTCCCCAACTCACATAATTGAGCGTCTAAAAAAAAGAAACTGGATACTTAAAGAAGACCCCGCGCATATAGGTTTGATGAGGATGAAATATCTAAAATTTTTTATCAGAGAAGCAGGCTTCAGAATAAAAATGTCTATGCACCTTCCAACTCATTTTTATTTTATCAATATGCTTGAAGAAATTTTGATTTCAATGCCTTTCATAGGATCTTTTTTTAGAAGAAGAATATCTATTCTGGCAATCAAATAGTAGATAAAATATTTAAATGAACTTTGAGAAATACTTCTTGATGGAGTTAAACAAGCTAAAAAAATTCTGCCGTAATAAAACAGTCAAGAGAATATTCTCACTTCTGGTAATCTTCTTCATAATATTTTTCATTGTAAAAGATATATTTATTCCCAACTACAATGAGCTTAAGAATTATTCTTGGAATGTTAATGTTTGGTATCTTGTTCTCTCTTTCATAATCTTTTTGTTCATGTGGTTCTTCAAGACTTTCTGCTGGAACATGGTTTTGAAGAAGTTAGATGTAAATGTTCCTTTCATTCGCCTATGCAAGATCAAAATGTATTCTCTAATGATGAGATATATTCCTGGAAAGATATGGAGCTTTGTGAAAGGTAGCTTCATGCTGAAAAGCAAGACAAACTCTTTCATGAAATCATTTCTCATAATGGTTTTGGATGTTTTCTATGATATGTATGCCGCACTCGTATTATTTTTACTCGCGATTTTAATTCTTCCAGAATTTAAAGGGCAATTTAATATTTACTGGCTGTTGTTATTGTTATTGTCCTTTTGTCTAATTCATCCTAAGGTATTAACAAAAATAATAGGATTTTCAGCCAAGGTTTGTCGGAAAAAAGTTGATTTTGATTTCAACATATCTTTTGTTGATTCTCTTAAAATATTATTCATGTATATTATATCTTGGTTTTTCACAGGCTTAGCTCTTTACTTTTTAATTAAAGGAATTGGGCCTGTTTCTTTCAATTTCATATTTGCATTAACAGGTTTATTTGCAATATCATGGTCAGTTGGACTCATAAGTTTGATAACTCCTTCAGGTCTTGGAGTTAGAGAGGGAGTTTTTGGTTTCCTCTTGTCATTTTATTTTCCTTTGTCAGTCGCAATGATTATTTCTTTCTTAGCAAGAATATTTTTGAGTTTAGTAGAGTTGTTCTTGACAATAGTGCTTACAATTATAGATAGAAAAAATAATTAGATATTCATATAACTGAATGTAATTTGTTGTTTACTGGTTTCATACGTTTTTGTTAGTATTTGTTTTCCTTGAACTAGATCATTTAATCCCGATTCATTAAATGAGCCTCCTTTCTTCAAGATGTAATATACTAGGTTTATTTGTTGTTGATTTTGGAAAAATCCCAATTGTTTTAATTTATAATTTTGTTGAACATAATTCCATAGTTCTGGATTTGCTCTCATTTGTGAAATCCTACCGGTTTGGTATTCATACAGAAAGATCCACTGAATATTTCTTTCACTTTCTAACACTTGCAATTCTTCAACAGTTGTTGGTATGCCTCTTGTAGATTTAATATCCCCATTCCATGTTAAGCCGTATGATTGGTGTCCGGAATTAATCATTTCATCACCTGGAGACTTTGCTTGGTTAATATAATCACCTGCCACGTCCAATCCGAAGAATTGCTGATCAAACTGTCGGTTCTTAGCTTGGATTGAAGGCGTCAGCACTAGCAATATTAGAACTATAATAAACAATGATTTTATCACAACTCTATACTTTTTTAGAACTCCACTAATTGTGTTCGCAACAAGTAACATGAAATAAGCCATGAAAAATATAACTATGGGTGCAATAGGGAAATAATGGTAGTTGTGTCCTGCAAGTTTTCCAGCCATGATAAGCACAAAGAGAATGCTAGCCACGATACATCCAATAAAGAACCAGTCCTGTTCTTTCTTTTTCTTGAGGAAGAACATTATCAAACCCCCTACTAATCCAATAATTGCAAACCAGAATCCAAGCGTTGTGAAATTGTCTGCCAAATAATAAGGAGTGCTTTGTTTGAATTGTTCGGAGAAGATTTTTCCAGGATCAATGGCTTTGAACTCATAAGAGTCTCCAACACCCTCAATTTGTGGCTGATGGTTAACTTCGTGCAAAAACCATCCGCCAACTAGGAATAGGAATATTACTATCGCAATTCCAAGCCCAGGCCAATATTTCTTTGGCTTTTTTATCAGATCTTTGTAAGGAAAAATGAACAGTAGTGGAACAATTATTACTAGGAATGGATACTTGCTCATTGTGGCGATGGACAAGAATACGCTGGTTAGAATTATATCAACCATTTTCTTAGATTCTTTCCAACGCAGGAAGAAATACCCGCTTAACATCATAAAGAAAAGACAAGCATTAATCAATTGAAAATTATGTGAATAGAAAACAAATAGCGGATTAATTGCTGTCAATGCAGCGGCTGTGAGAGCTATATCTTCTCTTTTGAAAAGTTTTTTCAGGAAAAGATAAACTAATAATATCGTGAAAAGATTCATTAGCATACCTGGAAGTCTCGCAGCCCAGAGTTCATATCCAAACATGCCAAACATTGCTGCGCCAATTATTTGGGTTATTGGAAAAGTATCGCCGTGGATTCCGTCGGGGTGTTTTTCATGGTTATAACTCCCTCTCTCAGGAATAAAGAATCCGTGTTCAAAGAATCCATCTTTTGCAAAGTCTCTGGCTTCTGTCAAATAATGTATTTCTTTTTGATTATGATATCCAATTGCGGGATAGTTTAAGTGGTATAACCGGAAGTATAATCCGAGAATCATTATGAGAACTAAGATTATTATTGCGTAATGTTTTTTCAGGAATACATCCGTTTTTTTGGCATTGAATTTAATTTTATCTTTAGCCATTCTATCCTAAATAATCTTTGATGCCACTTGCAGCATCGAATTCCGGTACAAAGCAGATCTTTTTCTTGGCGCAAGACATATCGCACTCAGTGTAATTCTGATATCTGCCTTCATAAGGGTTATTAATATACTCAATTTCTCTCTCAGTTCCTAGAACTTCATTAAGTGTTTTAACAAGGAAATTAAATGTTACTGCGTGACCTGAGCCGCAGTTTACAATGCAACTTTCATTTGCCTGAGAAGCCATAATGTTGGCTCTCACAACGTCTTTAACATAAATCCAGTCTCTTTTTTGTTCTCCATCTTTGAAGAGTTTCGGATTTCCTTTTCGCATCTGATCTGCGAGTTGAGATATCATGCTGGCTCTCTTTCCTTTGTGTTCTTCGCCAGGACCATATACGTTGCAGTAACGCAATCCCACAATCACAACATCCGGATGATCTTTTGCCAGTTTCATCGCAAACTCGTCAACCGCAACTTTTGATTCTGCATAAGGATTCAAAGGTTCTATTCCCTCATCCTCTTTGTAAGGTGCAGGTGAGTTTCCATAGACTGCAGTTGAAGTAGCATAAACTATTTGTTTACAGCCATCTTTAATGACTCTGGTGAAAAGTTCTTTAGTAGAATCAACATTTGCTCTGAACATTTCTTTTTTGTCCATGAGTGTTGTGTCGTTAATTGCTGCCTCGTGGAAGAGAACATCAATTTTTCCGATTTCATCCCAGTCTAATCCGATAAAGCTGGGTTGCAAATATTTTCCTTTGAAGCCCGCAGGTTTTCTTTCAGCGTCATGACCTGTAATTATAACTTCGTGTCCTTGCTTCATAAGCTCTTCTGTAAGATTTGATCCGACAAAACCAGTTCCGCCTGTAACTAAAATCCTCATTTTCAAGCCCCCTTATACTCTTATATGCTTTTAAGAAACTATATAAATCTTACTCTTTTCTGCACAGTGATGATATCAAAGAATTCCTTATTTGCAATTTTGTTGATTATTGGTTGTACCTTTTTGACTTCTTTTGGTCAATATTTTATTAAATTAGGAACCACATATTTTACAAGCAACCCTCTTTCAATACTTAATTTTTATCTAATTGTGGGTTGTATTCTCTATGGTTTGGGTGCGATAGTATTAATAATCGCTTTGAAGTATGGGGAGTTATCTGTTCTTTATCCTTTCATAGCTCTTAGTTTTGTTTGGGTTTTCTTCATGGCGCGTTTTATGTTACATGAACCAATATTATTTATTAATTGGATTGGTTTAGTGATAATACTGTTAGGAGTTAGTTTTATTGGTTGGGGTGCAGATCATGAATGAGTTAACTGCGGTGTTAATTTCTATTTTTGCTACTTTCATAGGTGCGTTTGGGTCTCTTTATTTGAAGATGGGTTCTGCTACTTTGCACAGAAATTTATTTCTTATAGTTAAGAATAAAAAATTGTTGTTTGGAATACTACTTTTTGTGCTTGCATCTATTTTCTATATCTGGGCATTAAAGTATGGGCGACTCTCTTTGCTTTATCCTATAAGTTCTTTAACTTATGTTTGGGTTTGTTTTCTTTCACTCAAATTTTTAGGTGAGAAAATGAATTATTATAAGTGGTTGGGGATAGTATTTATAATTGTGGGGGTTTTACTAATTACAAGATGAAAAAAGTATTCATTGTCATAGCGGCTTATAATGAGGAAAAATCAATTGAGAGAGTCATTAAGAGCTTGAAATCCTTTAATTACAAAAACATAGTGGTTGTAGATGATGGGTCTGCAGATAATACTTTTTCAATTGCGAAGAAACAAAATGTGTTTGTTCTTCAACACGCTCTTAACAGAGGTCAGGGGGCTTCTTTGAAAACAGCTATTGATTTTGCTTTGTTAAAGGGGGCGGATTTTATTGTTACTTTTGATGCAGACGGCCAGCATAATTCTTCTGAAATTAAGAATCTCCTTAAACCTGTTGAATCAGGTATTTGCCAGGTGGCTTTGGGTTCGAGATTTCTTAAGTCAGATTCCAATACTCCTGCACTTAGGAAGTTCATCTTAAAATCTGGCGCATTATTTGTCTGGTTTTTTTATGGTATTAAATTAACTGATTCGCATAATGGTTTCAGAGTTTTCTCAAGAAAGGCTGCAATGGCTATAAATATTACGTCTGATAGAATGGAGCATGCATCTCAAATAGTTGAAGAAATTCATAAACTAGGCCTGTCGTTTAGAGAAGTGCCTGTGACTATTACTTATTCTGATTATTCTAAAGGTAAGGGTCAGAGCAGTGCTAATAGTTTGCGAATTGCTTTTAAGATGTTGTTCAGAAGATTAATGCATTAGTTTTCTTAGAAATAATAGTGTGGAGGGATTTTTCATAATTGTCTTTGTCAACATTTGAATTGGTTTATCTCTGCTTTCTTCGGATAATATTTTCTTCATTGATTTTCTTTGAAAGATGTTTATTAGTTTATTCCAATCGTTTTGGTTGAATCGATTCATAGTTTTTCTTACAACATTATGTGTCCACAGACTTTTTCCGATTTTTTGTCTCCATAAATGTTCATAATCTTTGTTTTCATCAATCGCTCTTTGCAATTCTTTGGCAGCAGTCAATCCTGGTACGAGCCCTCCGCCAGTAGTGTTCTTTATCTGTGCGGCTGCATCTCCAACCAGAAACACGTTTTTAGTTGAAGTGATTGTTTTTGGGTTGTGAAGTGGGATTATTCCTCCCTGCCAGCCCAATATGTTTCCTTTATATCTCTTTTTAAAATTTTTGAATATCTCTAAGGTATTTGTTTCTGCAGCAACCCCCACTCTTAGAATGGTGTCTGATTCGGGCACAGCCCATGCATATGTTCCAATATGTGGAAAGAAATCTACCACTCCATCATTCTTCTTTTTTATTAATGCTTGTACTCCTCGCAGATGTTTTCTCTTTCCAAGTCCGTAACTGGTTGAAACCTTACTTTGTGGTCCGTCTGCCCCCACTAATTTATCATACTTTATGTTCTTTTTTCTTCTTGTTTCTGTGTTCAAGATTTCTCTTCTTTTTGTAAATCTGCAGTTGTATTCTATTTTCACGCCATTGTCTATTGCCATGTCTCTAAAATATTGATCAAATTTGTTTCTGTAGACAATTATGTTTGGTTTTTTGAAATGAATTTTTGCAAATTTTCCATTTGGAGCATATATTCTCGTAGCCCATATTTTATTAGCAATAAACTCTTTCTTGAGTTTTATGATCTCGTTTATGGTGTCTGTGAGTATGCCTGTACATTGTATGGGTGTTCCAACTTCTTTGTTTTCTTCATACACTATAATATCATTTCTTCTTGAGAGTAATGCTGCTGTGTAACACCCTATCGGTCCACCACCTATAATTGTAACCATCTTTTTTTAGAAGTCGAACGGATTTAAATATTTTATACAATAAATTGTTCACTAACTGATGGTTTCATCAAGTACTCATTAGGTGATAGTAAAAATCTAAACCTTTATAAAATTCTTACTGTTTCTGACCATAGGGTAAAATGGGTTCAGACGAAAATATGGGTTTTTATCGAGCGTTAATTCTAATTCCTGCCTTAGCAACATTGTTTGGAATTTCAGAATTAAATGCTTCGCCAAAAAATGGATCTATTGACAATAAAGCAAAGCCAAAGAATGAAACTTCTCAACCTGCTTCAGAGCAAGAATTTACGACTGCTCTTGAAGACAATCTAAATTATGCGAAAGGAAGACACTGGATTCAAATTGAAAAACCAGGTCCACAAGCAGGTTCTAGCATTTATGGTTGGGCGGAAATGTATGCTCAAGCCAATCATCCTGCTAACGCACAACGAGAATTTGACGGAACTGGTTATGGAGATGCATATCTTCAGCATGTGAACAAAGTCGCTCAAGGCATGATTCAAGATGTATTGGATTATGGTGTATTGAGAGATGGAAAAACTGTCAAATTAACATTAAAAACGCAGGATGTCAAGAAAAAAGTTAAGAAACCATGTGGAACAGGATTCCAAGTAGTCAAAAGAAGAGTCTATAAGTGGTATGATGAAGATGGTGCGAGATTCCACTTAACACCGGGAGATTATGTTCCTGCACCTGATCTATTTGTAGGACTTTCTGATTGGGCTTTCGGAGCTGGAACTGGAATGAACACTGGCTCCGCTAGAGTACCACAAAATCATGTTAACTTACAAGCATCAAAGGATTTCAAAAGAGTAATTCTTAACGCAGGAATAACTGCTTACTCACCAAAAGATATAGGCTCAGACAGCACAGGCTTTTCATATCCAACAGCATTAGGCTGGGATAAAAATATCTATGAACACGCACTAAGTTTAGGTTTTTCTGCTGGCGCTCTTTGGAAAATCACAAATGATTTTTCAGCAGGAATTTTTGCTGGTGTTAGCTGGGATAGATACAACTTAATAAATGAATCATTTGAACAAACACTTCAAGGCGGATTGCCTGATCATGATAATTATGATCCTCCTTCATCAAACACAGAGCAAGCACCTTCAATAATTCTAGGGCCTCAGTTTAGATTTAACGGTAGAACAAAATTGCCTATAGAAATTAGAGGGGGCTATAAATGGAATGGTCATTTACCAAGAGATGTTATTCCTGAATTTGAAAAAGGATCTTGGATGATTGAAGCAAATATTTACTTTAAGCCAACTCAAAAACCATACAACAATAAAAGTAACTTGACTGGTAAGAGGGGTGGAAGAAAATGATGAAGAAAATTATTCTTCCAATGCTTTTTATTGTTATATTATCAATATATGTGAGTTCAGCCGAAGCAGCAATTGGTTCTGGGGCTTGGCTTGATAATCAAGGAAGCGTAATTACTGATGATTGGATTACAATTCAAAA
>JADHVI010000002.1 GCA_016784125.1 Candidatus Woesearchaeota archaeon
GTATTAATTCTGCATTGGTGATGTCCCTTGTTAACTTTAATGGTATGACTCCCTCATTTACACTTGGATCACCATATTCTTTTACATCATAGCCTTTAGGTTCTACATCAAATTTTTTCATTTCATCTTTATCTTTCTCATTTTCGAATCGCATAGTTGAGTATTCGCCATGCGGGTCAATCACTAAAAGAGGTATTTTTCTTTCAAGAATTTCTTCTACCAATACACCTACAGTGTAACTTTTTCCTGCTCCAGATTTTGCTAGTACCGCACAATGTTTTGTTAGTAATTTTTTCAAGTCCAAAGATACATCTATGTCTTTGCCATCTAGCTTTCCGATGTATGCTCCTTCATTCTCATCCTTGAGTTTGATAATTGATCTTATGAAATCATCTTCTGCTTCGAGTACTTCTGCTCCTGGTTCGAATGGTATCCTGACTTGTTTTACCTTGTTTTCTTTGTCTTTATACCCTATAATCTTACATTTCGCAGTCGTTCCATCAGATGTTGTTTCTAGTTCGATTATTTGACACAGAACATAGTCATAGACTGAGTGGTATACTTGCACGTATTCAAACTTCCTTGTTTCTTTGTCTAGTTTGAATGAGAAATCTTTTGTTGTGACTTTACCTACAATTTTCCCTAGAATCATGTTGTTCAGAAAAGGTTAGGATTTATTAATATTGCTATAGGAATCATAATTTCTTTTCAAGAGAAATTCGGTTCTCTTCAATGGTATCTCCCGCATTAACTTCTGTGAAATAAAAATCATTTTTTACTAGAAAACTTAACATGCTTCGCCTATTATTTCTTGTTTTTATTTTTATCTTATTGTAACCTTTAGATTGTGCCCATTGATCTTGATAATCCATTAACTGGGATAGAATGCCTTGCTTACGAAATGAAGGAATTACGCCTGCCATCCAACAATAAATAGAACCATCTCCAAATTTGTCATAGGCGATAAGATAACCTGCTGGTTGTTGTTCAATGTATGCTGCAATTAGTAAATGGTTTTTATTTGCAAGTTTAGTTTCAAATTTCAATCTTGGTTCTTCTTCAAATTCAGGAATTTTTCCATTAATTTTCATAATTTCATCCAAAGAAACTTCTCGAATAGTATGGGTCATGATTTTAAAAATTAGACAATATTTATTAATATTGCTATAGGAATCTTTATTAAACACAAGAGCTTCTCTTATGTTATGCCCGACATAGTTGTTAAAAAATCTAGAATTTCTGGAATTGGTGTTTTTGCGGCCCGAGATTTCAAAGAAGGAGATATTGTTTTGAAATGGGATACGGGTTATATATTAACTAAAGCAGAATTTGAAAAGATGACAAGGGAAGATAAAAGATATATTACCTTTTTTGACAAAAAATACGTTTTTATGCAGCCTCCTGAAAGGTATGTTAATCATTCTTGTAATCCTAATACCATTGGAAAAGATTTTTGTGATGTTGCAAATAAAGATATCAGTAAGGGTGAAGAGATCACTAGCGATTATTCTGATTATGCTGACGAGGATTTGAATTTTGAGTGTCGTTGTAAGGGCAAGAGTTGCAAGGGATTTGTCAAGTACCAAGCTCCAAAAGATAACATTTAAAAAACATCTTTTTCTACAGAATATTAATTCATAATTATAAGGAGGCATATTACAATGGCAGAAAAAAAGAAAAATGAAGCAGAACCTCAATCAAAAGAGGAACAAATTGGTTTTCATAAGGGCGCATTAAGTACTTTGGCTAAGGAAAGACAGGAAATGGCCAGAATTTTGCAGATCGTTGAACAACTCATGCAAATGCACATCGGTGCTTTGAAGGACTTAGGTGTTGATCTTCAAAAAGAAGCTGAGCAGATGGTCAAAGAGCAAAAGAAGGAAAAGAAGCCAATAGAAGACATTCTTTAATTAACTACTAGTTAATAGTGATTTTTAGCAATCTTTTTAAATATAGTTTAATTTCTGACAACCACGATAGATAATTCTATCCGAAAATGTCAAAATGAACGGTTCAAATAACCACAAGCAAACATACCCTTTACCCAGAGCAAATGTTGAACTCATGGAGCAACACGCGCTGAAAGGAGAGACTGCACTATTGGAAGATACCGTTATGTCTTTATTTAACAGAGATAAGTATTTTGATAACGAGCAAATAAAAGTTATAACTTTCTTCATGGAATATAGCCTTCTAGGTCATAAAGGTCAAAAAAGACAGACTAAAAGACCATACGCAGGTCACTGCATTGACACATCTTTAGTCATAAAAAGCGTTTATGAAAGAAAAGAAGATCCAACAATTGAATATTTGGTTGTCGAAGATGATATGCCGGCTAAATCAGTAGAGGTACCAATCGAACAAATATTGCAAGGCAGTGAACTTAGTTATTTGGATATTGTAGGTGGATTTATCCATGATCTACCAGAAGATACAGACATAAAACCTACAGACATCAAAAAAGCTTTTGTGGATTTCGTGAATAATTGTGATGCAATAAAAAATAAAGAAATGTTCTTGAAAGATGCAGAAGGCATTATGTATATTGCTGAGCAAATGAAAAAGAAAGGCACATACAAAGAGTATTTGCTAAATATGATTCGAACACCCAGAAAAATGGGTAAATATGCAATTAATGTTCTTAAGATTAAATGTGGAGATAATATTGCCAACGTAACAGAAATGGAAGATACATATAGAGATATTCCTACAAAAATAATTAGAGGCATTAGAAATGGATTAGTCGGAATATTAGGAGAACAGAGTCAATCAAAGAAAAAGATTAGTATTGCAAAGCACAAATTCACAGATAATATCAGAGATAAATATGCTAGACTAATTGAACAGAGTGGGAAAAAATTCAAAACTTTGAGTCATTGGGCTGACAGAAAAAAAGCTGTTAAAACACCCCAGAGGCTTTTCAATATTTACAAAAGTTTCAGAGTAGTTGATACAATAAATCAATACATGAATCGACAAGGATTTGATTTTTATGTAAGTGCATTGAAAGAAGAAGTCATCAAAAGAACGCTTAAGAGAATTGCTGTTGAGAAAGAACATTTATTGAAATATCATTGCAAAGGATTCAATGTGGGTGGTGGATTTTTGGATTTTACCGATAGAAAATTATACTCACAGTATGGAAGAATTATCGCCCCAATAAAACAGATTGACTCTGATTGGCTGGAAAAGGAAGCCAAAGATAGAAAAATGGATCCTGACACTCTAAACAAAATAGATAGAGTTAGAGAACTATATTTAACAAAGAATTTTAGCGAAGCATTCGATGTTCTGGATAAGATTTATCTAGACTACCAATTAGAAGCAACCGTGAGAAGTGGCGGACTCGGAAAAAAAACTAAGCCAAAAGATGAAAGAACTCACCCATACGATTTAATCGAAAAATATTTTGAAAGACTGGACGCAAGAGGAAAAGAAGGTAAGAAAGAAGCCAAAGTTGTAAAGGAACAGATTAAAGGTAATCATCGGTTACAATACAGAATTCTTAACTCGTTTGAAAGGATGCTCATTATGTATTGGCAAGATGTTTATAATGATAAATCCATGACCAAGAGAAAAATGATACCTAAGGGTAGAGCCAATATGAGCCCTAATTCAACAAGACATTATAGAACATTTAGTGAGTAAATTATTTGTTAACAACTGTTAACCTTCTGGCTTTTGGAACAAAGTTCATCAACACATCATTTTTGATTCTTCCGCAGCCAACAAATTCTTTTTCGTATTTTACAAGAACAAATCCTAACAAAGTAGTTTCTATTTCAAAGTCAACTCCTTTAAGCCATAATTCAAATTGTTTATCATTAATTTCTAAGATGTTTTTATTCGCTTTTGGTCCAATAATTTGACTTCCTTCGATACTTAGTCTTAAACCGCCACCTTCTAAGGTTCCAAAGTACAATCCCATTGCATCAATTCTCAGAGTTTCTAAATCAACTCTTTCGATGTCTCTATTAATAATATATACACGCTGTTTATTATTAATCAAGAAGACATATTCAAGCGTTTCTTCGAATCCAAATTCTTCTTTTAAGAGCTTACGAATGTTTTTCTGTTCTTTTGAATTTAGAATTTTTAGATGTTGCATCATACACCCCACACTGGGTTGTGTTTTCTTCTCATTTCCGCAATTTCTTTCATTACATGCACTTCGTCTTTTGTCAAGAAGTCTGTTAGTTTTTTTAGTTTTCTGAAATCTTCCTCAGGAATATCGGAGTAAATAAAATCACCCTCCATTATTTGTCTGCCAGCAGTCACGTTTGGTAGTGAGAGTGCTAGTTGTTTTCCTTTCTCGGCTACTTTTAAGTTTTCCTTGTCAGATTGCATTGATTTAACATTTGCTAAGAATACACAATTCTTCATTAGTGGAGTTCCCATTTTTAGCTTTCCGATTAGTATCTCAACACCAGCTATACATGGGTTGCTCTGTCTGAAAATGCAATTTTGCAAAATCTCAATTTTACATGGTCTTACAAGTTTATCTAAGTGTTTTGCTTTCTCTGCTGTTCTTGCTTGCGCCTGCCATTCTTCAAAATTATCTATTAATTTGTATATTACTTGATCGGTTAAGACTTTCACCACGCCGCCTTGTAATTTTACTTCATCTTCTACACTAAAACCAAGAATGACTGATAGCAAAGGATTTTTTTCATGATTACTTTCTGCTTCTGAATAATCCTTCTTAGTTATATTACCTATTGATGCTTTTCTGATAGGAATACTTTTGTCTTTGAGTATTTTAATCATTGCTTCCAAACTACCAATTGTATCTGCTTTTATGATTATTCCAAAACCATCTGTTTCAATAAGTACTTCTTCAACTTCTGACATCAGATTCTCTTTTACAGATTCCACTTCTTCTGGTTTGCATGATCTTAATGGCATGCCAGCAACTACTTTGTCAAGTTCTGGAGCAGAAATTTTTACTCCTGTTGCAGCGCATACTTGTCTGACTGATTTGAATTTGCTTTTCTTATCTCGCATTTCTGCCAACGGATCTGGTTCTAGAAGAGCTCTAATTTTTGTTACAATCGGTTTGTCCAAAGATCCAATTACAATTGTATCATTCACTGACAACATTCCATCATATACAATTACATCAACGGTTGTTCCTAAACCCTTCTCTTCTTTTACTTCAAGAATGGTTCCTTTGGCTTTGCCTGCTACATCAATATTCAGATTTTGTTCTAAGAATTTTTGTGCTAGACCAGTTATAACCATTAATAATTCCTGCAAACCAATTTTTTCTTTTGCAGAACAAGGTATAATTGCTACTTGTTCTGTGTAGCTACTAACTCTATCAAATCTGTCTGAAACCAATCCGAATTGATCGTGTAATGAACCCACTAGCTGGTATATTTTTTTGTCAACATCTGTTTGCACATTTGGAGCTTGTGCTTTGATATCTTGTAACACAAAGTCAGTCGTTTTTTTGTACCCACCTATTACATCTATCTTGTTAGCTGCTATGACAAAAGGTGTCTTGTAACCTTTTAGAATTTCTATTGCTTCAATTGTTTGTGGTTTGAAACCTTCGTTAATATCTACTACAAGAATTGCAATGTCTGCCAAGTTTCCTCCTCTTTTTCTTAGAGTTGTGAATGCTGCGTGTCCAGGTGTATCTATGAATAATAATCCTGGGATTGTAAAATCCATTTTTAGAGACTCTAAAAGTACACCACACTTCTTTTTCACCATATCCAATGGTATAATTGAAGCGCCAATAGCTTGCGTTATAGCACCAGCTTCTCCAGCAACGATATTCGACCCTCTGATAGCATCCAGAATGGATGATTTTCCATGATCTACATGACCTAAAACTGATACAATCGGACTTCTAGTTACCATGGCCTGAAGAAATAACTATCCCTTTATAAAAATTATTAACGATTTACCAGTAAGATTTAAATAACACTTAGTCTTAAAATAATTGTTATTATTAAAAAGAGGTGCCTAAAATGGAAAAAAATGTTCAACAAAAAGACCATCACTACATAGGAATTTTAATTATTCTCGTTGTTGTTATCATTATTGGTATTATTTGGATGATAATTGCCAGTACAGGAGGCGCGTAGAAGATTAACTTCAAAAACCGAAAGGTTTTTGTATTCTTTTTATTTTATATCTGTTAATGGCTAAGAAAAAGACTAAGAGTTCTGCTAAAAAGAAGGTTCCTGCTAAACCTAAAGGTCGAAAGATTTTGCTTTCTAAGCAGGAGTTGATGTACTTTGTTTATTACATCGTTGCTGGCTTGGTTTTGGCTTTGATACTACTCGCTGCCAAGGTTCCTTTCCTGATGACACTTAGCAAGTTCTATGGCTTCTTATGGATGTTCTATGTTCCAGGTTTAATCATCTTCAGGGCTTGGTTTAAACATAAGGTTTTCAAAACTAAGTGGGAAGAATACGGCTGGCCGATTCTTATCAGTTGGGTTCTTCACTCAATCATCATTGCTTGCATAAGTGGTTTTTTCAAGACTCCTATTACAAACCTTAATTTGTATGGAACTTCATTGGTTTTACTAATCATTGCAGTAATTGTTTTTTATTCTAGAAAATGAAAAAAGAGCATGAAGGTCACAGGCATCATTATGGGATTCTTGTATTCTTGATTGTAGTGTTTGTTGTTGGTTTTGTGGGGCTTTACTTCAATCCTGGTAACATTCTTGGCAATACAGGCACTTTACCTGGGCAAGTACCCGCAATCTCCTCTGCGGCGTCTATTAGCGCATTGGCTTTTATGGTTGTCTTCATCGCTTTATGCACTTTGTTGTTCCATCATGCTGAAAAGTTCAAAAAGACATAAAAAGAGCAAACTTATTCTTTATGCTATGAAAACCATTGAAGAGGGTAAAGCAAAAATTAGAATTTCTGAGGAGAGTAAGATTTCTAGAAAATTACCTGTTTTCTATAATCCTGTTATGAAATTTAATAGAGATATCAGCATCTTGTTACTTAACTCTTTACCTGACAAGGATTTGCAGATTGGTTTGCCTTTGAGTGGCAGCGGAATTCGCGGGATTAGATTTTTATTGGAACTTAAAAAAAATAAAATTAAGAACATTTCTTTCAATGATAATAAGAGCGATTTCGTAAAAATCCTGAATGAGAATTTTAAGATTAGTAATATTAAAAAAAATAAAGACATCATAATATCTAATGAAGACGCAAATCTTTTCATGTTGAACACTTCTGGTTTTAGTTATATTGATATTGATCCTTTTGGCACTCCAAATCCTTTTTTGGACGCGGCCATTACAAGACTTTCTAGAGAAGGAATTCTCGCAGTCACAGCAACTGACACTTCTGCTCTTTGTGGTACTTATGAAAACGCTTGTAAGCGAAAATATTGGGCTGTTCCTCTGCGAAATGAATTAAAGCACGAAATCGGTATCAGAATTCTCATCAGAAAAGTACAGTTAATCGCCGCGCAATTTGATAAGGCTTTGACACCAATTTTTTCTTATAGTAAAGAACATTACTTCAGAGTTTTTTTCCGTTGCAAAAAAGGTAAAACCAGGGTTGACAAAGTAATAAAAAAACATGGCATGATTGGCAAGACAGGTCCTTTATGGTTTGGTTCTTTATGGCATAAACCTTTAGTCAAGAAGATGTTGAAGAATGCAGATCCCAAATTAGAAAAATTTCTTGGCATGATAATGAGCGAATCTGAAATTAATGTCGTTGGATTCCATGATATTCACAAGATTTGCGAGCACAAAAAACTTTATGTTCCTAAGTACGAGCCTTTAATGGAGACCATTAGAAAAAGAGGTTTTCAGGCTTCTCGTACGCATTTCTCTGACTTTGGTATCAGAAGCAATATTTCTCTTAACGAGCTGGTCGAGATAATAAAAAACTAAACATTTATATACTACTGTGTGGTGACAATACTATGAGTTTAATTGATCTTAAGGAATTGAGGAATTCAATAGATAATCAGATTGAGCATCCACAAGTAGATGACAAAGTATATCAAAACCTTGAAACAGTAGATTACAATCCTAGAAAAGAAAAATCAATCTTCTCCGTACAAGGAATTGATCTCTTATTTCCAATCTCAGTTCTCGCAAATTATGCCAAAATATTTCCTCTGAATGGCACATCAAAAGATCATCAATTTTGGATGTCATATCCACAATTTGAAGAAGCAATTTGGGAATATCTTCAGGCAGAAAAAAACTTAGAGATTGGTACTTGGAAAGAGTATTTAGCAGCAGATTTTGCAGACGGTCAACAAAGGAACAAAAGAAACCCTGCAATTCAACAAGAAGTTTTGGAAAAAATGAAGTCTGGCGAACCAATCAATTTCCAAGAGATGGATGCTGTAGACTTTTATTTCACTAAACACTCCATTCGAAGTAAAGTTCACAGCATAAGGTCACTTCTAACTAACAACCTTACAAGAATGGGAAAAATAACTTATGAACCAATAATCCCAGGATATCCAAGAATAGTAAAGCTTCACCCAGGTTATGTAAAAGAAAGTTAAATCTTTTTATCCTATAGCTCTTCTAACATCAGTTATTTCTGCAGAGTTGACACCTTCAAACTCAGCTACTTGATCAGCTAGAACATCTGGACTTCCAATGCTTTCATCCATTATGAAAATTATGTTCAAAGCGTTCAAACCAAAAGCAATTGGTTCTGTTTCCGACTTCGTGTCACCTTTTCCTGCAAAAGCTTCAATTTTCTTGAGAATTTGAGTTTCTAAAGTCATTAAGTCAACTTCTGGTGATGTAGGCATTATTTTAATTGTAATAATTGCATTAGCCATTTTAAACCTCTTTTCATTATTTTAATTAGGACCTGTAAAATCGCATTCTGGGCAAGTATACTTTGCAACTATTTGTCGACACTTTTTACACCTAATTATTTCGTGCTTTCCACAGTTAGGACATAGAAATCTAGAGCCACCTTGCTGGTTAGCTATGTTTACTTTGCATGAAATACATTGTTCAGTCATAAGTTTCGTGGAAAAAGATATGGTTTATAAAGATTATTATTTTGACTACTTTTCGAATTAAGATGAAACGTTGCGAATGGTGTTTGGGGAGCGAACTTTACAAGCAATATCATGATAAAGAATGGGGCGTGCCAGTTCATAAAGATAAATTGTTATTCGAATTTTTGATATTAGAGGGCGCTCAAGCAGGTTTGAGTTGGAGCACAATTCTGAAAAAAAGAGAAAACTATCGAAAAGCATTTGACAATTTTGACTATAAAAAAATCGCGAAATACAGCGAAGAAAAAGTTCAAGAATTACTTCAAGACGCAGGAATTGTTAGAAACAAACTAAAAATTAGATCTGCAATTATCAACGCACAAAAATTCATCGAAGTTCAAGAAGAGTTTGGTTCTTTTGACAAATACATCTGGCAGTTTACAAATCACAAGGTAATCAAAAATAAGTGGAATAAGATGAGCGATATTCCCACAACAACTCCTGAATCAGATGCTATGAGTAAAGACCTTAAGAAACGCGGCTTCAAATTTGTTGGTTCTACAATCATGTATGCACATATGCAAGCCACAGGAATGGTTAATGATCATTTAACAAGTTGCTTCCGATATAAAGAAATAATAAATTAATTTTTCATAGATAACTTTTAGAAATATTTATATACCTTCTAGAGAACAATCATTTTATGAAAAGAGGTATAAAATTTTTGCTTCTGTCCGATACATGGGCAACTTTCGCGCTTGGAATGATTGGACCAATTTATGCTATTTTTGTACAAGATATCGGCGGTGATTTATTGGATGCCAGTTGGGCTTTCTTTGCGTTCATGATTACATCAGGCATTCTTATGTATGCTATAAGTCATTGGGAAGACAGATTCAAACATAAGGAAAAACTTGTTACATTAGGATATATTTTAACTGCACTTGGTTGCTTGTCATACTTCTTTGTTTATAGTCAAGGAATGTTAATCATTACGCAAATAATCTTAGGAATTGCAGAAGCAGTCCAAGTACCTGCTTATGATGCATTGTACTCTAAATATCTTGAAAAGAAAAAAGCTTCATCTCAATGGGGAGATTGGGAATCAATGAGATATATTGCAACAGCAATAGCTGCAATTGCAGGCGGTTATTTTGCAACCATATTTGGGTTTAGAGCTTTATTCTTAGCAATGTTTGGCATATCATGTATCAGTATTATTACTTCATTAAAGCTTTACAAGAATAAAAAATATCTTAACTCTTAACTCTTCTTTCTTTCGCAGCCTTCACTAATCCAAAAAACAAAGGTGCAGGTTTTAGCAAACTACTCTTCAACTCAGGGTGACCTTGACAGCCAACAAAGTAAGGGTGATTTGAAATTTCTATGAATTCCACTAATCTCCCGTCAGGTGACATGCCTGAAAAAATCAACCCATTTTTTTGCAGTACTGCATGATAGTCAGGATTTACTTCATATCTGTGCCTGTGTCTTTCGGATACTTTTTCAGAACCGTACAAATGATAAATCTTTGAATTCTTTTTCAAAATTGCGGGGTATGCACCGAGTCTCATTGTACCACCTTTATTTTCAACTTGAATTTGTTCTGGTAAAATATCGACAACTGCGAATTTTGTATTAGGATTTATCTCTGTACTATTGGCATCTTTGAAGCCTACAATGTTTCGTGCAAATTCCGCAACAGCTAATTGCAATCCATAGCAAATTCCTAAGAATGGTATGTTATGTTCTCTGCAATACTGGATTACTTTGATTTTCCCTTCAGCACCTCTTGATCCAAATCCGCCTGGCACTATCACCCCATCCAAATTCGCTATTTGATCCATATTAGAGATATTAGTTGTTTCTACGAATGAAATATTTACTTTGCAGTCCAAATTTGCTGCAGAGTGATAAAGTGCTTCTACAACGCTAGCATACGAGTCTTCCAAATTAGTGTATTTTCCACATATTGCTATATTCAATGTTTTACCACCATTGTACAGCTTCTTAACTAATGATTCCCATTTGTCAAGTTTTGGTTTGACACAAATGTCAAGTTTTTGACATATGATTTTTGACATTCCTTGTTGTTCAAAAACCAACGGAATTTTATATACTGAATTAACATCCAATCCCGTAATTACTGCGTCAGGAGTCACGTCACAAAAAGTAGCCATTTTCTCTTTAATGGAGTCTGTTAACATTTCTGAGCATCTTCCTATAATTATATCAGGTGCTATTCCTCTTTGTCGCAGCAAATCAACGCTTTGTTGTGTTGGTTTACTTTTCTGCTCATTTACACCGCTTGGGATTGGCACATACGAAAGATGAATATACATGATGTTTTCTTCACCAACATCTTTCTTCATTTGTCTGCATGCTTCAATATACAAGTTATTTTCTATTTGTCCAACTGTCCCACCAATCTCTATCAAAACAATGTCTGCGTTTGTTTTCTTAGCCAGCTCGTAATATTTGTTTTTAATATGATCAACAACATGAGGAATATATTCTACTGTTTTTCCAAGATAATCTCCTCTTCGTTCCTTAATTCTAATTTCATGAAATACTTTTCCCATCGTTAAATTTTGTTCAGAATAACATGTTGTTCCTATGAATCGTTCGTAGTGCCCGAAGTCCATGTCAACTTCGCCGCCATCATCCAATACGAATACTTCTCCGTGTTCTACTGGATTCATTGTTCCTGGATCGACATTCAAGTACCCATCACATTTTATAGGCATAACTTTGTACTTTGGAGAAAGAATTTTTCCTACACTTGCAACCGCGATTCCTTTGCCTAAACCTGATAGAACTCCACCGGTGAAAATAATGTATTTTGTTTCCTTCGGCATATAAAAGTAAAACATACTATTTATTTAAACATTGTTGTAATCCCAAACTATATGTTGAAAACCAATAGTAGAAAAAAATATAGTTTGTATTTAATCATCAGTTATTTTGGTCATGAGTAGTGTGAAGAAAGATCCTATCATTATGGCAATCATCAAAGCAAGTGTTACTTGCATGAACAATAATAGCAATGACACAATGATTAAGAATAACAATCTTCCAATATGCAGATATACTTCCCTTGAGAATATGGCAAACCCAATTCCCCTCTTTTTTGAGTTGTTATAAAATGTTGAGTGAAATGGTAAATTTATCATTGTGAATGATATTGCGCCAACACCCTGGGTTACTGCAATCATTGACAATGTTTTTAGAAGCGTTCTAATCGCAAGCGAGAAAGAATGTATTATCGCACCTATATTCATTAAGTGATTCCTATTTTTGGAAGTCATTTTTTTACCCATGTACAATGTGAATATGGCCAAGAGTGCATTTGAAATAGTATATATCCCACCAATTTCGTTTAAATTCATCATGAGAAAGTAAAGCAATAATGGCCAAAATATTCTTGCAGCATAATCTCTCATTCCTTCTGCAATAAAAACCCAATCGGTTTGCAATACTTTCTTTGAGAAAATGTTTTTCATTTTGAACTTCAGTGGTTCATGAAACTCTCCAGAGAACATTAGTGGAATTCCAGATGCAATCAGTGCTCCAATTATAATTATGAATAATATTTCAAAGGAATAAAATGAAATCATCACCGCTCCAAATAACGGACCCAAAATTGAAAAGATAAGAGCCAATGCTTGTATAATACTTATCTGTTTAGTTGATTTTTTCTTTTCTGAGAATTTTGCAAAGTCTATATGAAAACCTGAGTAATACATCGCCATTGACAATGATATCAAAACATCAACTAGCACAAGAGTATTTATTCTGCCAATTGCATTCATCAATGGAACTATCTGATGTAAACAAATAAAGAAGAGCGCAAGAATTGGTATGCTTGCAGCTATGCTGTGCTTAATCCCTTTTTTTTGGGATAATTTCATTGACATATAGAAAAAAACTGTTCCCAAAAAAACATGTAAAAAGAAGTAGAGCATAACTTCATTTAAAGAGTATCCTCTCTGCAAAAGAAATATTGGTAAGAACACCGATATTGTGGACATTGCAAATGCCCTAATAGCATGTGTTATATATAGCTCATTTATTTCTTTCTTCAAAAAATAATGTATCTTCAAGTGTATATTCTGCATTTTTATATTTAAGAAAGGAGGAGGAAGTTATCGCTGCAAATCTCTGTATTCTCTTCTAGCTATTGCTTCGTCAATCATATCCTCTTCAACACCCTGTCCTAGTACCCATTGCTTCAACTCATCGATTTGATGTCCCTTTTTGCTGTAGTTGTCCAAGTACTCTTGTATTTCTAGTACTTTCTTATCTCTTAGTACTGTTGCCATTACTGCATCGATGTGCGGTTCTTTGAAGCCGCTTACTAGTAGTTGTGTCTTTATATGGTCTAATTTTAAACCTTGTAACAAGTAGTTACTCACATACCTGCCCATCACCTCTTTCTCCTCTTCTTTTAACTCTGTGACTTCTTGTTCGTCAAATGTCGCTTTGGCAGTTACAGACTTAACAACTTTCTCTTCTCTGTTGTAAATCCATAGTGCTGCTATTCCTCCTATGAGTATAAATCCAATTAGCAATATCCACATATACTTTGGTGTTTCTCTGACAGGTGTTTCTATTATGCTTGGTCCACATTCATTTCCACATTCGCTTCCACAATCAACACCTTCTTCTCCTGCGTCTTTAATACCATTATCACAACCTACACACGGTATACATGATCCTCCGCAATCAACATCTTCTTCTCCACCGTTCCAAATATTATCATCACATGTTGCAATTGGTTCACATGATTGGCATGGACCTCCACAATCTACACCTGTTTCACCATCATTCATTATTCCGTCAGTACAAGTTGGTGCATGGCATGGAGCGCATTCACCTCCACAATCAATACCTATTTCGTTTTGGTTCTGGATTAAATCATGACAAGTCTCACATGTTGCTGTGCATGAACCTCCACAATCTATTCCTTCTTCTAATCCATTCATGAATCCATCAGTGCAACTTACTGCTGGAGTGTAAAATGATGATCCTCCACCTCCACCGTTGCCTCCGCCACCATTTCCATTGTTATTGCCTCCAGGCGGAGTTGGACTTGCACCGACGTTCCTTGTTAGTATGAATGCTGAGAAGTTTGACACTGTTGCCGATACAATGAGTGTTCCTGAGTTGACACTTGTTGTCACACTTTGTTGTGAGGAGTAATTTATTTCTCCTGTTTGTTCGTCATAATCAAACTTGAATATCTTTAAGCTATCTGCAGCAACCCCATATCCTGAATAATTGAATCCAACAATATATGTTCCATTATAATTTGACGTAACTCTGAATGCATATGCTTCCAATGGTCTGTATGTATCATTTGACCCTATGCTTGTATTGCTATCATTAATATTGTCTGAGTTCAACATTTGGAAGAATATATTCATATTATCAGTTACATTGTAGTTTTGCATTGTAACATATAGATTATCTATTAACAAATTCACTGTATACAACTGACTTGTTGGTAATGTGATGTTCATATCACTACTTGCTGATTCTGAATCCTGCAATTCTCCACCCGAGTTGTATAGGAATTCTACTGTATGACTTGTGTTCACAGTATTGTTTTGTACTGCTGTTGGAAGTATGATTAATTCCAAAGGCGCTGTTACACTTCCAACTGCACTTCCTTCTGCATAATCGGTTACAGTGATATTGACTGAGTAATTACTTGCTATTGGATATCCCCATTCCAACAAACATTTTGTATTGTCAACTACTGATATGTTCAAGCCAGCTGCTGCGGGGTTTGATGCTAATGTGCAGTTGAAGTATGAGCTATTGCTTTGACTTGTGTCCAAATCTATGAAGCTTATTAGTTCTTGGTAGTAGACTGTTGCCCATCCACTTGTCAAATTGTTGGTTGTAATATTTGGATCTCTGTTTGTTACGTTGACTGCGAATGGTCCATAACTAACTTCATTTCCTGCGTTGTCTCTTGCATGCCAAGTATAAGTTATCACTTCTGAAGTTGTTGTCATATAAGTTGGAATATCTACTTTATATCGCGTGTAGTTTTCGTAAATTTCATCACCTGGTGTTGTTGAGCTAGCAGTATAATTTACGAATGATTCATTAGCATTATGTCTAACCCATATTGCATCCAATGAAACCATTTCTTTCCAATTCAAGTAAATACTTATGGTCTGGTTTTCGTATATTGTTGTTGGTTCAATATCTATATCCCCTCTGTAGTCAGGAGCAGTTGTGTCAATATAGAATGTTTCTGTATCAGTTCTCGTATTGGCTTCATCATCTATCGCGGTTGAAATAATTGTGTATGAATCATCTTTCAATAAGTCAACATTCACAGGTATTAACCATTGGCTTGCGTTCCTCATCACTACACTAGTGTTTGTTTGGCTTTGTATGAGTGCACCTGTACTGTTTGTTATAGTATATGATAAATTTGCAAATAATGTTGATCTTATCGTGAAGCTGAAATTTTGGTTATAATAATTGCTTCCCAGTATAATGCTTGTTGTTGGTGCATTGTTATCTACTATGAATATTATTGATGCATTACTCTTGTAGTTGTATGTATCTCGTGCGAATACTGTTAGGTTGTATTCTCCTTCCATGAAAGTTGTGTCAATTGCAAAACCTGTTGGATCACCAATGGTTTCATTCAATACCAAGTTTCCATTGTCAACTTTTCTTAGTTCATACCAATCTGTGTATGATGAAACATCCCATATTGATATCTGCACACTTACAACTCCATTTACTATATCATTATTTTCTGGTGCGGTAATGTTAATGAGTGGTGGTTGGTATTCTTTCGTAAACATAAAATCAGTGTTTTCATTTGCTGATTGTCTATTGCCAGCTGTGTCTTCACATACAACGTGTACATTGTGCACTCCTTGTGATATATTTGTAACAACGCACATTTGACTAGTTGAGTTGATTGGGTTTGCGCAAGCAGTTATGTACCCATTCGCTTGTGGATCTGCGTAATCAACATCATAAAGCGACCATGCACAATGTATTCCTGCCTCTCCTGTCAAGTTAATAGTTGTATTATCTTTGTTTGACAAGTCTAGCCATCCATTTGATACATTGGTATCATTCTCTACTTGCATTACAGTCACAGCAGCTGGTGTATCCATATCTAAGTACATGATGCCATTGCTTGCAGTTAAGCTTGTCAACCCTACATTGTTTGTTGCTTCAACTTCTATGTAGTAGGTATATTCATCTATTAAGCTCAAAGATTCTAAGGTGATATTCGTCTGCAGACCTACACTTGTCCATCCTACCAATGTATTGCTTTGGTCATCGTATAATCTGTATCTGTATCCACTTATTCCTGAATGTGGATCTGATGCTTCAGTCCATGAATATGTGAGCGTTGTTGATCCTGTTATTTGACCTTCATCTGAAATTGTTACTTGTGATGGAGCAGATGAATCAACTGTTATGTTGAATCCTTGATTTCCTGATAAGTACTCTTGCATGTTTCCTGCTCTATCCCAGACTCTTAATGCAAATTTGTAGCAATATCCATTTTCTAATAAGTTGAAATTATACGTTCTGTTGTTATCTGTCTTTGAGACATTTTCTATTTCTACAAATCCTTGATAACTTCCACATGCACCAGTTCCGTTGTCCATTGGTGCTGAAGCGTATAATATTGATGCTCTTTTAAATCCAGAAACAGCATCATCTCCTGTTCTAAATGTAATCTCTACTCCATTTACAGTGAAATTGCCATATGGATAGTATATGCTTCCACCAGTTGGTTTTGATAAATCAACTGTTACTCCTGAAGCAGATGTTTCCCAGTCACTCCATGCTTCTGTGTATTGATAGTTATTTTTGGCTCGCACACTAAAATAGTAAGTTCCGTTTTCTACTAGTGTTAAGCCTGCGTTGGTAATCTCATCTAAGACTGTTTGAGCTACTGGCTTTGTTGTATTCCATCCATTGTATGGATAGCTATTTGTTCCAATTGCATATTCATAGAATGCTATGCCCGTTTCAGGATCTGTGAAGTTCCATCTTGCACCTAATGTTGAGTTGCTATTAGTCCATAATCCTGAATCATTTGTTGCAGTTTGTATCAAATAGTTAAATATTGGCTGAGTATTATCTTCATATATTATTCCGTTGCTACTGGTTACGTTTCCTTGATTTCCAAATATGTCTATTGCTCGGACATTGAAATAGTACATATATCCAGGCGTAATATTCCACGACAAATTAACATAATTATTAGTTGTTGTGAACCAATTATTAATATTGTTAAATCCTGCTGCAGGATAAAGTTCAGTTCCTATTGAAACTTCGTAGTGGCTGAAGAATGGTTCGTATGATATGTTTGTCCAGTTAATGTATATTTCTGCCGAACTAGTTGTTGCAGAAGGATCTGTTACTGCTGTTATTACACCCACTCTTGTTTTCACTATGAAATCTCTCACAGTTGCCGATTTGTTATGACCTGCAGTATCATTCACAGTTATGCTTATTGTGTAATTTCCATCGTCAAGTGTTGGTAACAATGTACAATAGGAATTTGTATATGGCGCTGCACAGCTAATGTTAACTCCGAATACCCAGCCAGAATCATTATAATCTGTTTGTTGGTTCCAGACATGTCTCGTAGTTATACTACCATTGTTTAACAATACAAGCAAGGTTGTTAGTGACACATTGTAATCATCTTGTACTCTGAATGCCAATGTTGGGCTGCTAGATGTTGAGTTAGCTATTATTCCCGTCGTGTTTATAACTGGTGGTTGGTTGTCGAAAAAGATATCTATAGTGTCTGACATTGGTCCTACTAATCCTAATCTTTCTCCAATCATAGTTATATCGTTTGCTCCTTCAAACAAATTTGTTAATGTGATGTTGAACCATCCGCTTGGTTTTGATTCATTGTAAATACTAATCGTTGTTCCAGTTACTATCATCGATGATAAGTTTTGTGTTAAGTTAACAATTGCATAGTATTGATTATCTATTAGAGTTATATCACTAATATTATATCTTAGGAAATTTGTTCTTTTATGATTTCCAAATTCTATGAACATCTCCCCATAAGTTGTTTCATTGAAATACTGTATCTCTGTTTTGTTAACATAAATATAACGTGCCCCCACAGGCATGACTTGGCTCTTTGTTTTTGTTGATAAAAGTAATTCGGCGTTGCTTGCGTTAGCTTGAAAGTTAGTTGTTCTTGGAATTCTTTCTCCTTGTGTTATTGTTAGGTTTACATCTACACTCGACTTATTGAAGAAACCAAGTATGCTCAGATTATTCTGCGTAATCATTGCTGAAATCGTTGCAAAAACCGGCTTGTCTGGAGAATTGTCCATTTTGAAACTTCTGGTTTCTGAAGTGTTTGAATTTCCGAGCTCATCATAGCAGCTTATATTCCAATTATATGTTGAATCTACAAAATTGCTTATTGTGAACTCAGATGTTGTATCTGTTTGTACACTGCTATTTGTGTTGTTCAAGCTTCCTGCAATGTATAGTGAACAATTCAAAATTGTGTAGAATGGATGAGACACATTGTAGTAAACAGTTACACTTCTGGTTTGGTCTTCAAAATAGTTGTTTGCAGGTAATTCTAATTGCACTGATGGTTTCTGAGTGTTTATCAAAAATGTTTTCGTTACACTTACATCGCTGTTTCCTATTGTGTCTTGAACAGTTATAGTTATATTATAGAAACTATCATTCAAAGTTGGTGTTATCGAACAATTCTTTTCTCTGGTTGTTCCACTACAAGTTGCATTTGATTGATTATACATCTGTCCAGAAAGGTTTATACTCATGCTTGACAAGTTTATGCCATAATCATCTGTTATTGTGAAATTTATCTGCGGTGAGTTATCACTGTAGTTTGCACTACTAATTGTTGTGGTTGGTGTTTGATTGTCATAGTATACATATTGATATATTCCTGCAGGGCCAATATATCCAAGCCTCTCACCCAACATTGAGATCGAATTATTTCCTGAGTGCAATGAATTTGCTATGTCTAGAGTTATATTGCACCATCCTTTTGGTTTTAGAGTATTATATACATAAACATTTTCGGCTTGATCTACTGCACTTCTTAAGTTCGGAGTTACAAAAACCAAGGTTCCGTCTTGTATATTTTGAGTGGATGTTATTTTATATCTTAGGAAGTTCGTTCCGTAGTGACCTGCTAGTTCTATGTATCTTCCAGGTACGAATTTTCCTACTTCACCATCAGCAATCATTATATGTTCACTGTCTGCAGACGTTGCTAATGAAGTTTGAGATGTATCCAGTAGTGTTGTTAAATCAGTACATGGAACAGATTCGTTATCTGTATAATTGGTCCCATTATATGAAAATGCAGTTGCAGTTATATTACTCTTATTGAAATACCCATATAGCATTATATCTGTGTTTGTCAATGTTGGCAAAGTCCAAATCAATGGTGCTTCTGGCACAACATCAACTGTGAAATATCTCGTTGCAGAATTATCGGTATTACCTGCCTGGTCTATGCAACTTACATACCATAAGTATTCTCCATCCGTGAAATTTTTATTTCCAAAACTATTATCACCTGCGGATAATCCGTTGGTCGTTATATTTCTTGTTCCATTAATGTATAGCGAACAGTTAAAGCTTGTTGCCAAATTATCTGAGAGAGTAAAATTGAAATCTGTTGTGTTGTAAACCTGCACTAAAGTATTATTTGCTGGGAATGTTAGGTTTATCGTTGGATCAGTTGTATCTACTTTTATTACTCTTGATTCTGAGCTATTCATGTTTGTTGCTCTGTCTGTGCAATTAATATGCCAATTGTAAAATCCATCGCTCAAACTTGAAGATGTAAAAGCAGTGCTGGTATTAACTACCACACTACTATCAGTATCCTTGCTTGTGTCGTTTACAAATAGCTCACAACTTATTGAACTTGTAGCTAAATTATCCGATACGTTGAATAAAAAGTTTGGAGTGTTATCAACAGTCCATAATCCTGTTGCAGGAGATTCTAATGAAACAGCTGTTGGAGTTCTATCAACATATAATGTTCTTGACGTTGAACTCGCATACACTGATGTGTTGGTGCAATTAAAATACCATGCGTGGGTCCCTTCGGCAATAGATACATTTGAAAATATGGAAACCACATCAGATATGTTCAAACCTGTTTGCTTGCCACTATTAACACCATCAATTACCAAATCACATGAACAAGCAGATGTGCAAGTATCATCATATGTACCTGTGAAATTGATGGTTGTGGCAGTTCCATTAATCCAAACATTGTTTGCAGGACTTGTTGAAGTTACAGCTACAGCAATTACATATGTGGCTAGAGCTATTAGGAAGATAATTCCAAATATTAGTAATTTGTTTCTAGCTTGCATTTTTTATGTTCACCATTAGGGCTGTGCCTATCTTTGTTATTGTTAGTAAGTCGCGGAACATCTTGACGAGGTCTCGAACAGTCCCCATCTCGATATCAAAATGTTTAGAGATAGAAGTATAGGTTTGATTAGGGTTGCTCTGCAAGAATTCTAAAAACTCGTCTCTGTTAGGTATTATTTTGAGTCACCGCTTGTTTTTACATTGATATTAAGTAAAAACACTTGTTTTTGCTGTTTTTTAAGAAAAAAAGCTTAAAAAGGCTTTCTTTCATGCATTTACGTTTTCGAAAACTTGATAACAAATACAAGCAGTATTAATTCTGAAGAAACTCATATTTAAATCTTTTGGTAGAACAATTCCGCAAGAAAGGTTTTTAAAAAATTACTATTTCCCCATAGTAATAATAACCTTTAACATGAAAATTTCACAAATCAACCACAAACCATATTCTGAAGCGCTAGAAAAAAGGATAAAAGAGGAAAGGCGAACATGGCTATTTGCTGCTGAAGAACGAGCAATTCATGATCCATACGCATACACTTCAACAGACGATATTCTTACAATTCTATTTGAAGCAAGCGACCACCCAGATAGACCAAGCATAAATTTACCATTTAAAACAAATGTTACAAGTTTATGGAACATCACAGATTACAACAAGGCTCCAAAACATAATTGGATCAAAAACATAGCTATTGGAGGACTTGATTCTGTGGACTCAATGCAAATCCAACAGTTCATAGAACATTTACAAACTGTAGACTTATTATATCTAAAAAGTGTGTGTCAAATAAAAATTGTGAGAGACAGAGATCTTAACCAAAAAAATAGCCACCCAACACTAATTCTTAACTACCAACCAAAATTCAGATATGACATTGAAAAAAATGATTTAAGTACATTTATACAACAACAATTTGATAAAGGAATTGAAGTCATAAATGTTGATCCGCTATCAGCCATTAGAGTTGAAAAAAGAACATTCGAACCAAGCACAAGAACATATAAAGCAGAATTAGGATACCGTCAATTTACAGGTATTTGCAGTGCACCAGGCGATAATGTATACATAAGAAATATTGTAATTGCAAAATGTATAGATTTCTAGAATAAATATTTTCCAAAGATTTAAAAAAAGAAGTTCATCTGCAATAATATGAAATTGAGAGCTCAAAACACTATCTGGTACATTACTGGAATTACAGTAGTAGTGTTTATTCTGCAACAATTTCTTAGTAGGGAAACACTTTATCAACTTATTTTAACACCAGATATTTTTTCTAGACCTTGGATTCTCGTAACACACATGTTCTTACATGGCGGCGTTGCACATATACTATTCAATATGTATGCATTGATCGTCTTTGGAGCTTTGGTATTACAGATTGTTGGTTGGAAAAGATTTTTAATGCTGTATTTTGTTTCAGGAATTGTCGCAGGAATTGTCGCGAGTTTTTTTTATCCCGCATCCCTTGGAGCAAGTGGTGCAATTATGGGCGTTTTAGCAGCACTAGTCGTTTTCATGCCAAAGCTTAAAGTATTATTCTTCTTCGCAATACCAATGCCGTTTTGGGTGGCAGGAATAGTATGGATGTTGCTAGACATCGGAGGAATATTCTATCCTTCAGGAACAGGCAATATCGCACACCTAGTTGGAATGGCAGTCGGTTTCACATTTGCTTTAGTGTGGAAGCAGAAGAAAAAAAAATTCTATAAGGGTTCATTCTCAAAAAAAACACATCTCGACCAAAAAGATATAGATAATTACTTATCAAACGGAAATTTGTATAATTAGTTACAGCAGAAAACAGTCGTATATTCTCTTTCTTCAAAGTCTCCTTTCAAAGGCTCTCCAAGATTATTAGATTGAGTAGTGCAAGGATAAGCAACTGTTTTCATTTGGTCAGCACAAGTTCCAAATTTATTTTCTGTTTCTTTTATTTGCATGTCTTTGCAAGAACTATCTTTCGAAGCATAGTACATAGATGTTGTTACTTGATTAGTCATCATACAAGAATCATACCCTTCTACTTTGCACGCAGATTTGCCATTCAAACTTTTTAGCTTATTATAAATTTCATTGTCTAAATTAACCCATTCACAATCAGGAGTTTGGACTTTCTCAATAATCTGAACTTCTTTTTTTGGTACTGCAATCGCTTTTCCACCTATGTTAGAACCACTACTTGTAAACTCAATATTTTCCCAAGGATTAATTCCACCAACATCTAGGGGATTTAGTAAATTACCAACTGAAACAGCTTGGAATTTTTGATCGTTCATTGTTTGTCTTAGAAAATTCATATAGAAATCCTTTTCAGCAGACGATTTTACGACATTTCCAGTCACTGTGGGATCAATATTATCTACTGAGACGGCAACTACAAAAAAAGTTAACACTAAAACTATTAATAAATAATGTATATCGTGACTGTGTTTGGCCATTGGCTCACCCTCGTAATAAATAATAGTGTGAAAATATATAAACTTTTTGGAAAAAGAGGATTTAAAAAAATAACTACTCGCGAATGGATATAAAACAAAAATTTTATATAGTAGTTACATTCTAAAGAGAGATAGGGGGTAAAGTTGAATAATAAAGGACCAATTCTCATAAGTTACTTAGCACAAATAATTCTATTAATAATATTACTACAAGTTTCTAATTGGTTAAAAGGTTTAACAGTCTTAATAATCTTAGTTAGCGAGTTGCTGATAATCTGGAACCTCGCAAGACAACCAGTTTGGAACGCCCGATGTTGGTATGCTTTTTGCATATTTGCATTAGTTCTGGTATTCACAGTTTCTCAAGCAGTAGCAGGATCCACTAGTATAACAATTGAATTATCCATCGGATTGATAATCGCAATAATCCTTGGATTCCTAATAACCGCTTTCAAACAAGATAAAGAAAGACCTCTGGTAGACGTCGTAGATTTAGAACCAAAAATTGAGACAATCAACATGCCAAAGAAAAGAGTTGTTAGGAAGACAGCAAAGAAGACCGCTAAAAAAACAACTAAGAAAAAAAGGACTACTAAAAAAAGAACCACTAAGAAAACAGCTGCGAAAAAACCAGCTAAGAAAAAAACTACTTCTAAGAAGAAAGCAAAATCAAAAGATTTTGTATCTCGGACAAAGTCCAAGAGAACTGCGAAAAAAACAAACAAGAAGAAATAAACTTATATAACTCATTCTTAAAATAGATTAGCACATACTTAATTTACTTGCAAAAAGCATCTAAAGCTTTTTGACTTATGAATCTCTGATTCATGACCAAAAAGATTGCAAATCTTTTTGATTTTTATTATGTCTTAGCAATCTCATAGGCGGATTGACAAGAGTCCAAGAAAAACCCCATTTCTTAAGCATTTCCTCAGCGTTTGGTGCAATTTTTGGAGAAGCGATTATTCCAGAAACCTTGTTTATACCTTTTAACTCTTTAATCTTTTCAACATATCTTCGAAGTTGTTGAACTGCATCCAAACCCGCAGTATAACGCTTGCATTCAATAACAACAAGTGTGCCCTTATTATCATGACCAAAAACATCTATGAAACCAAATTTAGTATGTTCCTCTCTTGACAAAGGCTTGAAATTTTTATTTATCAAAGTAGGATTTTGCTTAATCATATCACTCATATCTGCTTCTGTTCCAGCAAGTAATTGTTTCTGTCCATCTTCTAACTTCTTTGACATAAAATTGTAAACTCTAGAAATTTCTAGTTCTAAATATTCTTTTGTCGTTGCATTATAGGCTTTGAATAATAACCCATACTCTTGTTTGATTAATTCTATAGCCCCACCAGCCTTCATATAATTAATAGGATTTCCGCCTTCTGGCTGGTGAACAAAAATAGTGCCATCCTGTTTTACAGAGACAAGCCTATCTCCTTTTGAAAGTGAAGCTTCTGCTCGTCCACTATATACAATTTTACATTTACAGAAAAAGACTATGAATTCTTTCTTTTTACCTGCTTCATCAAACTTATCTTCAAATTCCCCTAAATCCATTACGATGGTGAAGAAAGGGTCATATAAAAAATTATTGCTCTTTTAGTTTGCGAGAATTATAAAGAGCATTTATATTGGAGAAAATGGAGAAAACTAAAATTCAATGACCTTGATTAATAGGTCATTGTTCTTCTTCTTCGACTTCAATTCCTGAAGCAGATTCCACGTACAAATTGTTCTTGTGTTTTTCCTCATCAGAGAGGACTGATTGTACTAAAGCCCAATAATCCTTTGCACCAGAAGAACTTGGAGCATACTTGAAGATGGATTGTTTGTTCATAGGAGCTTCTTTCAATTTAGAGTTAATCCTTACCGGACCAGAAACATATTGATAGTACTCATTATTAATCTTTTCAAGTATAGTGGAACAGATTTTATTCCTGACATCAAAGAAAGTCGGAATTACTTTTGAAAGCATAATGTCATGATCATGGTAATCTGCGAATTCACGTAGAAAAGTAACCATTTTAACCAATCCTTCATAACCTAAGTAATCTGCGCTTGTTGGAATCATAGCTTCCTTGCAAAATAACATAACAGATGTGTTCACAGCATTCATCGAAGGCGCGCAGTCAAAGATCACATAGTCATAATCCTTTATTAGTTTTAATCTCTCAAGAGTCTTCTCAGAGTTTTCATGTTCGCCTCGAAGCAAGCGATTATCACCTTTAATCAAATCGAGATTCGCACCCATGTTGTTGATGCACTCAGATAATGCAACTCCATCAAACAAGAAATCATACGCGGTCCAGCTATTTTCTAAAGTTATAGATAATTCAAGATTGCTTTGTGGATCAAGATCAACTAGAAGAACTTTTTTGTCCGATCTTGCAATTCCTGCTGCAAGATTCAAAGCAGTAGTGGTCTTTCCAACGCCACCTTTTTGATTTATAATACAAATTTTTCTCAAGATTAACACCTCACTGTCATCACTATTGAAGAGAAGAAAAGATTGCAATAGTATATAAGGTTTATGGTTCTAAGAAGAACAGTTATTAAGCGTAATTGACAAAATATCAACTTTCAGCTCTTACTAAGCTATCCCTTTTTAAACCACCCATAACATTTTTATATTGAATCATGTTCTTAAACAATAAAATGAAACTACCAAAAAAAATTCAAGAATTTCTTACACTCATAGATGTGAAAATTGATGGCAACAGACCATGGGATTTCAAAGTAAACAATCCTAAAGTTTTTGACAGATTCTTAGCTGAAGGAACTCTCGGCGTTGGCGAATCATACATGGATAAATGGTGGGACGTTGACAAACTAGATGAGTTTATTTATCGAGTAAAAAAACAAAAGCTCGATAAAAAATTAATCACCCTTGGGCTGGTAGCTCATGTTATAAAATCAAAAGTTGTTAACTTGCAAACTAAGTCCAAATCAAAAAAAGTTGCAAAACAACATTATGATATTGGTAATAAATTCTATGAAAACATGCTTGACAAACGTATGCAATACACTTGTGCTTACTGGAAGAATGCTAAAACTTTAGATCAAGCTCAGGAACACAAGCTAGACTTGATATGTAAAAAACTTCAATTAAAGCGCGGAGATACAATCTTAGAACTTGGCGGTGGCTGGGGAGGATTTGCAAAGTATGCAGCTGAAAAATATGGTTGTAATGTAACATCCTACAATATTTCAGAAGAACAAGTCAAATATGCTCGAAATCTTTGCAAAGGATTGCCGGTGAAAATAATACTCGATGACTACCGCCATGCAAAAGGAACTTTTGACAAAGTCGTGGCTATTGGTATTTGTGAACATATTGGATATAAAAATTATAGAAATTTCATGAAACTAGCTAATCGTTGCTTAAAAAAACATGGTTTGTTCTTACTTCATACCATCGCTCAAGATACATCAACAACAACAACCGACCCATGGATTGCGAAGTACATTTTTCCAAACGGAATGCTGCCATCATTCAAACAATTAAGCGTTGCAGCAGAAGGATATTTCGTTTTAGAAGATTGGCATAACTTTAGTGCTGATTATGACAAAACTCTAATGGCTTGGTATGCAAATTTTAATAAAAACTGGCCTAAGTTTAAAGAGCAATATGGTGAAAGATTCTATAGAATGTGGTCTTTTTATCTCTTATCATGTGCAGGATTTTTCAGAGCTAGAGAAGGACAACTTTACCAAATTGTTTTCTCAAAAGAAGGTCTTCCTGGTGGATATGTGTCAATAAGATGAGCTCATTTCAAGGCTTTGAGAAAAGAAAAGCAGATTTAATTAAAGAATTTAGCTCTATTTCCGGAAGTATTAGTCTGGGAAAATCAACTTCTAATTTATTTCGTGACAGAAAAGGACAGAGTTCTAAAATAAATGTTCGTAATTTTAACCACGTTCTAAGCGTAGACACAAAGAATATGATTGCTGATGTTGAAGGCATGACCACGTATGAAGAATTAGTGAATGAAACCATAAAACACGGAGTTATGCCAACAGTAGTTCCTCAATTAAAATCCATCACAATTGGTGGTGCTTTAACAGGACTAGGCATAGAATCATCATCATTCAAATATGGACTAGTTCACGAAACTATAACTGAGACAGAAATTTTACTTGGCAATGGAGATATCATTATCTGCACACCAAATAATAAACATAAAGACTTGTTTTTTGGTTTTCCAAATTCATATGCGACGCTTGGATACGTATTAAGATTAAAAGTTAAACTTGTTCCAATCAAAAAATATGTTGAGTTGACACATCTAAAGTTTTCTTCAGCAAAAAAATATTTTGAAAAAGTTGGGAAGTTATGTAAAAATAAATCACATGATTTTATTGATGGTTCAATTTTTAATGAAAATGAGCTCTACATCACTGTAGGACAATTTACAGATAGAGCACCTTCTATTAGTAATTACAAAGGTATGAACATTTACTATCAATCCATTCGAAAGAAAAAAGTTGATTACCTAACAACTTTAGATTATATTTGGCGCTGGGATACTGATTGGTTCTGGTGCTCTAAACATTTTGGAGTACAAAACAAATTATTCAGGTTTTTTGTTCCTAAAAAATATCTTAACTCAATTACTTATTTCAAAATACGAGTATGGAACGAAAAACATCAGTTTATAGAAAAAGTTGGTAAAATATTTGGACAGAAAAAAACCGAGTCAGTGGTTCAAGATGTTGAACTTCCTATTAAAAATTGCGAAGAATTCATAAAATTCTTCCACGAAGAAATTGGTATCAAGCCAGTGTGGATGTGTCCAACACAAATAATCAATCCAAAAGTTAAATTCGACCTTTATCCAATGGACTCATCTAAACTGTATGTTAATTTTGGTTTTTGGGATGTAGTAAAAACCAATGAGGAGGATGGATACTATAACAAAAAGATTGAAAAAAAAGTTCGAACATTAAACGGGAAAAAATCACTTTATTCTACTTCATTTTACTCAGAAGATGAATTCTGGAAATTATATAATGAGCCAGTTTATAAAGTTCTTAAAAAGAAATATGACACAAATAAAAAATTCAAGAATTTGTATGAAAAGTGTGTAAAAAGACTTTAGAAAAAACTAGCAAGTTTTGTTTGATTTTTCATGTTCTTTAACAACTTGCTTTTATTCAGCAAATTTTCGACGTTGAAGCCAAACTTTTTCTTGACAAGGGCTTTGACGTATTTTAACATTAACTCTTTGCTGCCAAACTCTAAAGGTTTATTGGATAAAGTGCTTCGAACTGTTTGTCTGACAACCCACACTCCAAGTGGAACCCAGTAGTCATCTGTTATGAATCTGAGAAGTAGAGCTGCTCCTTGTCGTTTTTCATTCACTAATAACTCTGTGACGGGCAACCTGGCAGCATAATAACCACCAACAGTATTGTAAGCATATTCTTTTCTTCCACCTAATCCTTCGTAGTCTGTGAATGTTTTCAACTCCTTTAATTTCCAAGCTTCATTTGGCATATAGCTTTCAAACAATTCATAACTCCAAACATCAGGGAAAAACAATATAATATAGTAATTACCCATATAATCACCAGAGTAAACCCTGTAATCCATATGATTACTGAAATCTCTTATCTTCTTCAAATTTCTTTTTCCAAGATTATCATCTACTGCAGTTATTGACCATCTTGTTGGAACAAGTTTTCTGCCAGTTTTCAATCCAATAGTTCCTGCACTCAAAAGTTTTGTTAAATAGTGTTCATCAAAATCGTGCTTGCTCAGATAATCAATTGCATCAGTTGCTTTCATATCATCTTGAGAATAAACCTTGTCAATCTTCGTCGGAATATGGGGATTTTCAGTAATCGCTGCTTTCTTCATCTTAATCGTAGGTCCATATGGTGTAATATCAGGACTTACCTCCAACTTGTATTTTGGCTTTTTTTCTAGATTAATTTCAACGTCCACAGGCTTCTTTGCAAGAGCAACATCCCTTGTGATTTCAAACAGACGGTCATTGAAGGATCTAATATTTGATCGAAAATTAGAATTAATGAGCATACTTCGCATCGTAACGATTTTTGGAATGTCAAAGCCCTTGCCATACCATATCTTTGGGTCATCGTACTCTTTATCCACATTCTCATTCGATAAAATGCCCACATTTATGTTTGGATAGCCATACTTACCGACGAAAAGATTCGGAGCTGCTCCAAAAAAATCTTCTTTTGGATTAGAATGTTTCGCGGTCAACTCATTGATACGTTTATAGAATAAATATGCATTTTTTAAGACTGGATGATCTTCATTTTTTTTCTTTGGAACACCAACCATTAATTAAGGAAATAAGTTGAAGTATTAAAAGATTGTTGCATTTAGAAAAAGAAGATTATAAAAAAATTAAAAGTTTATTGAACTTGCTGTGCATCAGGTTGAACTAACGCCAAAGCAGGTCGTTGAGCTCGCTGCATAACATAGGCTTCTGTTAATGCTTTTTTTCTACCATAGTTACTTATTACTTGTGAAATAAAGTTTACAACTCTAGAATCACCTCTAACTGATTCTTCACGAGTATATTGATCCTTAAAATCTGAAAAACTATTATTCTCTAAAACCTTTTTTTTCCAATATGGACTATTCATGTTCATTCTGACCATAGTATATGCTCCCAGTTGAGGTAACGCAACAAGAGTTGCAACACATGTAGTAATCATAATTCCGTCTAAATCCATTTTAAATTCCTCCATAATAATTAATTTAAAATTAGGAATAAAAATAACTTTATAAATATCTATTTTGAAGAAAGATTTATAAAATTCTTTTAAATTCTGTGCACAACAGTGAGAGAGCAACTAGAAACACAAGTCAATTTTATAATTAGGCAATGGGAGCAACAAGATGATTACATCTATAGCGCTGTCCGTAACGAAGTAATAACTCAAACAGAGCTACGCACATGGGCAGAGTTTATTACAATCGTTCGATGGACCTATGAAACACTTGGACCAAAAAGAGGCATTGACCCACACACTTTGAACTCAAAATATGTTACTGGTCTAGCAGAAGAGGCTTACGCAGTCATTATGGGAATGCCCCTGGAAGCTGTTCAAGAACAATTAGCAGATATAAGAAAAAGAACTAACCCATACAATTCATACAATGGATTAAAAGTTGAAACAACATCGTTGAATTAACCCGGAAACTTTAAAAATATCTTCTCACCACCATTTTTGAAAATGACTAGATACAAATATCAAGAATTATTCTCTGGTATCGCAGGAATGAGTGCAGACTTGAGAAAAAAAACTGTTACAATTATAGGAGTTGGTGGACTAGGAACAGTCGTCGCAGAAATGCTCCACCGAGAAGGTATTCAGCTAAGAATAATTGATATGGGAAGAATTGAACTTATAGATATTCAGCGACAAGCTTTATACTGTGAAGAAGAGGACAACAAATTCAAAGCAAAAGTCGTAAAGAAAAGATTGGAAGAAATTGATTCAAAAGGCAAAGTGAAGACTTTTCACGAAGAACTTGAAAAGGATAATTTATTCTTACTAGATTCAGCTGATATGATTATTGATTGTAGCAACAACTTGGAAACCATGAGTATGGTTGGAAATTACGTCAAAAAAAAGATTCCTTTAATCAACTGCAAATACGCGGGTTCAGAAGGAGCAATATTTATTTCTGATAAAAAACATTTGTTCAAAGAAGTTGTTGACAAAGTTAAAATTGGAGAAATTAAAGATGTAGGAGCATTGAACGCAACAACTCATTTGGCAGCAGGAATCATTGTTTCTCAAGCATTGAAAAGTTTGGTTAACGAAAAACTAACCGACAACTTCATCGTCTTTGATGTGTGGAAAGACCAGATAAGAAGAATCCACATCTAAGGTAAAAATTCTATTATTTCAGAAAGATTCTTGCTATTAACAATATGCGTCGCTATTTTCTTCAATTCTTCACAATCTGAGTTAAAAGCAATTGACAAACCGACTTCTTTGAAAATATCAATGTCAAATTTACTATCACCAATGTACGCTACTTCACTCATAGAAACACCAATTTTCTCACAGAGTTCCTTTAGAACTTTGACTTTGTAACCTAATCCAGATCTTATAGGATCTAAAAATTCTCCTGAAACTTTGCCGTCTTCAATGACTAAGTGGTTTGCAAAGATATAATCAACACCAAAATCTTTTTGAACACGCCTCGCAACATCCAAACTTGAACCACTGACAATAGCAGTTATGAAGCCTTTCTTATGAATATAATCAAATATTTCTTTTATGCCGTCCATATACACAATTGAGTTAACTAAATCGTAGTATGGCTTCGCATCTTTACCCTTCCATAACCTGCCAGGCACTTCTCTTTTTAAACGCTCATAATCTGACACAATATATTTATCAGTCAATTTCTTGCCTTCTTCGAAAGTCCCAAAAGCCTTGTGCAATTCAGCCCAGAAATTAAAGAAATCAAATATTACTCCATCCATATCAAAACAAATAAGCTTAAGCATAAAACTAAGTTTAAGAACAGATTATATTAATATTTTCTTTTAACAAAGATCAAAGATCTTTGAAATTCAAAAACCTCCGTTTTTGTATTGACAAATATTAAGTATCTTTGAAACGCAAAAAACTCTGTTTTTTGCATTGACAACATTTTTAAAAAACTCGGCATTAATTTTTCCCATGGCAATAACAGACAAGGAAATCAAAGAGATTAGAAAAGCATTGGATGAATCTGTTAGACCTCTTTTCTTTTTTGACGATGATCCGGATGGGACATGCTCATTTGTTCAGCTCTACAGATATAAAGGAGAAGGCAAAGGAATCATTCTAAAAGCAGGTTCTGAGTTAAGAGAAGGTTTTGCCAGAAAAGTTGAAGAGTATCAACCTGATTTAGTGGTTATTCTAGACATTCCTTTAGTCAGCCAAGATTTTATTGATCAAGTTAAACAAAAAATTATATGGATAGATCATCACCCACCTGTTAAGAGAAAAAAGATTCATTACTACAATCCAAGATTGCACAACGATGAGGATAATAGACCTACAGCTTATTGGGCTTGGAAAGTTGCAAAGAAAGATTTGTGGATAGGAATGCTTGGATCTGTCGCTGACTGGCAACTTGTAGACATAAAAAATGAGTTTGCAAAAAAATATCCTGATTATTTTGATATCAAAATTCAGAAGCCTGATGATGCATTGTTTGAGACTAAGATTGGCTTACTGGCCAAGATTGTGTCATTCAACCTTAAAGGCGGTGTCAATGATTCCATGAAATCCATTAAAACATTTACAAGGATTGAACATCCAGATGAAATATTGAAGCAAACAACTCCTGGAGGAAAATATTTATATAAAAAATATGAGAGCTTTAACCAAGAGTATAAACGACTTCTAAACGATGCAAAACCAACTAAAGAGAAATTATTATTATATATCTATACATATAGCAACACAGCAGTTACAAGTGATTTAAGCAACGAGTTATTGCATAAATTCCCAGACAAATTCATTCTAGTTGGGAGAATAAAAAGTGAAGAAGTAAAGATGTCTATTAGGAGTGCAACTACAAAAGTTCATCCCATTCTTATGAAGGCATTAGAAGAAATTGACGGATTCGGCGGAGGTCATGACTTTGCATGTGGAGCATGTGTTAAAGAACGTGACTTTGAAAGGTTTGTAGAAATAATTAAAGAAGAACTGAAAAAATAAGTTTTATATACTTTCTATCCAAATACTCTTATTAGAAGAGGTGAATTTTTGGACGAACATAAGATTTCTATTAAAGAGCTGTATAAGAGAGTATACTCTTCTAGCGAAGGATTATCTAATGAAAAGGCTCTTGACAGAAAGAAAGAATATGGTTTGAATATTATTGAACAAAAAGGAAGAACCCCTGCAATAATTAAGTTCCTCAAAAATTTTACTAACTTCTTTGCATTACTTTTAATCTTTGGATCCGCACTTTCATTTTTTGCAGAGTATATAAAACCTGGCGAAGGTCATCTTTACATTGGAATTGCGTTGGCAGCAGTAGTTATACTTAACGCAGTATTCACATTCATACAAGAATTCCAATCCGAGAAAATAATGGAGAGCTTCAAGAGAATGATGCCTTCAAAAATTGTTGTTTTAAGGAATGGAAAGGAGCAAGAGATTCTTGCTAAAGAGCTTGTGCCGGGTGACATAATATTTTTGTCAGAAGGTGATAAAATTCCTGCAGATGCAAGACTTATCGAACAACATCTTCTAAAAGTTGATCATTCTTCATTAACAGGAGAATCAGAGCCACAGCTAAGAAGTATTGAATGCTCTCATGATCAAATTCTTGAATCACGAAACATGATTTTTTCCGGAACTCTAGTTCAATCTGGTACGGGAAAAGCATTGGTCTACGCTACCGGCATGCATACTCAGATTGGAAAAATTGCAAAGTTGACAAAAGAAACTGGTGGTACAGCAACACCTTTGAGAAAGGAAATTCATAGGTTCATAACTATCATCTCAACTATCGCAATTGTTCTAGGTGCAATTTTCTTTTTCATAAGTTTGGCATTGGGCCACCCAATGATTGGTAGTTTAATTTTTGCAATTGGTATAATCGTTGCCAATGTTCCTGAAGGGTTGTTACCTACGGTTACTCTTGCTCTTAGCATGGCTTCTAGGAAAATGGCAAAAAAGAACGCATTAATCAAGAAGCTTGAATCTGTTGAGACTTTAGGTTCTACAACAGTTATCTGCACTGACAAAACAGGCACCATCACCCAGAATAAAATGTTTGTAAACTCCTTATTCATCAATCTAAAAGAACTCAGCGAAAAAGATGACGCTGCTAAAGAAGATGGTTTTGACAAAGTTATGGGTACAGCAGTTCTTTGTAATAACGCAAACCTTGATGATGAAGGAAAATGCATTGGTGATCCAACAGAAGGTGCATTACTAAGTTTTATATCTCACTATGGAGACATCAACAAATTATCAAATGATCATCCAAGACTTGACGAAAAACCATTTGATTCTCAAACTAAGTGCATGGTTTCCTTAAATAGATATGGCAAACATAATTTCTCATTTCTAAAAGGAGCCCCAGAAGTTGTTCTGGAAAAATGTGAAAAGATCCTGTTAAACAACAAACTCGAAGATTTGGACGAGCATAGAAAAAATATTATTGAAAACCACTACAAAAATATGGCTTCTCATGGTGAAAGAGTCTTAGCATTGGCATTTCGAGAATCTGAAAAAATTATTTCAAAAGATGAATTTGTTTTTGTAGCACTTATTGGCATGATTGATCCTCCAAGACCAGAAATTCCAGATGCGATAGCTAAATGTAAAGAAGCAGGAATTAAAGTAATTATGATTACAGGTGATTATTCTTTAACAGCAAAAGCCATTGCTGAAAAAGCTGGGATCTTCGAATTTGGGATTAAAGAAACTATTATTACAGGCAATGAGCTTAGAGCCATGGATGATGATGAGCTAAGAGAAAATCTAAAAAAAGAAAATATTATTTTTTGTAGAACTTCACCTGCACAAAAACTTAGGATTGTTCAAGCCTTGCAAGCTAACGGAGAAATTGTGGCTGTAACAGGCGATGGGGTTAACGATGCACCAGCTCTAAAAAACGCTGATATAGGCATTTCCATGGGCATCATGGGAACAGAGGTTGCTAAAGAAGCGAGTGATATGGTTTTGTTAGATGATAACTTTGCAACCATAGTGCATGCAATTGAACAGGGAAGAACAATTTATTCCAACATAAAAAAATTCATAGCATATATTTTGACAAGTAATGTTCCAGAGATTCTACCATTTATTGCATTTGTACTTTTGGGCATACCTCTCCCACTCACAGTTGTTTTAATACTAGCAATTGATTTGGGTACTGATATAATTCCAGCTCTTGGATTGGGTAATGAAAAACCCGAATCAGATGTTATGAAAGAACCTCCTCGTTCAAAGAAAGAGCGTTTGCTAACACCACAACTTTTGTTCTTGTCTTATGGAATCGTCGGAGTTATCCAAGCAGCAGCGGGTTTCACAGCGTTTTTCTTTGTGCTTTTTAACCATGGTTGGACTTGGGGCAAAGACCTGGCTATAACTGACCCAGTTTATTTGATGGCAGTTACTGCTTTCTTTGCGAGCATTGTTATCTGCCAGATCCCTGATGTGTTGATTTGTAGAACTAGAAAACAATCATTATTCAAGCAGGGTTTGTTCAAAAATAAATTGGTTTGGTATGGTGTACTCTTTGAGCTTATTCTGCTTTGGTTAATAGTGTTCACACCTGGAATGAATACTTTCCTTGGCACACATCCAATCGAATGGGTTTATTTCTTAATACCAATACCATTTGCAGTGGTAATATTATTATTCGGCGAATGGAGAAAGCTTTTAGCGAGAAGAGGCGTTGGTTTTGCAAAGAAATATTTAACGTGGTAAAAAAAGAATATTTTTATAGTGGACAATACTCCATTTGTAAATGTCAAAGTTTCTAAGATTTATAACAAGAATTGCTAATTTAAAGAAAAAAAGAAATTTTCCAAGTGTTGTTAATTATGAAATTACTTCTAGATGCAATTTGAAATGCGAACACTGCTATTGGCATAAAACTCTAAAATCTACAAAAGAATTATCTAATGCCGAATGGGAAAAGGTTTTTTTGGAACATAGAAAAAAAGGCGCCACTCATGCTCATCTAACCGGTGGTGAACCTGGTTTGAGGCCTAATGTTATTAGACTAGCAAGAGATATTTTCAAGGGCATCGGCATTGTTTCTAATGGCACAATAAAAATTCCTAACGATATTCAAACTAGAATTTTTGTCAGCATTGATGGACCTGCGACAATTCACAATAAAATAAGAGGGGTGAAAGTTTTTGATAAGGTTATGAAGAACATTAAAGATGATAAAAGAATTATTTTAACGCCAACTCTTACAACAACTAATTACAAATATATTGATGCACTTGTTAAAATTGCAAGGAATAGTGGAGTAGAAGGCATTACTTTCAGCACATACACATCTCATTCCAAAGGAAAAGATTCACTTCTTCTACAAGGCAAACAACTTGATGAAGCTATGAATAGTTTGTTGAAGGTTTGGAAGAAAAATAAAGACATTGTTTACTTAACACCTAAAATTATCAAAATTCTAAAAACAAAGGCTCATTACAAAACATGTTTCTTTTTAGGAAATGACTTTGTTTCTTACGACGCGACTATGAATATTAAGAAACCATGTGTTATTGGAGAGGATGTAAATTGTAGCACTTGTGGTTGTATTGTTCCCATAGTTACTCACGCTTTGAAACTCGCAGACGTCAGAGCATGGTTTATGTTTGATAGGTTATTTCCTGAAAAATACTATAAAATATAGTTTTTCTTAAAAAAGAGTTACTTTTGCCCCTTACAAGTAGTTAATACCGAAAGATTTAAATACTAGTACCACTATATAGTGGTTATGAGGCGGGCGTGAAGAGTGGCTATTTACGTTTCTTAGCAGCCAAACACCTCATACACCCCTTTAACTCTTCATAGCCCAAACTCATACTTTCTACAAACAATAAAAAAGAACTAGTTAAAACTTCATTCCCATCTTGCCGCCCATTTTCTGCATCATCTTGTCCATATTCTTCTCAGAACCACCTTTCATCATCTTGACAAGTTTCTTGGACTGTTTATACTGCTTCAATAAAGAACGGACATCACTGGCAACCAAGCCAGCACCCTTTGCAACTCTTTCAACGCGAGCACCGTTCATAATAGTAGGATCTTCAAGTTCTTCCTTAGTCATGCTATCCATAACAAAACGCCATTTCTCAATATTACCTTCTTGAGCTTGCAAAGCCTCTTTAGGAATCTTCAATTGGCTCATGCCAGGAACCATTTGCATAATTTTACTCATAGAACCCATTTTTTTCATAGCTTTCATCTGATCATACAAATCAATAAGATTATAATCACCTTTCAGGAATCTCTGACCAAGGTCTTCAGCCTCTTCTTCAGTCATGGCTTCTCTAGCTTTTTCAAGCAAAGCTTCAATATCACCCATTCCAAGCAAACGACCGACAAAGCCTTCTGGTTTGAATTCTTCAATATCATTTATTGCTTCACCCACACCTATAAATTTTACATGTGCACCAGTAACAGAACAAGCAGTCAAAGCACCACCACCTTTAGCAGTACCATCAAGTTTTGTAATTACAACACCAGACACACCACAAGTTTCATGGAATGCAGCAGCTTGTTTCTCAGCTGCTTGACCAATATCTGCGCTGATGACTAATAAGTTTTCATCTGCTTCAACTTCCTTATTGAGTTTGTTCAACTCATCAATCAATTCATCGCTGAGAGCATCTCTTCCAGCACTATCAATAATAACAATGTCAAAGGTTGATAATTCTTTTTTGTGAGCCTTATAAATCTTAACAGGGTCCTTCTCTTTAGCATCCCCAAAAAATGAAACTTGCGCTTTTTCAGCTAGTTGCTTCAATTGTTCGTGTGCAGCAGGTCTCCAAGTATCTGTTTGAATAATTGCAACTTTGTGACCTCGAGTTTTATAGAATTTTCCAAGTTTACCTGCCAAAGTCGTTTTTCCACTTCCAAACAAGCCAACAAGCATAATTTTGAATGGTTTTTTCTTCTTAATTTCAATTTTTGAACCAGCACCGCCCAAGAATTCAACCAATTCGTCGTAAACTATCTTTACAAGTTGTTCTTTCTTTGAAATTGCTGATGGCTCAGCCTCTTTTAGAGCACGCTCTTTGATTTTTTTGGTGAGCTCAAATACTAATTTTACATTTACGTCGGATTGAAGCAAAGCACGTTGTATATCTTTAACTAATTCGTTGACTAGTTTCTCGTCCACAAACATCGCTTTCGTTACCTTTTGTAAGGTGTTTTTCAGTGAGTCTGAAAGCTTGTCCAATACCATGTGACGAGAAAATAATGGATGGTTTATAAATATTTAGGAATGTTTATATATGTCAACTTCCTAGTTTAGTCAGGGTGAGCGTTATGCATAGACATGAAAAAATCAGCATTTTATTGAAAAGCATTATTTCTGAAATTCACAACTTAGAGAGAAAAGATTTTGATGACGAGAGAAAAAGATCTAATGCTTGTGAAAAAATCAACGACGAGCTGCACAAAGCGTACTCAATGATTAACGAATTGAAAAAAGAGTTTCAGGAAAAACTTTAGATACCTAATTCCATTCTAGCCTGATCGGACATTTTCTTAGGAGTCCAAGGCGGATCAAATATAAATTCCACTTTAGCTTTCTTAATACCTTTAATTTTCATTATCGCAGCCTCTGATTCTGACATTAATTGAGGTGCAATCGGGCAGCCAGGAGATGTTAATGTCATTTTCACTTCAGCCATATCATTCTTGATATAAACAGCATATACCAATCCCAAATCAACTATGTTAATACCTAATTCAGGGTCGATAACTTTTTTCAAAGCTTTCATAACATCTTCTTTATTGACCATGATAATAAAATTGGTTATGGGGTATATAAAGATTACGATTAGCTTTTTATAAATATCTTTGTTCCTAATAGTATGACATATGTGATTTTCGACGTAGGAAATGTTATTATTGAAGCAAATCATCAAATTACGTTTGAAGCTTTGAAGAATTTGGGCGTTTCTCCAGAAAAAGCAGTGGATTTCTACACCATTCCTGAATATTCAGAGTTTTCCAGGGGAAATATCACTGAAGAACAATTCCACATGGCACTAATCCAACATTTTGGAATGGATTTATCCTTGGATCAAGTCAGACAAGCTCATGACTCTCATATATATGCGTTGGTTGATAGAATAAAGGACACATTAGATTATGCCAAAGCACATGCAAATATTGGTTTTCTGACAAACACAAATATATGGCAAACTGCACGTGAAAAACAATTTATAGATTTAGAGCTATATGGAGGACCAGTCCTAAGATCGCACGAATTACACCTACTAAAATCAGACCAAGGATTATTTGAAAAAGCCACAGAAATAATTGGTGCTTCAGAAGAAGATATTATTCTTGTAGATGATTTAACAAATAATTGTTTGGAAGCAAGACGGTATGGGTGGGATTTTATCCAATTTAAAGATGCACGCCAGACTTATGATGCATTAATAAAAAAACTCAATTAGGCATGACCATCTAGAACATCTTTCATTCTGTGTTTTTCTGTGTATTGCGCCTGTGTTTTTAGTTGGAATGATCTCAGAACTTCTTGAACACGCTCCATCTTCTTTGCAGGTTCGTCCATTCGTTTCATTTTAAGTTCTTTGGCACCTTGTCTACTAAGGTCTAGTATGATTGTACCTGTTCCAAAGTATCGATTAAAAAAACCCGTATTATCATATGATATCTGAGAAATGTTCTGATACGAAACATTCTTTGTTTTTTTGAAGAGAAATAATATACTATTGCAAGCCTTCAATTTATCATCAAAAAATGCATATTGAACTTTCTTTGCAGCTATTTGACTAAGAAGCAAGATTATTAATCCAATTATGACAATGGTTATAATCAGCCAATGCAAAGGTGCTATCGTGTGCAAAATTGTCGTTGTGAATTCAAGTATTATCAAAATGATTATTACAATGACTATAGTTGTTAGCATCTTCAAGAAATTCATTAACAACACTTTGTGAGTGTTTGGCCGGAATACAGTAGGCATATATCCATTTATGATATTTGAAATTAATATATTTTTCGTTAAAACGTAAAAAACTACTTAACAGTAATGAAAATACTAACCTTTATATGCTGCTTTCTACTCCTGATTGAAAAATGAATGATGAAGGATTGATTTTCCCATGGGAACAAATTGAAGTTGGGTCAAAACACAAGTTAGCTCCATTTTTTCAAGGTTACAAACATGTATTTGCAAAACTCATTGAATTGGATAGAATACCCCTATCCTCAGCAGAGTACATGTCTCGAATTGTTGAATTAAGATCAAAAGATTCCAAATTACGTAAAAAACTAAAAATTGAGTGGCAAAACTATTTTAGCGCAGAAGATGAAGTCAGAGAACATCTTCGAACTGTACAAAATGAATGGACACATGGTCCGGGATTGAGCGGCTATCGAACTCAAGACATTCTACTTCGTAACGGTAAAGGTGATGCATTAATCGTTTTTTTGTATGACAACCAAAACAATCTAACAAAAGAAGGTGTCACATTGATAAATGCAATGGGTGATAGTCGAACAGTTTTTACCGCAGGAACGAATGGTTTGTATGAAGCATTAGAGGATGGCAACAGCATTCATATTCCAGCATCTTCTATGCTAGAAGAAAACATCGCAAATCTACTTCCCATTCTAGCAAGACACTCAGATTTTGTTCCTCCTGAATTCTCAGTTGATCCTCATTTAGTTTCAGAATTTAGAGAGCATTATGGTAGTGAAAAGCCCATAACTATAAGTACAGATCAAGCAGACTCAGAAGGATGTTTAAGAATTTGGAATATGCAGCCAGGAGGATATCATTTCAAAGCAATAAAAGAACTTTTTTGCAAATACATAATTAGTGTAACAAAACCAAGTTCATATGAACAAAGACAAACTCAAATAAGTCTTACTTTAGATGAAAGATAATAATTCTGTTGCAGTAAAAGTCACACGTTTCTTCTTCGCTTTCTCACCTGCATCTCCACACAACCATGCAGAATTAATTGCAGATTGCAAAGGAGATAATTTCTGCGCCAAAAAACCAACACACAGACCTGCAAGGATATCACCAGTCCCACCAACAGTCATTTCTGGCACGCCCGTCTCGTTGATGTAAATCTTCTTTCCAGTTAAAATTTTATCCTTATTTCCTTTTAACAAAATAATTTTTTCTTCAGAAAGATATTTCTCCTGGTATTTACAATTAACACGCATAACTTCATACTCTCGATGATGAGGTGTACATATAAAATTTGTTTTCATTTTTCCAATGTTAACTGCGTGCAAAGCATCTGCATCTATAACTAACGGTTTTTTGATTTTTTCAAGCAATGTTCTCATAAAAGACAATTTCTGTTTTGATCTTCCAATCCCATTACCAATCAAAACTGCATCAGCTTTATTTACAAATTTCATAATTGCAGGTATCTGTGCGCTAGAGAATTCTCTGCATTTAAGTTTATGAGTTATAATATTAGGGTTGTAGGTATTTATCGCCCACGCAACTTTTTGTGGTGCAACAACTTCAACTAAATCCACGCCTGCCTTAAAAGCAGCAATCGCAGCAAGTATTGGCGCACCAACAAATTCTTCAGAACCACCAATAATCAATACTCTGCCTGAATCTCCTTTATGAGAAGTGAGTTTTCTTTTTGGAAATTTACAGTTTTTCTTTGAAACAAGCATCATGAATTATTTCTTAAGCTTTTCTTCAATTCTTAATAACCGATTGTATTTTGCAGTTCTTTCCCCTCTACATGTCGCACCGGTTTTTATTTGACCAGTTCCTAATGCAACTGCCAAATCCGCAATGAAAGTATCTTCTGTTTCACCGCTTCTATGACTAACCATTACTTTCCAATCATTTCTAAAAGCGAGTTCTGCAGCTTTGATTGCCTCTAACAGCGTTCCTATTTGATTAACCTTCAACAATAGCGCATTACATGCGCCCACATCCATGGCTTTTCTAATTCTATCAACATTTGTAACCAATAAATCATCACCTACAACTTGTATCTTGTCTCGGTTCTCCTTTGTGAATTTTGCAAATGCAGCAAAATCCTCTTCATCAAAAGGATCCTCTATTGAAATAATAGGATATTTCTTTATTAGCTTGCAATATAAATCTGATAATTCGTCAGAAGTTAATTCTTTTCCTTCAACAGTATATTTTCCTTTGTTATAGAAATCTGATGCAGCAATATCCATCGCGATTTTTACTTTTCCTTGATAACCAAGTTCTTTTACAGCTTCAAGTATTAATTTGATTGGTTCTTCATAGCTTTCCAAATCTGGTGCAAACCCACCTTCATCACCAACACCTGTTGACAAGTTTTTTTGTTTCAAAACTTTTTTCAGTTGTTGATACACTTCAGCGCCAATTCTAAGAGATTCTGCAAAGGTCTTTCCTTGAGGAACTATCATGTATTCTTGGAAATCCAAAGCATTATCCGCATGCATACCACCATTGATAATATTCATGTAAGGTGTTGGTAAACACATGTCTCTATTAGTTAGCGTTTGTAAATATTCAAAGAGTTCCATGCCTTTCTCTTTGGCTGCGACTCTTGCACAAGCCATACTAACAGCTAAGATTGCATTTGCACCTAGCACAGTTTTTTCATCTGTGCCATCTAGTTGTATCATCATGAAGTCAATCTCTTTTTGATTGGTAACATCTTTTCCAGTTAGCATTTTTCCAATCCTTGTCACATTTTCAAGTGCTTTCGTAACTCCTTGTCCGTGATATTCTTTACCGCCGTCTCTTAACTCCAACGCTTCGTGTGTGCCTGTGCTTGTTCCACTAGGAACAATTGCTCTAGCAGAATAGTTTTCTGTAAACACTTCTGCTTCTACTGTGGGATTTCCCCTTGAATCAAGAACTTGTCTTCCGAGAATTTTTGTGATTTTTGCCATATTAAAACGAACACGTCTTTCTATAAAAAAGTTGTGGTAGAAAAAAAGAGAAGCTTTTTATATGCTCCTATCATTGCAAGGTTTGTAGGTGAGCATGGGTGAGAACTAGCATAATCACATTATTGGTTATTATTGTAATTTCTATATTAGTAAGTTTCTACTTCTTACCACATTTGCCTGATGAAGTTGCAAGTCACTGGAATTCACAGGGAGAAGTTGATGGTCACATGTCAAAATTTTGGGGTGCATTTTTAATGCCCATAGTTTCGATTGCATTATTCTTATTATTTGTATATCTTCCAAGAACAGATCCACTAAAAGGTAACTTAGAAAAATTTCGAAAATATTTTGATGTATTCATAATATTAATTTTCCTATTTTTATTATATATTCATGTCCTAACATTGATATGGAATTCAGGGATAATTTTTGATATGGGTAAAGCAGTTGTACCAGCAGTCGGAGTTTTGATTTTATATATTGGTTTCTTGCTAGAAAAATCTAAGAGAAACTGGTTTGTTGGTATTAGAACTCCTTGGACTCTTAGCAGCGACAAGGTTTGGAAGAAAACACATCATTTAGGCGGCAGACTTTTCAAGGTACTCGGAGTAATTTTCATCTTGAGTCCGTTCGTATTTGAGCAATTCATAGCTATAATGATTGCAATTATCATAATAATAGTTATCTATTTATTCCTCTATTCTTATCTAGAATACAAGAAAGAAAAAAGACGTTAAATTCCTAATTTTTTCTCTAGTTCTGCAATTGCAAGTGTTGTTTTAATGACGGTGTCTGGATTCAAACTCATGGTTTGTATACCGCATTCAACAACGAATTCTGCAAACTCCAAGTAATCAGATGGTGCTTGTCCGCAAATTCCAATATATTTTCCTTTTGCATTACAAACTTCAATGACTTGCTTCACCAATTTTTTGACTGCAGGATTTCTCTCATCGTATACATGCGCAACTAATTCAGAATCTCTATCAACCCCTAGTGTTAGCTGTGTCAAATCATTTGTTCCTATACTAAAACCATCAACTACCTCTAAGAATTCTTCTGCTAAAATAACATTACTTGGAATTTCACACATCCCAATAACTTTCAATCCGTTTTCTCCTTTTTTCAAACCAAACTCGGCCATTGTATCAATAACTTTTTTTGTTTCTTCAACAGTTCTTGGAAATGGAATCATGACTTCAACGTTTGTTAGTCCCATTTCATTTCGAACTTTTAAAAAAGCTCTACATTCAAGACCAAATGCTGCTTTGTAATTTTTATCATAATACCTTGATGCGCCTCTCCAACCAATCATTGGGTTGTCTTCGACGGGTTCAAATTGCCTTCCACCAACAAGGTTTGCGTATTCATTTGATTTAAAATCTGACAATCTGACAATAACTTTCTTTGGATAAAAAGCCGCTGCGATTGTACCAATTCCTTCTGCTAATTTATCTACAAAGTATTGTCCTTTGTCTTTATACCCATAAGTGAGTTCTTCAATTTCTTTCTTGACAGTTTCATCTTTTAACTCATCAAACCTTAGCAATGCTAATGGATGTACTTTGATATAAGAATTAATTATAAATTCTTCTCTTGCAAGACCAACACCTTCATTTGGTATAAAACTTGTTTCAAATGCTTGATCTGGCGCTCCAAGATTCATCATTATCTTGGTTTTTGTCTTTGGTATATTATCAAGTTTTGTTTCAATAATATCAAATTCTAGTTTTCCTCTAAAAACGTGGCCTTCTGCTCCTTGCGAACAATCAACTGTTACATCTTCTCCTTGCATAATTTCTTCAGTTCCAGTTTTTGTTCCAACAACGCAGGGTATTCCAAGTTCTCTTGAAATAATTGCCGCGTGACAAGTTCGTCCACCTCTATTAGTCACAATTGCAGAAGCTATTTTCATTATTGGCTCCCAATCCGGATCAGTCATATCTGTTATAAGAACTTCTCCTTCTTTGAAATCATGAATTTTATGAACTTCTTTTATGACATTTGCACTCCCAGAACCAATTTTTGAACCAACCGATTTTCCGGTGATTAATAATGCTCCAGATTGTTTTAACTTATAATTTTGAAGTACGTTTTGATCTTTTTGACTTTGAACTGTTTCAGGCCTGGCTTGTACAATAAAAATTTCGCCAGTTTGGCCATCTTTTGCCCATTCCATATCCATTGGTTTGAAATGGCCTGCTTTTTCTGAATAATGATCTTCAATGGTCTGCGCCATTTTTGCAAGTTCTAATACTTCGCAATCGTTTATAGATAGAATTTTTCTATCGGCTTCTAGCACATCTATATTCTTTGTTGGGTTTTTGCTATCATGCGTATAAATCATCTTGATAGCTTTTCTTCCAATTCGTTTCATAATAATTGGTTTAAAACCTTTTCTTAAGGTTGGTTTATGAACATAGAATTCATCTGGGTTCACTGCTCCTTGAACTATGTTTTCTCCAAGGCCATAAGCAGAGGTTATGAATATTGCATCTTTAAAACCTGACTCTGTATCAATAGAAAACATTACTCCAGAACAAGCAAGATCTGAACGAACCATTTTTTGCACTCCAATACTTAATGCAATAGAAAAATGATCAAAGTTCTTATCTACTCTATAACTAATCGCTCTATTTGTAAAAAGACTTGCAAAACATTTTTTACAAGCGTCAATTATTTCTTCGTATCCATGAATATTTAAGTATGTTTCTTGTTGTCCTGCAAAACTTGCATCTGGTAAATCTTCCGCAGTAGCACTACTTCTAACTGCAACATCTGTATTTGCACCATATTGTTTTTCTAAATGCTTATAAGAATCTATAATAGCTTCTTTTAATTCTGGTGGGAATTCTAGATTTCTAATTAATCTTCTGACTTTTTCTCCTCGTTCCTGTAAATTATGAAGATCTGAAGTGTTTAAGTCTGATAATATGTCAACAATTTTTTCTTTGGCGGCTGTTTTTTCAAGTAAATATCTATAAGCATATGCTGAGACTGCAAAACCATTTGGAACCTTAACACCTTTCTTTGTTAAGTTTTGATACATTTCCCCAAGAGAAGCATTCTTTCCACCTACTATTGGTACATCTTCAATTCCTAATTGGTCAAACCACAGAATAAACTCTTTTTCTTCGCTCAAAAAATCACCTCTCTTCTTAACAATACCTTAACACCAGTCATATATAAAGCTTACTATATTTCTACAAAATACAGAAATTAAAAAACTTTAGTCTTCTAGCTTACTATATTCTTACAAAATGTAGAAGTTCAAAAACTTTAGTTTTTGTAACTTTTGAAAAAGAAAATGTTTTTATAAGAAAATATTTTCTGAAAATTCATGGATTGTGAATTATGTAAAGCAATTAATGAAACTGACAGAATCATTTTTGAAACAGAGCTTTCTTTTTGTATTATTCCAAAGTGGCCTTTGAAAACAGGTCATGTTATGGTTCTTCCAAAAAGGCATGTTGTTGATTGGAGTGAGCTTAACAAAGAAGAAGCAAAAGACTTAATAGACTTAATTGATAAAATGAAGTTTACTTTGTTAAAAGGATTTGAAGAAGATTGTTTAATTTTGAATCATGCAGGCAAACTACGTTCTCAACAGCATTTGCATGCGCACATTGTGCCTTCTAAAAAAGCCATGAGGGATTTTTTCCTTCTAACAGAAAATATTCCCAAATATGAAGATGTTCCTGAGAAAGTAATGATTGAGATGTGCGAACATGTCAAGAAATTACTCTAATTCTATTACCCAATGACCATTTTTTTCGATTTCTTTTGCAGAATGATAATCTGTTAGTTTAACTTTATTCAGATTTTTAACTTTCTTCTTCAAAACTCGTCCAGTGTACTTCTTTGTCTTTGGATCATATTCTTCTAGAACTAATGTATCTCCTTCTGCAATGTCAAAATCTGCTAATCTTAAATCAGTTGTTTTTTTACCTTCAACAATTCTTTGAAATAAATCCGGCCAAGTCTTTTTTTTGATTTCCATAATAATTCAAAGTTTTAGAAGTATAAAAAAGTTTCTTATAAAAGTTTGACTTTTGAAAATCTTAAAAATAAAGATTTAACAAAACTTATCCATTAGTTTCTTTATAGAAATGTTATCAATTTTCTGTTTGACTAAGGGTGTTCGTTTTAATACAGGGTGCTCTTCTTCATACAATGGTTTTTCTTCTTTGTAGAAAACTCCGATTGGTATTTTATCCCATCCTTCTAATGATTTTTTAAATGCCTTCTCCTGATTATCTGGCTTGTAGCCTTTTTTCTGTAAGTCATAGATTCTTTCTTTGAACCATGGGAATGTATTATGTTTGTTGAAGCTAACACATACCTGGAATATATCTACAAATGCAAATCCTTTGAACGCAATTGCATCCGCAATTGTGTTTGTCAAATGATCCATATCTCCTGAGAAACTCCTAGCAACATAAGATGTTCTTTGCGCAACCGCCAAAGCTATTGGATTAATTGGATCATCCATATTGCCGCCTGGTGAAGAACTTGTTTTGTCTCCATGCATGGTTGTTGGTGATGTTTGCCCTTTTGTCAAACCGTAAATCTGATTATCATGAACTAATAATGTAACATTTATGTTTTTTCGGAGTGAATGTATGAAATGATTCATTCCCTCTCCAAAAACATCTCCGTCCCCACCTATAACTATAACGTGTAATTTTTTGTTCGCGATTTTCGCACCCATTCCAACAGGCAATCCTCGTCCATGTACTCCGTGAAATCCGAATGTGTTTATCCATTGAGGTAGTTTTGATGAACATCCAATGCCTGCTACAACAAGTACATCTTTTGGATTCAGTTTTAGTTGTACTAATGCTCTTTTTAGTGCTGTCAATATGCCAAAGTTTCCGCATCCCGGACACCAATCAGGTGAGTATCCACTCGTATTCAAATCTCTCAGCTCAGTCATTGTACACCTTTTTTATTCCATCATAAATTTCGCTTGGATAGAGCGTTCTTCCATTATGCTTCAATACTTTATGTTTAATTTTAAAACCTGTAAATTCTCTTATTATTCCTGCTAGTTGTGCAGTAACATTTTCTTCTACATTCACAACTTTCTTCGCGTTTTTCAAAAATCTCTTTACATAATCTACATGCATAGGATAAATATAAACAAAGTGCAAGAAGTTTGCTTTAATACCATCTTCTTTCAAATACTTCATCGCTTCTAGTATGGCTCCTTTTGTTGATCCCCAACCAACAATTGTTACGTCAGCGTTTTGAGGACCATAAAGTTTTGGTAATGGAATTTCTGATAATGCAGTGTCCAGTTTTCTGAATCGTTTACCATCTTGTATTAGTCTATTATCAGGGTTTTCGCAAATGTTTCCATATTCATTATGTTCATCACTGCTTGATCTGAATAGAGTTTTTTGTCCAGGAATCGCTCTTGGTGAAACTCCTGAATCTGTGTTCATGAATCGTTTGTAATCAACCCATTGATTGGCTTCTTCATCTGAAAGTAACCATCCTCTATCTATTTTCAAGTTTTTCGTATCAAATTCTTTGACAGATTTATATGATGCTGCTAAGTGTTTATCAGAAACTATAAACACTGGTAATTGATATTTATCTGCTAAGTTAAATGCATTGAATGTTTCGTAGAAGCATTCTTCTGCATCTCCTGGTGCGATTAGAATACGAGGAAATTCTCCGTGCCCTATATTTAAAACAAATTTTAAATCTCCTTGGCCTTGTCTTGTTGGCAATCCAGTTGCAGGTCCTGGTCTTTGAACATTAACTATTACTAATGGTACTTCACTTATTCCTACTAAGCTTGTTGTTTCAGTCATCAATGCTAATCCACCACCACTAGTTGCAGTCATTGATCTCACACCTGCAAATGATGCTCCAAGTGCCATGTTAATAGCAGTAATTTCATCGTCAGCTTGTTTCATCACAACTTTTGCTTCTTTTTCTTTTCTTACAAAGTAACCCATTATTGATGACGCAGGAGTCATTGGATATGCGGACATAAATTTACAACCTGCTTTTATTGCTCCTAAAGCAATTGCTTCATTTCCTCTAATCAACATTTTCTTTGTTCGCGGTCTTTTCTCTAACTTTATTTCGAAATCATTTTGAAAATTTTTCTTGATATAATCATATCCTTTCTTTGCAATATGAACATTTATCTCTGCAATCTTGGATCCTTTTAATCTCCTATTATTTACTCCTCTAATGGCCTCTGCCAAACATGTGAAATCATAATCAAGAATGGCCATTGATGCTCCTACTGCAACAGAGTTTCTCATGACTCTTATACCACCTTTTGTTTCGTTGACTAATTTCATTAAGGGAACATCATATAATTTGATGTCAGATCTAATCTCTCCTTCTTGTAGTTTTATTTCACTTGCATCATATACTATTCCACCACCAGCTGTTAAAAAGTCTTTGTGTCTATTAATAGTATCTTTGTTTAAAGCTACAATAAGATTATACATTAATATTGGACAAGTAACTTCATCTTCTTCAACTCTTACGCCGAATGAATTATGACCTCCTCGAATCAATGAAGGATACTCTACATGCGTATGGATGTTCAATCCGCCTTGCACCATTGCACGAGCAAATTTTTCACCTGCAGTCATTATTCCATAACCAGCTTCCCCGCCTATCAACCAAGAAAGCCTATTTATGTCTAGGGCCATACTCAAAAAGTAAAGAACACAGTATTTAAACTTGTTTGAGCATTCTAAAGTGAAAAAAATCTTTGTCCATCAACCGATTGGTTCAAGTATTTTGTTTTGCTACGCTTGAAATTCACATTCATAGTCACTGTTTTTAATCTGTTATAACCAAAATCCAACTGTGCTCTTCGAAGATATCTTGATCTTGGAAAATAAACAGTCATTTTTCCTCCAATCTTAGAAATATATTTGGGATCAACAATAGCATCACCTATGCTAATACCTTGAGGCTCTTCAAAAAGAATAGGTGGTAATAATCCTCTGTTACTTGGAGGTATAAAGCCAATCGTATACGTTAAATCGCTTAAATCTCCATTCGAGTTGATAACTGTTTCAAATAAATTTCCATTTCGAGAAAAATTATCCAATGATAAAACTAGTGCACCTCTCCCAAAATAATCATCTTCTTGAATATATGCTCTTAACAAATAACAATCCTTAAATTTTTTAGGGATAACTGTTTTTTGTGGAATTTCTTCAGGCAATTCAGTCCAAGTAAGAATTTTTCTTGCTTTAAAATCAAAAGATTCTCTCACCAAATGCGCGATTGGTGCTTCCTCCTTAAAAAGCAACAACATTTCAACATAGTCATGCATCAAGCCTTGTATTGTTTCAAAAGATGTTTCACTAATAAAATCATACATGGACCTTATGGATACTTCAAGAGTCTTAACATTAATTAGTTTCATCGAGTACGAGAATTAGAATTTTTATATAAATATATAGCTCATATTCGATAAATTTTATAAATATAGCAGGATTAAAACTAGAAAATGGAAGAGATTTCTTTTGAAAATAGATATGGTGAAAAGCTAGCAGGAGTAATTTCAAAGAATAATGATTCTGATATAATAGTAGTTATATGTCACGGATTTGTAGGCAATATGAATATTAATTTCTTCCAAGAATTACTTGAAAATCTGAATGAAAATAATTTTAACGTTTTGAAGTTCGATTTTGCAGGCAATGGAGAAAGTGAAGGAGAAATTGGTGATGCATCATATCTTAAAGAACGCGAAGATTTGGATTCTGTCTTGAACCAATTAGAAGAAAAAGGTTTTAAGAAATTCTGCTTGGTCGGTCATAGTATGGGTGGTGGTGTTTCAATCATGACTGCTTCTGAAGATCAAAGAGTTAAATGGATTGTAGATATTGCAGCACCAGCCTATCCTAATAGAATTAAAGATTATTGGTTTGGCGAAGAGAAGGTTAAGGAAGCTTTGACAAAAGGGCAAACAACTATTAAGACAAAAAGATATGAATTCATTTTCAACAAAAAATTCTTTGTTGATTTAGAAAAAGCAGATATTAAAGGATCTATCAAAAAAGTAAAAGTTCCATTGTTAATAATTCAAGGAACTAGTGATGAAAGAGTTTCTTTGGAAGAGTCTGAAGAACTTTTCATCCTTGCAAATAATCCTAAGACGATGCAGATTATTAGCGGCGCAGATCATTGCTTTATTGGTAAGGAAGGAGATCTTTTTGCAACAATTATTAATTGGTGTTTAAAATGGATAAAAGAATAATTATACTTGGATTATTTGTTTTACTGACTGCTTGCTCTACGCAGGAAACCACAAATTATGAACATAGAGATGTTATCATTAATGATATCAACATTGACGTTGAAATTGCAGATAGTTTCTCAGTACAAATGCAAGGACTAATGTATCGCGAAGAACTTGGCGAATACAGTGGCATGTTATTTATTTTTCCTGATGAAATAGAACGAACTTTCTGGATGAAAAACACATTGATTCCTCTGGATATGATATTCATTGATTCCAATATGAAAATTGTCAAGATTGTTCAGGCCAAACCTTGTATCAAAGATCCATGCGAGCATTACCCTTCAGAAAGAGCAGCCATGTATGTTTTAGAAGTTAACAAAGGTTTTAGTGAGAGTCACGGTATTAAAGAAGGCAATATAGTTTTAATACGTTAATTTTTTATATTCATATTAATAACTAAATGTTATGTCAATCAAATTATTTACGGCCACAAAAGCATTTATTATTCATAACAGTAAAGTGCTTGTTGTTAGGGAATCTTCTAAGTATGAGGATGGCGCGAATGCAGGCAGATTTGATGTTGTTGGTGGGAGAGTTGAACCTGGTGAGAGATTTGATGATAGTCTTCTAAGAGAAATCAAGGAAGAGACAAGTTTGGATGTGAGTATTGGTAAGCCTTTCTTTGTCAATGAATGGAGACCTGTTGTTCGTGATGAACAGTGGCAAATAATTGGTGTTTTCTTTGAATGCAAAACCAACTCTGATAAAGTTATTCTCAGTCAAGATCATTCAGAATATAAATGGATTAATCCAGCAAATTATAAAGAAGAAAATTTAATTTCTAATTTGTATCCTGCTTTTGAAGCCTTTATAGAAAAATTAAATTAATGTGTAAACTTCTTTTGCAATCTCTAGTTCTTCATCTGTTGGTATAACATAGAGTTTTATTTTTGAGTCATCAGTTGATATTATTATTTCGTTGTTCTTGTTTTTTGTTTTATCATATTTTAAATCCAGACCTTTCAAATGATTGAAAACTTTTTCACGTACAAACCATGCATTTTCACCGATACCTCCTGAGAAAACAATACATTCTGCTCCGCCGAGTATTGCATGATAGCTTCCAATGTACAAAGCGATTTTGTAAGCCAACATATCTAAAGCCAACCCCGCTTTGTCATCTCCTTTATCTGATAATTCCTTCAATTCTCTTATATCCGATGTCTCTTTGCTTATTCCTAGTAATCCTGATTTTCTATTCAAAATGGTCTCTATATCTGTTGCTGTATAATGTTTTTTCTTAATTAAATATAGTGGAATATCTGGATCTAAATCACCAGAGCGTGTACCCATCATTAGTCCATCCATTGGAGTAAAACCCATTGTTGTGTCAACTGATTTTCCATCTTTGATTGCCGTAATGGATGATCCGTTTCCTAAATGACAGGTTATCATCTTGGCATTTCGTTTGCCTAATAATTTTCCTGCTTGGTAGCTCAAATATTTATGACTAATTCCATGGAATCCATATTTTCTGATATGATATTTCACGTAGAATTCATATGGAATTCCATACATGAATGCTTCTCGTGGAATTGTTTGGTGAAATGCTGTGTCAAAGACTGCAAATTGTTCTGTGTGTGGCAATATTTTCTTGCATGTTAGTATGCCTGCAAGGTTTGGTGGATTATGCAACGGTGCTAATTCTGATAATCGTTTTATGTTCTTAATGACTGTTGAATCTATTTTTACCGGTGCTTTGTAGAATTCACCACCATGTACAACTCTGTGACCGACGACTTTTATTTCATTAAATGTTTTTATGAGTTTATTCTTTTTCAATGAATCTAAAGCAAGAACTACTGCCTCAACATGATCATTCACAATTTTTTTTTGTTCCTTAATTTCTCCATCTATTTCTAGCACTAATTTGCATCTTTTTAGTCCAATTGCATCTACATGTCCTCGCAAAATGGTTTGTTTTTTAGGCATATCTATGAGTCCATATCTCAAAGAACTACTTCCAGCATTAATTACTAGTATTTTCATGAATTTCCCTCTGCGCTTGTATGGCAGTTATGATTGTTATGTCAACAATGTCTTGAACCGAGCATCCTCTACTTAAGTCATTGACAGGTTTTGTTAATCCTTGTTGTATTGGTCCAACCGCATGTGCTTTTGCTAATCTTTCTACTAATTTGTAGGCAATGTTTCCAGCGTTTAAAGTTGGGAATATTAATATATTTGCATCTCCTTTCAATGGTGAATGAGGACATTTTTTTATCGCAACTTCTGGAACCAAAGCCGCATCAACTTGCAAATCACCATCTACTATTAGCTCAGTACATTCATATTTCACTATTTTAGTTGCTTCAATTACTTTGCTTACTAGCGAATGTTTTGCTGAGCCATAAGTCGAGAACGATAACATTGCAATCTTTGGTTCAAATCCGAATTCTTTTGCTGTTTTTGCTGTGTCCATTGCAATTTGAGCGAGGTCTTTTGCGTCAGGATTTATTTGTGTTGAACAGTCTGCGAAAAATAACAATCTTCTATTTTCTGGCCAAATCATCATAAACACTCCACTTACCTTGTGAAAGTGCTCCTTTGTCTTCACAATTTCAAATGCTGGGCGAAATGGTTTTGTTTCTGCTCTTGTTCCAGATATCATTCCATCTGCATGTCCTTTATGCAGCATCATGGCTGCAAAGTAATGTGGGAGGAGCATTTTTTCTCTTGCTTGTTCTTTCGACACATTTTTTTCTTTTCGAAGTTCCATATATTCATTTACATATTCTGCAAAGTACACGTCATATTTTGGGTCCCTAATTTTCACGCCATCTATATTTAGCCCTAATTCAGAGGCTTTGCTTTCAATTCTTGGTCTATCACCTATCAAATATGGAACTACAATACCTCTCTCCAGTATGATTTCAACCGCTCTTAAGACTCTTTCTTCGTCAGATTCTGGAAAAACTATTCTCTTCAAATCTTTCTTTGCTTCGGCTTCCCATCTATCTAAAAATACCCTCATAGCTTTATACGAGGGAGGCACGTATTTAAACTTTTATTATCACTTGATAAAAAGAAATATTTATAATTGTTTGATGATTTGTAATACTATGAGGGATGTTCAACATAATATTGACGATATTTTTCCTAATAGGTGGTCTCCTAGGTCTTTGATTGGAGAGATGACTAAGGATAATCTATATATATATATTATTAGAAGCTGCTCGATGGGCTCCTTCTGCCAGGAATGAACAACCTTGGAGATTTATTTATGGATTGAAGGGTTCTCCTGAATGGGATGAATTATTTGATCTATTAGTTGAAGGTAATAAGGTTTGGGCCAAGAATTCTAGTGTTTTAATCTTACTTGTTTCAAAAAAAATCTATGACCATCAAGATAAACCAAATATTAATCATTCTTTCGATGCGGGTGCTGCCTGGGAAAACCTCGCCCTACAAGCCAGTATGAATGGTTTCTATGCTCATGCAATGGCTGGTTTTGATCATGATATTGACATTCCAGAAAAATATAATCCCGAGATCATGATTGCTATTGGAAAAATCGGGAAAAAAGAACTTCTTTCGGAGGATTTGCAAGCCAGGGAGAAACCCAGTGATCGCTTGACAGTAGAAGATTTTTCTTTTAATGGTTTAGAAAATTTTAAAAAACATTTTTAGAAACCTCAGTTAATGAACAAGTCATACTTGAATTATTTTGTAGATCTGGAGTAAATCGAAACATTTATATATTAATAACAGTTCTTAATTAATAATTATTACTAATAAGGGATTTTTTATGGTAACAAGAAATACATTTCAAAGACAAAAAATACTTGAATATCTTAGCAGTGTAAAAACTCATCCTACAGCAGAAATGGTTTACAAAGAAGTCTTAAAAGACATTCCAACAATTACACTAGCAACTGTATACAGAAACCTAAACTTGTTAGCTAAACAAGGGGTAATACTCAGATTAGAAGTAAATAAAGAATATCACTATGATGGGTGTACTGAAGAACACCAACACGGTGTGTGTCAGAAATGCGGAAATATAATGGATTTTATGAACGAAGAATTGTCACAATATGTCATAACACACTTGAAACAAAAAGATTTTAAACCTTCAACAGTCAACATAATCTTTCAAGGGACTTGCGAAAGTTGCAATGAGGTGCTTTAATGGGATGTTGTAAAAAGAAAACAGACACTAAAACCAAGAAAAAGTCTTGTAAAGAATAATGCTCAAATCTTTAAAAAAAAGTAATAGAACTAGCTCAAGCTATATTCTAAAGGAGGAAAACAAAATGAAAAACGAAGAAAATTGTGATTGCTATGAAGTTGCAGACATAAATAAACCAGCGCCTGCATTCACAGCAGAAGCATTCCACAAAGAACAAATAAAAAAAATTAATTTAGAAGATTACAAAGGAAAATGGGTTGTACTATACTTCTACCCAGCAGACTTCACATTTATCTGCCCAACTGAATTAGGAGATATGGCAGATCACTACGAAGAATTAAAAAAGATGAATGTAGAAGTATTATCAGTATCAACCGATACAGTTTTTGTTCATAAAGCATGGCATGATGATTCAGAAACCATCAACAAAATCAAATTTCCAATGGTTGCAGACCCAACAGGATTTATCTGCAGAAGTTACGGAACAATGATTGAAGAAGAAGGATTATCTTTAAGAGGAACATTCATTATCAATCCTGAAGGAGTATTGAAAGCATTCGAAATACACGATAATTCAATCGGAAGATCAGCAAAGGAATTAATAAGAAAAATACAAGCAGCTCAATACGTCGAAACTCATGGCGGAGAAGTATGCCCTGCAAATTGGAAGCCAGGAGAAAAAACACTGAAACCAAGTCTCGAACTTGTTGGAAAAATATAGGTGATACAAATGTTAGAACAAAATGAAATTTATAAATGTCCACTCTGTGGCAATGTAATTTCAGCACAAGAAGCTAATGGACCAATCCCAGTTTGTTGCGGACAAACCATGAAGAAGATGCCTGAAATAACAGTCAAAGAGGAAGGCACAGAAAAACACAAACCAGTTGTAAGCATTAAAGGCGATAAAGTTATTGTCAATGTTGGCTCAATCGACCACCCAATGGACGAAGATCATTGGATTGAATTCATACAGATCTTAAAAGACGGTAAGGTTATTGCTGAGAAGAAGCTATATCCAGGTGATAAGCCTAGAGCAGAATTCTTAGTTGAAGATTCAAATAACATTAGATCAAGAGCATATTGCAACATGCACGGTTTATGGACAAACGATTAATTTTTTATTTTATTTTAAAGATATTCTGGAGATAATAGAACAATTTCAGCACTAAAAAGCACAATATTTACAATTAGTTTTCTTGCATGTTTCATTATTACCATGCCACTTCAAAGCCCAGATTTTCATGCTTTTTATAACACTAATAAAAGCTAATCCTTTATCTGTTAGAATGTACTGACAAGTAATTGGAAATGCAGAAGTGTCTATATTCTTTTGAACAATATCTAGCTTCTCAAGTTCTTTTAGTCTTGAAGACAATAATTTTGGCGTAATACCTGGAATTGAGCGTTTGAGTTCAGAGAATCTTTTGTTAGATGTTCCCTTATATAACTCTTGTAAAATCAACAAAGTCCATTTTTTCCCTATGAAATCAGCAACTTCATAGATAGTGCATTCTGGTTTCATTTTGTATAGTAAAGTATTTGTTATTTAAATAAGTATCCTTTTTATAGCTAGTATTATAAAGATATTAATTCAGTAAGTTAAGGCTTATTTTTCTTATGTCTCATCCATAAAAACATTCCCACTATTAAAATAAAAATCAAAAACAATATAATGCTCAAAAGATTCGCATACTGCCAACCAATAAGTGCATTCTGAATTGAATAAAAGTATTGCTTTGTACCAAAGACATCCCATGAATTAAATACACTCGTACCCTTAAATATCAGAAGTATAAAACCTATGAATAAGAACAAAATACCAGCTATAAAATTAGTTGAATGAATGTGATAAGTTTTATCATCTATCTTAAACTTAAACATTTTACCTTTAATAAATCTGCTTTTAGACAAATCAAATTTATCATAAAGCATAGATAAGACAAATAAAGGCACAAGATTGCCAATAGAATAAAACAGCAGAAGCATAGCAGAATAAAAAATATTATGAAGCAAAGCACCAATACCAAGAATTCCTGCAAGTATAGGACCTAAGCAAGCAGTCCAACCAATAGCAAAAAATACTCCGAATAATAAAGTTCCAGGAATATCATTATTGAATTTTCTATTAGGCTTTATAAAAGAAGCAAAACCTTTGCCAGAGATTGAAACAAGACCCATCAGAATCAAAAAAACTCCTGCAAGTGTTACTAACCAATTACTCTGTAATATTGAAAGTGATCGTTCACCAATAAAGCCCGCAATAATACCCATCACTACAAATACTGCTGCAAAGCCTACAAAAAATACGAGAGTCATCTTAGTGATATTCTTCTTCTCTTTGAATGTATAAGAGAAGTAAGCAGGTAAGAATGGTAAGATACAAGGAGATAATATACCTAAAATACCAGCAACAAAAGCTATGAAAAAAGAGATTTTGACAGAGAAGTCAAGGGTTTGTTGTTGATTTGATTCTATTATCTTCTGTAAACCAATAGGTAATTCTGAAGAGTTATCTCCATCATGACTATGATTTTCATGTGCAGTTACAATCGAAGCAAAAGCTACTAAGAAAATCAATAATAACAAAACTGAAAATAATCTCTTCATCTTATTTACTCAACTATTAATTGTCCTCTCATACTACCATGACCAGCTCCACAAGGAACATTACAAAAAAATGTAAATGTTCCAGTTTTATCGGCTATAAAGTTTACATTCACTTCTTGTCCTGGTTCTAACATTTCATTCACACCGAATTGTGAAAGCATAAAGCCATGAGTTACATCGACACTCTTTATGTGTAATTCCACGTTATCACCAAGATTCACTCTAATCTCAGAAGGTTCAAAGTTCCAATTTCTGGCAATGAGATCAAATTCTCTCACTTCACCTGAGAACTTGTCATCTCCATTAGCAACATCAGTTGCTTGAGAGTCAATTGTTTGTTGATTACAAGCAACTAGCAATAATAGACTGGCAAGTAATAATATTAATTTTTTGTTTTGCAATTTTGTCACCTCATTAAAAAAAATAAAAAAATTATGGTTGAACAATTTCTCCTGTCGTCAAGTCCTTATATGGTTGTCTAGAAACGTCCACTAACCTAAATACATAAGTACCATCAGTTTCTACTGTGCCAACATCCTTCCACGCGCTAACAATAACAGAATAAGCACCAACATCACCTTCCAATATAATCGTAGGAACTTTTACAATGTTATATTTTTCAATTAATGCTTGACCTTCTGAAGTAGAAATATCAACTGATTTTTCCTCTCCGAAAACAGCACCCATATTTACCAAAATTGGTTTATGAAAACTATTTGGATCATAACATTCAGTACATGTTTCATCTGTTATGACAGTCATTGAAAGCAAACCAACAACTCTATTCTCGGTTAAATCAACATAAGGAGGAGTTAATAATCTAGTCACATAATAACCGTTTGATTCCACACTTCCCAGTTGATTCCAACTACCAGTAATACCTGAACCATAAATTTCCAAATCACTTGACAATATTAAAGTTGGAATTGTTTGTATGTTATATTGAGATATTAACACTTGACCTTCAACACTGTTCATTTCAATCGTACGCTCATCAGTAATAACTACTCCAGATTGTTTCACACTATTTAACAAAACATCCAAATTATAACAATTGTCGCACGAAGAATCTTGAACTAATATTGTTAATACTCTTCCTTGTAATTCGCCAGAAACTGCATCAGTATATGGCGGTATGAGCGATCTAAAGACTAAAGCATCATCCTGAAGTTCCATATTTCTAATAGAAGTCTTGTTAATTTGACCAAACAATAATACACTTGGAATCTTTTCTATTCCATATTCAGAAATCAGTTCTTTTGCTTCTTCTGAATCAAAGTTTAAAGATTGTTCTTGTGTTATATTTACGTGAGACTTCTTGATAGTATCAATAATTGGTTGAATATCAAAACAATCATTGCAACTATAATCCGTTATAGTTATCATTTGTAGCTCAGCAGGTTTGGTTGCTTCTTTTACCACTGCAAGTCTCTCATCAAGCAAACTATCAAAAGAAGATGTTTGCACAATATTAAATATGGCTACCAGTATCAAAACGATTCCCAATACTAAATAGTAATTTTTATGAGAGTTGACTTGTTTGCTGGTTTTTTTAGCGTTTTTCTTATTTTCCATTAACATCACCTGGTTTAGTTAAAAAAATTATTTTAACAACCGCCCACCATTGTTGGTAGATTTTGTATGCTTGTTGGCAAAGCTGCGGGTTGACTACCGCTGCCTCCTGATGATAACGGCGTTGTGCTAGTTGAAGAGCCAATTGATAGATCTTCATTAGCGATTTCTGATTTTAAATTGTTTAATTGAACTGCTTGAACGATTGACAGCACCACAAGTACTACCATCACCACAGTTACTATTGTTGTTGATTTCATTTTTTTACACCTCGTTAGTATTCACATCCTGTAAGCTCAGCCAATCTTTCAAAAGATTGAACACGCTCATATTCCTGACCATCTATTACCCATGTTGGTCTTAGATTAAGGTCTTCTTCAATTTCATAATTAATATATTTGAATGATTTACCAAACATCTGTTTTTGACCATTCGTATATTGACACCAATCTTCACCATACATCACAGCGCCCTTCTCTGTTAAACATTTAGCAAAGTTATCCCAGTTACCAGGTTTTTGGCTTGAATAAACACCGAATATTACTAATAAAATAACTATTGCCAAAGAAACAAAACCAATTGTTTTATTTCTTCTACTTCTGGAAACTTTGTTAGTTTTGAAAAGTTTATCTCGCTGTTTCCTATTAGATTCCACCTGTTCACTGGCAGCCTTCTGATTCTCTAATCGACGTTTTCTTCTCTCATTTTTTGACACCATTTTTTATGCGTTTTATGCGTTTATCCGCAGCCCCCTCCGACGTAATCTGAACTTGGCGGTGGTATAGTGTTTGGGTCTCCCGAAGAACATCCCACTACTACTAAGGCTAAGATTACTAACAAAGCCACTACAAATAACATTTTGTTTCTTGCGTATAACAATTTCAAAGAATTGTATATTACACCTATATTCATTTTAACAACCTCCTACCATTCCTGGTAAATTATCCAAAGCAGATGTATCTCCACCCGCAACAGTCATTCCTAACTCAATCATGTTCTTTGGAAAGAATAGTGTCTTCCACTTTATTACTTCTCGCAATATTTCTCCATCATTGTAATCAGTGTAAGCTGTTAAGTAAAGAGTCACTGATAGAAGAGCAGGGTTATGTTGACAACCACATTTAGAGTTGCCGTTCTTGTCAGCGCCTGCAGGGCCAATTCCACAACAATATTCACATGAAACTCCATATGGATTTGAAGCGAGATTTATGTATCTCTGGAATGCTTCTGGATTACTTTGTTTTACTTCTGATTTCAATCCTTCAAACATCCTTGCCAGAGTTGCTAATGAAGTAACTGGATCATCAAAGTTTACTCCTAACGCATCTCCATACTCAGGTGTTCCTGTTGGAAATAAAATAGCCATTGCATCTTCTGCAGTGTATATATTCTCTACAGGAAAAACTGCCGCAATAGCATGACCTGTTGATGTTATCTTTGATAAGTCAAGATCTAAAAGATCAGTTCCGCCAGCATTAATTGATCTTGCACTAACAGAATTTAAATCACCAGAGATACTGTTTATTTGTGTTTGATTAAAAATCATTACTACAAGTACTAAGACAAACAAACCAATGATTGGCATTGTAAGTGCGTTCTCTGTCTTTTTCGTTTTGGCTTTTGTTGTTTTAGTTGTCGTTTTAGCTTTAGTTTTCGTTTCCGCTTTTATTTTTGTTTTTCCTTTTTCCATTTTTTTAAATCCTCTACCCGTTTTAAAAATGTCTTAAATAGTTAAAAAGTCATCTTATATTTAAAAAGAATGCAATATTAGTGAAAAAATAGGGAAAATTTATAAATCACTTTTAGGTTTTGGAACTTCAGGGGGAAAAAATAGTGAAAATTAATCGACCATTTGTAATCCTATTAATATCATTAATAATGTTAGTTATAATAGGCGTAGTTGTATTTACTAATGTTCTCTCATTCAGAAATATAGAATCAGTTCTAATAAATCAGTTAAAAGAAAATCAGTTGACTCAAACAGAGTTTGCAGCTTCTCAAATAGAAGATTATGTACTCCAAGTAAAAAACGAGTTGATAACACTAAGCAAGTTTCCAGACATAGATTCCTTCAATATGAATGAATGCAATGGCGATATGTCCATAGTTCATGGGGATATAGAAGGAAAAATAAATAATCTATTAAGAGTTGAAAAAGATGGAACCGTAATTGAATGTTCATCACCAATTTATTCTAATTTTGTCGGTTTGAACATACAAAATAAGGATTATTTTCGGATCCCTAAAGAAACAAATGAGCCGTTCATAGATAGTTCTATTAGACAAGGAAACATGAGACAGATAATCATCGCAGCACCTCTTTTTGAAACAACAGAGTATACTCCTTATCCAAATTTTCTTGGTCGGTTTGAAGGTTTACTGTTGAGTATCATCGAAGTTAATACACTTTACAATATGTACATACACCCAATAGCAGATCCTGAAAAAAGCTCTTTCTTATTAATCAGTTTGGAGACTGGCGAGACTATTCTTAAAAGTAATAATATGGCAGAATACTCTGAGATCAAGAATGATATTCCAATAAAAAGCAGACAGTTGAGTGCAATCAGTAATTTTAATGGTTTCGGAGAAACAATCTTTACTTCATCAGATATGATTCTAGGCTCTGAAACTTGGAGATTAATTGTTTTAACACCTCTGGAAAATATAGAGGAAAATGTGGGGAGTGTTCAAAAAAGACATTTTTTCATTCTAGGATTTGTAATAGTTGTAATCATTGCATTGTTCTTTTTTATGATAACACTTTACAAGTCAAAAGAAAAAGTACAACTAAAATTAGATAGAGCCAATGTAACCTTAGAACAGTTAGGCATCAATATTGAAACTGAAACAGACAAATACAATCAAGCAGATATAACTCTTGAACCAAAAAAAATATACTTAATAAAAGAAGACGACGAAAATCATGCACATGAATTGTTTATAGATTCTCTTAATAAGGGATTTGCAGGTCTTGGAATTGTAAGAGAAAATCCACGCGAGCTTAGAAAAAAGTACAATTTACAAAAAACTTCTTTCATATGGATGACAGATACTAAAACTGTAGATATTCCTACAGAAATGAAGATAGATAACTTGTACAGGTTAATCTCAGAGTTTGTCAAGAAGAGCAAAAAGTGTGTCATTCTAATAGATAGACTTGATTATATTTTATCCGAGAACAGCTTCGAAGATGTCATAAAGAGAATTCATTCTTTGAAAGATTTGGCATTATCAAATAATTGCATAATAATAATCTCTGTTAATCCAGAACTGGTTCCTGATGTTCAGCTTAAAGCAGTAGAAACTGAGACAATCGATTTGTATGGAAAACATCTAAGTGATAAAGTGAATCTTTCTGAGATGGAGTTTGAAATGCTAAAACTTGTGAATGAATATAATACTACAAATAAGCTAATATCTTACAAAGACATTACAAGTAAATTCAATATTACAAAGCCAACAACAAGAGCAAAGATTAACAACTTGCAAAATCTTAGTTTAATACAAGTAGAACAGAGAGGAAGGTTTAAATCTCTTAAAATCACGTCGACAGGAAGAAGAATTATAGGTTAAAAGCTTTCACTAATTTTTCACTATTTTTTATTCTAGTATTTATATATGAATCACTATTATTCTATTAGGTGAAACAAAATGTATGGATATAATAAACAAACAAACGCTTCATTTGAAGAAACAATTGAAAAAACAAAAGAAGAATTACAAAAAGAAGGTTTTGGTGTTTTAACTGAAATCGATGTCAAAGCAACGTTTAAAAAAAAACTAGGTGTTGAGTTTGACAAATACATCATATTAGGTGCTTGCAACCCACCATTTGCATACAAAGCTTTACAGGTAGAAAAGGAGATAGGTTTGATGTTACCTTGCAATGTAATCGTGTATGAACAAGAAGGCAAAACAGTTGTCTCAACAATATTACCTACCGTTGCTATGAGCATGGTTGGGAATGAAAATCTGAAAGCCATAGCAGAAGAGATTGAAGAAAAACTGAAGAGAGTTGTAGATAATATATCTGAGAATTAATGGAGGTAAAAAATGGTATTTGGTTTATTTAAAAAAACAGATCCCATATGTGGGATGAAGGAAGAAAAAGGTAAAGGTATTACAAAACACGGACAATGGTTTTGTAATGAAAGCTGCTTGAGAAAATATGAAGCAGGAGAAGAAAAAGATGAGAAGAAACATGAAGGATCATGTTGTTGTCATTAGGAGATACACATGTTTAACAATGTAAAAGAACGGATTATAGGAACAACAGGGAGTATTTCCGGATTTGCAAGTGTACTTGGTTCTTGGCAAATATGTCACAATGTTTGTCTGGGATTAATAGCTTTGTTAAGTGTTATAGGAATAACTGTGACAGGTATGCCTCTAATGTTTCTGACAAAGCTAGCAATTCCTCTTTGGACAGCGGCAGTTATACTATTAGGAATAACTACTTGGTTTTTCGTTAAGAAGAAGTGTATTTCTGGAAAACTCATAATGATAAACTCTGGCTTGATAATTGCAGGCATTCCTTTTCAAGCACTTCAAAGATTCTCAATAATTTTCTGGATTGTTGGTGGAATCATAGCTGCAACAGGAATTGGTTTTTTTATCAAGGATAAGATTCAAAAACAAAAGATGAAGGTGAAAAAATGAATAAAAACGTTGAGAAATATTTTTTATATGGATTTCTTGTTTTAGCAGCTTTCGGTTTAATATTGGCTTTCACTGGTTTTACGTTTGATAGTGTAAGCGCAGAAAAAACAGTTGATAACAAACAGAACATAGAAACGAGTGAAGAATCATTTAAGTTAATTTCTTCGGGAAGTACAGATTCTGGTGACGTTTCAGTTGATTTGAAACCTCACAAAGTAGTTAATGGAAAATTAGAAGTGGATATTTCTGTAAATACTCATAGTGTTAGTTTAGAAGGATTTGATTTGAAAGAGTTAACAACTTTGGAGTTTAATGGTAAATTCATCAAACCAACTTTAGCACCATCATTAACAGGACATCATAATTCTGGAACATTAACTTTTGATGTTAATGAAAATATTGATAGTTTTACAATAAAAATAATTGGAATTCCAAAAGTTGAGGAAAGAATTTTTGAGTGGAGGTAAAAATGAAAAAAAATAGTTTAATTATAATTAGTTTGTTGCTTATCAGCATATTTTTGATTTCAGCTTGCAGCCCAAACAACAGTAAATATTTTGATAATGAGGGAAATGGTGAATTTTCTGACACAAAAATATCTGCTTACAAATCACGATATTGTGGTTGTTGTGTAGGTTATGTTGCTGAATTGGAGAAATATAGCTTCGACATTGAAACTATTGAAATGGAGGATCTGACATCTATAAAGAATCAACATAATATTCCTCAAAGCCTACAGAGTTGTCATACATCTGTTGTTGGAGAATATTTCATTGAAGGACATGTTCCTATAGAAGCAGTTAGAAAGCTTCTTGAAGAAAAACCAGACATAGATGGAATTGGATTAGCCGGTATGCCTTCTGGAACTCCTGGTATGCCTGGTGCAAAAAGAGAAGCATGGCACATATATGCTCTGAAGGATGGAATACAGTCAGAATTTATGACTATATGAGGTGATAAATATGAAAAGAAAAAATTATCATGAACAAACAGTATTAGGAATGGGAATTGCACTGATAGTAATAGCAGTTTTGGTAGTTACAATAATTCCGGGTCGTTATATGTATGGACACCATATGAGTATGGACGGTCACATGAGTAATCACATGGATAATGATCATATGAATATGGATGAGAAAATGAGCTCATTCATGTTCCTAAGAGATGATATGAGACATGAATTGATAACAGATGGCAATTACAAATGTTGTTTAGAAACCTCTTGCACTTACTGTCTTGCAAAACATGGCGAATGTGATTGTTTAGAAGATATTTATAATGGAAAACATCCTTGTGGTGAATGCATTGGTGAAATATTGGAAGGACATGGCAATATTTTTGTAGCAAAATATTTTGCAACTGCCATAGCAGAGAAAGTTGGAGAAAATCATTTAGATTCTCTCAAACAAATCATCTCTGAAAAGTATAATATAACTGTAGAAGAACAGGTTTAGAAAAATGATGAAAAAATACTTGGTGCTAATAATTTTTTTTGTTTTGTTATTAAACGCATGTTCTGAACAAACAGAAGAAACAACAACGCAAGAAAATGAAACAAAACTTGAAATGGTTGATTCAAATTATATCTTGGAAAGTGTAGATAATTCGAATGTGGTTTTACTAGATGTAAGAACAGAAAAAGAATTTAGTGAAGGACATATTCCAAATGCTGTCATGGTAGACAGGTACTCTGCACTAAATGAAAATGGTGATCTTAAAAGTGTTGGAGAACTAGAATTTTTATTTAGCAATGTGGATAAAAACAAAGAAATCATTGTTTACTGTCGATCTGGAAGAAGAGCAGGTCTTGCTGCGGAAGCTATGACAAAAAAACTTGGATTTGAAAATGTCAAGATTTACCAAGGTTCTATGAATGATTGGAATAGTAAGAACTTGACTATAGAACAATGAAAGAAAATAGCAAAACAACTATACAAATAGAGGGCATGAGTTGTGCTAGTTGTGTTGCAACTATAGAACATGCATTAAAAAAAAAGAAGGGCGTGAATAATGCTTCTGTAAATCTGGCAACAAAGAAATCAACTATTGAGTTTAATTCAATTCAAATTTCTGAAGAAGAACTCAAAAAAACCATTGAAAATGCTGGTTACAAAATTTTCTTAAAGTCAGAAAATAAAGATGAAGAGAAAAAAGTACGTGACAAAGAAACAAGAAATCTCAAATACAGAGTAATTGCATCAATTATTTTAGCTCTACCACTACTATATTTTGCCATGGGACCTCACATAGGTTTATCCATTAGTTCTTTTATTACAAATCACATGGCTTTAATACAATTCTTGATAACCACACCCATAATAATAGTTGGTTATGAATTCTATTATAAGGGTTTTAAATCAGTTATAAAGGCCAAAACTGCTAATATGGACACTTTGGTTGCTATTGGTACTGGTTCTGCGTATATCTACAGTATTTTTGCAGCTATTAATGGTAATGTTGAACACTTATACTTCGAAGTTGCTGGAATATTAATCGCATTCATTCTTCTTGGACGTTATTTAGAAGCAAAAGCAAAAGGAAAAACAGGTGAAGCAATAAAGAAACTAATGGGTTTATCAGCAAAAACTGCGCTTGTGATAAGAAATGGAAAAGAGATGGAAGTCTTAATTGATGAAGTCATTGTAGGAGACATCGTTATTGTTAAACCAGGACAAAAAATACCTGTTGATGGAATAATAACAAAGGGATATTCAAGTGTTGATGAAAGCATGATTAGTGGTGAAAGTATGCCAGTTGAAAAAACCATTGGAAATAAAGTTATAGGTGCAAGCATGAATAAAACTGGCAGCTTCAATTTCAAAGCTACAAAAATTGGTTCTGAAACTGTTTTGGCTCAGATAATTAAGATGGTCGAAGATGCGCAAGGAAGCAAAGCACCAATTCAGAAAATTGCAGATGTTGTTGCATCATATTTTGTTCCAGTAGTTGTAAGCATCGCAATTATTTCCGGTATAGCATGGTATTTCTTTGGAGGGTTTGCATTCGCCTTAAGTATATTTGTTGCAGTACTAATAATTGCTTGTCCTTGCGCTCTAGGACTGGCGACGCCCACTGCCATAATGGTTGGTACTGGAAAAGGTGCAGAAAATGGTATATTGTTCAAAAACGCCCAAAGTCTTCAGTTGGCACAAAAAATAAATACTGTTGTATTCGACAAAACAGGCACATTAACTAAAGGCAAACCTCAAGTCACAGATATAATAAGTTTTTCAAAATACAAAGATAGAGATTTGTTATTATACGCTGCAGTTGCAGAAAAAAATTCAGAACATCCATTGGGTGAAGCAATAGTTAACTATGCAAAAGAAAAAAAATTGTCTTTAAAGAATCCTGAAAAGTTCAATTCAATAACTGGAAAAGGAATTGAAGTCCAATACAATGGTCTCCTTATTGATTTAGGAAATCGAAAGTTAATGGAAGAAAAAAATATTAGTTACAACAATGCCTTAAAAGATCTCAGAACACTTGAAACCGAGGGAAAAACGGTTATGTTAATAGCCATAAACAAAGAATTAGCAGGCATAGTCGTGGTTGCAGATACATTAAAAGAACATTCAATAGAAGCCATAATAGCATTAAAGAGTATGGGTGTTGAATCTATAATGATAACAGGAGATAATAAAAGAACAGCAGAAGCAATTGCAAAACAATTAGGAATAAAAAGATTGCTTGCAGAAGTACTGCCACAAGATAAAGCCATTAATGTAAAAATATTACAAGAAGAAGGGAAAAAAGTGGCGATGGTTGGTGATGGAATAAACGACGCACCTGCACTTACACAAGCAGATATTGGAATTGCAATAGGAAGCGGCACAGATGTAGCCATTGAATCAGGAGATATAGTTTTGATAAAAGAAGATTTACGTGATGTGGTGGTAGCAATGGACTTGTCAAGATACACCATGAAAAAAATTAAGCAAAATCTATTCTGGGCATTCTTCTATAATAGCATTGGTATTCCTTTAGCAGCAGGTCTTTTGTATCCTTTCTCAGGTTTTTTGTTAAGTCCAATCATAGCTGGAGCAGCAATGGCATTTAGTAGTGTAAGTGTAGTTACAAATTCATTGTCCATGAAAAGATATAAAGCAAAAATGAGTTTATAATCCACTTAATTGATTTATTTTTCTTCCCAATTCACTTTTAAGAAATGTGCTGAACAGCTAAAGCATGGATCATAAGCTCTTATTAACTTCTCAATTTCCAGTGTGATATAATCTTTACTTTTATTTTTCTGTAGCATTTGTTCAACGTATACTTGTATGTGTTCTTCCATTCCGCGCAGGTTCTGTACTGTGGGAGTTATAATATTACACTTAGTTACGTTTCCATCTGCATCAAATTGGTATTCATGAAATAAAACTCCTCTTGGTACTTCTGTCACTGCACGACCCGTGCCTGGCCGTATCTCAAACTGTAATGGTTCTTCTAATTTGAATTCATTTTCTTCCAGAATTTTCACCCCATTATTTAACCAGTGTACGAGTTCTGCTGCTTGAGCAATATTATTGTAGAAAATGTTCTTGCTCGGAAACAATATGTGATGTTCTGATAATATTCTTTTGATATCTGGAGTTATATTTTTATAGTTAAGATTGAATCTTGCCAATGCACCTGTTATGAATCCTTTTCCTTTTCTTACAGCGAATTTCGCAGTTGAATATTTTACTATGTATTCACTTATGAAATCTGTGTAATCATGAGATACTGTTTTTAATCCTTTATCTGAAATGATTGGTCCTTCCAATAATGGTTGTCCTTCTTGTGCATAAATAGCAACGTGTTCAGAATCAAGTTCTAGTTTTGGATACTTAAGCTTACAAAACAACTTCAATGTATCCATTGCATCATGCTTGCTTTCTTTTAATAGATCAAGTAAATACTGCACGTCTTCTTGTGAAGGAACATGAGTAAATCCTCCAACTACTGAAGATACTGGGTGCATTTGTCTCCCACCAACTTTAGCGACTATTTCATTACCTGCTTTCATGAGTTTCATGGCTTTTTCAATTTCCCTCTTGTATTTGGGAGCCATTTCTATAGCTGATTCATAACCAAGATAATCTGGCAAGGCTAAGAAATATAAATGTGTAGCATGGCTTCTAATTCTCTCACCGATAGACATGAGTTCTCGTAGTAGTTTTGTCTGCTCTGTGACTTCAATTCCAAAAGCATTTTCAGTCGCTTTAAGAGATGTCATACTATGACCTACACTGCAGATACCACAAATTCGTGAAGTAATTTCTTTTATGTCATCATATTTCCTTCCAACAACAAGACCTTCAAAAAATCTTGCACCTTCTACCGCACCCAACTCACATTTCGTCAGGTTTCCATTTTCTATTTCAACATCCAGATTTGCATGTCCTTCAACTTTCGTGATATGATTCAAAGTAATTTTTGTCATCTTAATTCAGTCCCTAACTCTTCAAACTTCAAGCCAGCATATTTTTGCAGTCTTTGTTTGATGAGTTCTTTTGAAATCCCATTTCTTTCTAATAATTTTATTACTTGTGGAATATTTGCATCTTCCAATGGTCCATGACAACCTGTGCATGGATGATTTATATTTGGACATAGTGCGTTGCAACCACCTCTAATCATTGGTCCTAAACATTCTTTTCCATCGTCCAATAAACAAAGATTCTCGTTCAATGTACATTCAACACAAACAGGTTCATTGTATACTCTCGGCTTCATTCCCATTAGGAAATGCTGCATCATTCGCATGAATTCTATTTCAGCAGGTGGACAACCACTTATGCTGAAATCAACTTTGACGTGTTGCTCTATCGGCGTTGGTTTGACAGGTTTATTTTTCCCTGTTAGATTTGATTTATTATCATAAACAGTATTTTCAACTTTTTCATCATCTTCAAATATTTTTATGCCTGGTACATTTCCATGTGTTGCACAAGTTCCCCATGCAACTAAAATTTTTGATTCTTCTCGCCATTTTTTTAGGTGTTCCAAATCTTGTTCACTTGCAACCATTCCTTCTACAATACAAATATCATATGGTCCTGGTTGATTTTTTCCTTTTATCATAGGTGCTGAAACAAGATCTATTTCTCCTAATATTTCTAATAGCTTGTCTCTAATGAAATAAATAACTAGTTGGCAACCAGCGCATCCAGTAATAGAATGTATGGCCACTTTCGGTTTAGGTTTCTCTTCCTTCTTTTTGAAAAAGTTACTCATCTATACTCTTCACCTCATCATATCGAAATACTGGTCCGTCAGAACAAACATATTTTCCATTAATCATGCAATGTCCACATTTTCCTGTACAACATTTCATATGTCTTTCTAAACTAACCCATATTTGTTCATCTGTAAATCCTTTTTGTTTTATAATTTCTATACTCTTATCTATCATAATTGGTGGTCCACACATTAATACAGAAGAATTTTCATTTGAGATATTGACTCGTTCTAAAATTTGTGTTACAAACCCTACGGGGCAATGAAATAAATTTTCTTCAGGTGCTTTGTCTACTGACAAGTTCAAATTATATCTTTTTGACCATTCCAACACTTCATTTTTGAAAAGAACATCTGATGGAGTTCTGAATCCAAAGAAGAGTTCTACATGTTTGTAATCTTCTCTATGTTTATCTATATATTCAATTATGCCTCTAAGTGGAGCAACACCGCAACCACCACCTACAAGTATGAGATTTTGTCCTTTGAATTTCTCCATCGGGTAACCATTTCCATAAGGCCCTCGCAAATATACTTTATCACCTTTCTTAAATTTGTTTAGAGCCTCAGTTACACTTCCAACAACTCGAAAATTTAAATCTAATTCTTTCTTATTATAAGATGCACTTGAAATAGGAGCTTCTCCAATTCCTGGTATGCTTACTTGTACAAACTGACCTGGTATAGGATTTAAGTTTGTCTGAATCCTAATCATGGTGTTATCATTTGTTTGTTTGATAACATCTTTGATTAAATATTTCTTTAGTTTGTATAAACTCATTGGAAGTCCTCATTAATTGTTTTTACAAAGTCTATCTTCGAGTGACAGTATTCTATACATCTACCGCAACCCGTACACATGCTTCTCTTGAATTTGTCTTGGAAAAACTGTGTTTTATGAAGTACTCTATGTCTATATCTCTTCAATCTTGTATCTCGAAATACATGCCCACCAGCTACTTGTGTAAAATCTTTTGAATGGCATGAATCAATTGTTCTGACTCTATCTCCATTTTTTGTTCTTGGATTTATTTCATCTTGTAAATCAAAGCAAAAACATGTAGGACAAAGTATGGTGCATCTTTGACATGAAACACATTGTTCTGAATCTTTTTCCCAAAAGTTATCTGCAAAGAATGGTTTCAAATCTTTTCTGTCCAAGTGTTTTTTTGTTTTTGGTAATGGGATATCCACTTCTGCTTCTGGCAAATGTCTAACTAGTTTTGCACCATTGTCAGTTAAAACATCAATGAAATAGTTATGTTCTCGCTTGTGCAAAAGCAAGTCATACCCTTCTTTTTTTAGATCCATTGATTCACAGAAGCAATACTTTGAAGGAGGAGTATGACAATTAATTCCTATTATAATAATACTATCTCTTCTCTTTTTGTAAGCTTCATCAGCATACTCATGGTTTAAGAATAGTTCATCCAAAATAGCTATACCATTAATATCACATAATCTTGCGCCAAATATGAGTTTTTTCTTTTCTACTTTGTCAACTGATTTGGTTTCACCACTTCTTATTTTCAGTAATGCTTCTTTATTTGGCAAGAAATATTTCTTTATTGGAAAAAATGGATTTCCACTATTTAAATCTATATCACGGATGTTTTTAACAGTCTCAAATCTAACCATTTTTGTCGTGACTGGAGCTATAAGCTCTCCTTCATCTTTCAAATGCTGGAGAAACTTGTTGTAATCCTCTTTTTTCAACACCCTTCCCATTAAGAATTTTAATAGTAAGGATTATATAAATATTATCATTTCTTTCCAAGATAGATTCTTTCAACCTTTTCTTTTTTTGCGAATCTTCTTAGGATTTCTTCTATTTCTTCGTAGAACTCGTTGTTACCAAATGATTTTTCTAATTTGAAACTGTCTAATCTTGAGAACTCATTCCACAAACCAATTTTTTTAATCATATCTACAAAGTCTTGGTAGTTCATATCAGTTGTTTTTGGAAACTTGTAAACTTCTTTACTCCAAATCTTTGCTTTCTGTTCTGTGCCAAAAACAGCGCTTGCACCTTCTTTTTCTGCAAATGACATTATCCTGTCTCTTAAAATCTCAAGTTTTTTCTGTATTGCATTTTCTTCTGCTTTGAGTTTTGAGAATTCATCCACTAGTTTCACACCATCATCATCTTTGAACTCTTGTTCAGTCTTTTTTTCAAGCTCATATTGATGTTTCCATTCAGGACATATTGGCTTGAACTCACACCAGCCACATAAAGCTGATTTTTTTGGTGGAAAGTCTTTGCATGATTCTATATCCTCTATCTTAGCAACGATATCATTTTGGAGTTGTTGCAATTGCGCCTCAGTTCTTTCAGAAGTGACTTCTTTGTCAAAAGCAAGCATATGCCATTTCAAAACAACTTTTTTTGCATCGGAAAAATTATTTTTAACCCAGATGGAATACATGGCTAGCTGTTTGTCAGAATCAGCTTCATTCTGATCTTTCATAGTATTATTAGTTTTGTAGTCAGTCACATAGTAAGTTGTTCCATCAACTTCTAACCGGTCAATTCTAATATGATACTTGTTCCCGTCCGAAAGTTTCATCAAATCTTGCGTTTCCAAACCAATTATTTTTGTCTCATTAAATGGTTTATAATGTTCATAATAATCTGAGATATATTTTTCTCCCATTTTACAATAATTTTCCTGTGTAAGACCTTCTCTTACTATAACAATATCATCAGTCCATTCTTTTTTCCATAAATCATTGAAGAAAGAAAGAATTTCTTCTTTAGAATTAAGTTTTTGGAATTTTAAGTCTTTGTATAGTTTTTCCAAAGTTCTATGAACAAGATCTCCTAAGAATAATTCAACGGATTTTTCGATTTCAGTTTTTACCTTATCTATATAATGGTATTTAAACTTCAGTTTACACTGTTCAAACGTCGATATTCTAGAATGCGAATAAGTCGTCATTATTACTAGTAAATAAGAATGTCTTTTTATGTTTAACGCGTCAATGTCCAGTGAGAAGTTCTTTGACTTTATTTTTGGCTTTTTCTTTGTCATAACCAATTGGTATGCCAATTATTTTTACCTGATCAATTTTTCCTAGTTTTTCCATTAATCCGAGAAAGAATGTAACATCAAAGTCATGCAGTGAGAACATTCTGTGTGGGTTAAGCAACTTCAGGTTATCAAAAACTTTTATTTCATCAATACCTTCTACGGCGTCCATTATGTAATCAAATTTTTCTTCCATTATCTGCTCTGGTGAAGTACAAATTACAAAATCTGCCTCGTCTTTTAATTCATTAGCTATTTCAACCGCTAAAGAGTCATATTCCAAGTATGGATTTCCAAAGACAAGTATTCTCATAGTAAAATATATAAAAGAATTCAGTTTTAAATCTTCCTATGAAGAAGGGGTTATGGCTGGTCTTTTTTACAGCAATCATATCTGGAATTAGTATTTTCATCAATGCTTTTGGAGTCCAAGGTATCAATCCTTTTGTTTTTACTGGTGCTAAGAATCTCGTTGTGGGAATATTATTGCTATCAATCATTTTCTTTGCTAAAGATTTTAAGAGTTTGAAGAAGTTAAAAGTCAGGGATTGGCGTAACTTGTCTTTGATTGGTTTAGTTGGTGGCAGCATACCATTCTTATTATTCTTCAAAGGATTGCAACTGGCCACACCTGCTCAAGGATCTTTTGTTCACAAGACCATGATTGTTTGGGTTGCGATTTTTGCATTGTTCTTCTTAAAGGAGAAATTGAATTTCAAGATTGTCATTGGAGCAATTGCTTTGTTGGCTGGAAACTTCTTACTTTTGAAACTTTCATCCTTTGATTTAACACTTGGTATCTGGTTAATTTTCCTTGCAACATTATTCTGGACTGCAGAGATTATAATATCAAAGAGAGTATTAACAACGTTATCTGGCAATACAGTTGCTTTTGGTAGAATGTTTTTTGGTTCTGTGTTCATAATGATTTTCTTGTTAGCAACTAATCAGTTTTCCATTGCGTTCACTCTTTCATCCACCCAATTTATTTGGATTTTCGTCACGTCTGCTTTCTTGCTAGGTTATGTCTTAACTTTCTACAACGGTTTGAAAACTGTAAATGCCAGCACCGCAGTTGCTATTTTAGCAGTTGGTTCTGTCGTAACGACATTGCTTAACCTAATATTTTTGGATAAGCTAATTACACTATCTCAAATTGCAGGTTTAATTTTATTAGTGGTTGGAGTGCTTGCATTCACACTCAACGTAGAAACTTTCAAGAAACTTTATTCTAATTTTTCAACTGCAAAACCTTGATGTATAGTCACATCATCACCAATTTCTGCATCTGGTAAAATGTCTGATAGGACATTTCTCACTCGTTCACCATACTGCACTATTAGAATGTCTTCTTCTTTACCAATAACTTTTCCTTTGTAGACCTTGCAAAAGTCACAAAAGTGTGATCCGAATTGTTTATAATTTCCATCTCTTTTTTCAATATAATCATTATGTTGCTCAAAAAAATATTTTTTTATAACATCCAAATCCCAAATATCCTTCTTCATCTTGGTTGCGACTTCTGAAATTCTTCTAAATGCAGATGGAAATATAATCATCAATTCTCCTCGATCCATTTGTTTATTATTAAGCACATTTTGTCTTAGTTCTTCAAATTTTTTCTCATCAATGCTTCCCATTTCTAGTAAGACGTGTGCGCATGGAAATGAATATCGTAAGAAATATTGCTCAGGAGTCATCTGCTCCATAATTCTCTTACCAGAATCATGGGGCGTCAAATGCTTAGCATTTATCTGTTTCATTCCAAATCTCCAAAGCTTTCTTTGCTTCCTCTTCAGGAATCTTTTCCATTACAAATTTTGCGTTAACAATAACATAATCACCTACTTTAACATCTTTTTTTAATTTTAATGAAGCTTCTCTTTTTTCTCCTTGGTAATCTACTATAGCTGTTTCTCCTTTAATATTAGTTATTTTTCCAGGGACTGATAAACACATTTATTCTACCTCTATTTCTTTAAGTATTATATCTTTTCCATCAATAATTGTTGGCATCATGGCCTTGCACTGTGAACATTTGAACACATTGTGATCATGACCTTTTTCAAGTATTTCTGGTTCTCCTTCATAACCACATTCTTCACATTTAACAGTTGCTTTTTTCTTTGTGATTTTAACTTCCCAATCTGTCAAGGTAGTAAGTACTTCTTCCATTTCATGAGCAGGTAAGTGTCCAAGATCTCCAACTTCAACAACTATCTTTCTCACTTTACCATGCTTTGTTGCTTTGTCTATTATTGCTTTTGCAATTGTTTGTTCATGCATTTTCTCTGTTTATTGTTGTCTTTTATAGAAGTGTGCTGACTTTCTTGAGACTCTTTATGAAATGATCAACCTCTTCTTCTGTGTTGTAAAAATATACTGAAGCCCGGACAGTTCCAGGTGACTTATGCTTGTTAAACCATGAATGTACACAGTGGGTTCCGCTTCTCACCATTACATTTGCTGAGTTATCTAGTAGCAAAGCTATTTGATGTGGATCATTTTTTCCAAGATTAAAACTGGTTATTCCGCCTCTCTGCTCTGGTCCTGGCCCAAGAATGTTAATATTATCAAATGATTCTAATCCCTTTGTTAGTTTTGTTGTAAGCATTAATTCTTGTTTTTCAATGTTTTTCAAACCGATCTTCTGCAAGTATCTTGCTGCTTCAGCCAAACCAATTATGCCAGCGTAGTTTTGCAAACCTGCTTCAAATCTTTCTGGTACATCTTCCCATGTTCTTGAAGTATAAGTTGAATCTTTAACTGTTTCTCCACCTACCATGAACGGATGCAAATTTTCCAATAACGCTTTTTGTCCATACAAAATACCCATACCTGAAGGTCCGAGCATTTTATGACCTGAAAAAGCTAAGAAGTCAACACCTAATTTTCTCACATCAACATCTTTGTGAGGTACTGATTGTGCAGCGTCCAACATTACAAGTGCACCGTTTCTATGCGCAATTTTTATAATTTCTTTTGCAGGGTTGGTAACCCCATCCATATTTGAAGTGTGTACAATAGAAACAAGTTTCACATCTCTGACCTCTCGTTTGAATGCTTCCATGTTAAAAGTATTATCTTCTTTTGAACCAAGAACTTTTAATTTGATTAATCCTTGTTCAGCTAGTAATTGCCAAGGTAACAAGTTCGAGTTATGCTCCTTGTCTGTTATTAGCACTTTATCTCCTTGTTTAAACTTGAATGAGTTAGCCACTAAATTAATAGCTTCAGTTGTATTCCTTGTGAATATGATTTCTTCTTTTCTCTTTGCATTGATGAATTTCCTCATGGTTTCTCTTGACTTCGCGACTTCATCCGTTATCTTGTTGCCTAGACGATGCATACTTCTTCCAGCACAAGCAGGAAACTCGTAGTAATACTTGTTCATAGCTTCAACTACTTGTTTTGGTTTAAGTGTAACACAGGAATTATCAAAGTACACTATTCCTTTGTCAAGAATTGGAAAATCCTTCCTTACTTTATCAACCCTTAGCCCCATGAAGAGAATTAACTATTGTTTGTTTATATAGTTTACTGTGACCATAGCATATTAAAATAGTTTTGATGAGATTTGGTAATTTCTTTGTTTTGTATTTTTATTACTAAAGGTTCCTTATCCCATAGAATGAACAAAGCATTGTTTCCATAAATTATTGTAGTGCTCGGATTAACATTTTCTACAAATTTATATTCTAATAAGTCTCTTTTTTTTAGTTTTGATTTTAGTGATTTTGGAAAGATCGACCTTTGTTTTATTCTGTTTTCAATTCTTTTCTTATGCCATAACTCAAAATATGAACCAAACACTTCTCTGAACTCCAGATTTGCTGCGATAAGAGAAATTGGTTTCTTGGCGTACAGTATTTCTTCAAAAACAGCTCTCAAACCTTTCTTTCCGGTAAAGATATTTGCATCCAAAGAATTATCAGAGTTAACATCAATGTTCTTGATCTCTTTTGAAAGACTCGTTTCAATTTTTTTCAACTCGTCTTCTTTTATTTTAACTAAAGATAAAACTAGTTTTGGATCTCTTGCCTCATACCATTTAACTTTATTTTTTATTATGAAAGCAACTACGCCTTTTGCAACTAATCTACTTAGTGCTTCATAGATATTTGTCCTGTTGATATTTGTTTCAGAACTGATTTTATTAGGATAACTAGCACTCTGTTTAAGTAAATGCAAATAAACTTTAATCTCAGATGGACTAAAGCCAATCTTTGAAAGATTTTCTTCTAACATACATAATGGGAATTAAAATTTGTTTAAATAGTTGTGGTATAGAACAACAACTTAAATTATTATCATACTATAAAATTACTAAATAGACATGACTAAAATTAAAGAACCAATATGGGTTATTGGTTGTAATAATAGTGGAACAACAATTCTTAGAAATACAATTCTATCACACAAAAATGTTTGTGGACCAACAATAGACGGACAAGAGCTTCCCGGAATGCCAAAAATAATGACCCACTATCTAGGAGATATGTTTTCTAGATTGTGGACTCATCCAAATACCAAGTTAAATTATTATGTTGACGAAAGTTTTTACAATGAAGAAATAAAATGCGAAATTATAAACGCCTACAAACCTTATCTTAAACCAGGAAAAACATTCATTTCAAAAAGTCCTACCGATGTAATTAGAACTCGGTTCATTCAAGCTTGTTTTCCAGATACAAAGTTTATTGGAATTGTCAGAAATGGATATGCGGTTTCAGAAGGAACTATTAGAAAAAGAAAAGAAGATCCTGATAGACATTTTCTCAAAGGGCTTTTCACATCTATAGATCAAGCAGCAGAACATTGGTTTAGGGCAAATGTTATGATTCTATCAAATCAAACGCATCTTAACAATTATCTAATAATTCAATATGAAGATTTAGTAGAAAAGCCAAAAGAAACTCTTCATCAAGTTCTAGATTTCTGTAGCTTGGAAAAAGAAGGATTTCAAATTCCAACATTTCAAACAAATCTTAACAAAATACAAATATCTACCTTAAATGAATATGAACTAGAAACAGTAACAAGGATCGCTCAACCAATGTTAATTCATTTTGGATATGAAATTCTAGGGCCAGATTTCAAATGGTAGTTGTTCAATTAATTCAGCCTGAAAGAAGTCCGGGTTATGCTGACAATTCAAGGTCTGGTTGTTACGTGCCACTTGGATTGGTTTCAATTGCCACATATATAAAACAAGAAGTTTCGTTTTCAGAAGTTGAAGTCATAGATGGAGAACTTCTTTCTAATCAAGAAATTATAGCCAGGTTAAAGCCCGGAGCATATATTGGCATTGATACAAAAACTCCAAACTATTTTTCTGCTTTACAAATTGCCAGATATGCAAAGAAAAAAGGCTGTAAAGTAATTCTTGGAGGAGTTTATGCTTCTGCAATCCCACACACAATAACAAAGCATAGTTCAGATTTAATAGATCATATAGTTGTAGGATACGGAGAAAAAGCATTTGCAGATATAATCAATGGGAAAAAGGATAAAATAATTGAAGTTCCAATATCTTCATTTGATGAATTACCCATTCCTGATAGAAATCTAGTCAATTTTGAAAAATACATACAACATTTCAAAGAACAACACCCAACTTGGAATTGGAGAGGAACAAATATTTTCACACATACTGGTTGCAAATATGACTGTCTTTTTTGTTCAAGAACAGGAACTAAAAAAATAGTTTATAGAAATCCTGAACTAATCTGGAGTGAAGTTCGCTCGCTTGTCGAAGATCATGGAATAGAATACTTAGTTGATTTCAGCGATACAATTACTCAAATACCTTCAGCTTTAAGAGCGATAGTAGAATCTAAGCCAAAAGATTTAAACCCTTTATTTCATGTTTTCTCAACTGCCGATGGAATTAATCAAGAAACAATTGAGCTTTTGAAAAGATTAAACACAAAACATGTTTTTGTAGGTGCTGAAACCGGAGACAAAGTTCTTGCAAAAACCATTGAAAAAGGAAGAAACTATTCTCCAAACTTAAGCTTAGAAGCAATAACTCTTCTTAGCAAAGAGGGAATTGATGTAACTCCTTCTTTCGTTCTTGGTTTGCCTGGAGAAACAGAACAAAGCTTGAACAATACTCTTGAATTTGTAAAAAAAATAAAAGATGTTTCTAACTTTGAAGAAATATTTTGCTCTGCATTTATTCCTTTTCCCGGATCACCAGCTTTTAAAATTTTAGAAGAAAGAAAACTTCTTCCTGACACAGACATTTTTGATCCTGAAGAATTAAAGAAAATATGGATTAAAGAATCATGCGAAGTAGACTATGAAACAATAATAGAATGTGTTGATAAAATATTAGAATTAGCTAGTTATAAAATAACAATAAAAAAAAATTAAAAAAATTAAAATTCAACTTAGCAAGATCCGCCTGCTGAAGGTGCTTGTGTTGGCGCTGGAGCTATTGGAATTACTTCACCACATTCTTCTGGTGCTTCATCAAATTCCAAACACAAAGCATTCTTGATACTTTCTGCATCTCTGCCCGTCATAAAGGTCTTTCCGTTTACTAAGAAAGTTGGTGAGACTTGCGGTGGTATTAAAGTTATTTGTCCATTTTGAGGATATTCTCTTACGAGTCCTTGAACCAACCTGTCTTCTTCTGCAGCAATTGTTAATTTATCATTTGCTTCGCAGTTCCTGATAACTTCTTTATCTATTCCAACTGCATCTGCTGCGGTTTCCCAACAAGTATCCGCATTTCTTGAGTCACACATCTCATTCACTTTTACTGTGAATTTAAAGAAAGATTCATATCCAAGTTCTCTTAAAGCACATAGCTCTCTTACTCCTTGGTTTCCTTCTTGTTCACCGTGCAAAGATCCAACTGTGTCGCCTGCAACATTTATGATGTAATGTGGTACTATGTCAACTTTATCTCCTAATACTTGGTATACACCATATGCTGCTTCATCTGCAGGGTTTCCATATGGACAGAATGACATCACAAAGTAATCCAATCTTGGCTTGGCTGGTTTCTCATTAAAGCCAAGAAATGCTAGATTATCATCAACATATCCTAATATTTGTTCTTGTTGTGCTTCGAGTTGTCTTTGCATTTCTGCTTCATATGCTACTCTTGCTTCATCATCTATAAACCAGTTTGCACCGATTGCTTCATCTCTCAATCTGAATCCATTTCCTGATTCCATAAATGAACTTCTAAGCTCTGGATTGTTTTCCCAAGTAAACGTTTCTTCTAAGGATTTTTCAAAGATGAATGCTGGCAAGAATACAAGTCCATTTTCTTCCACTAATGCTTGTCCTTCTGCATCATCAACATCTACTTTTCTGATGTTTGCTCCTGGAAAAAACTGTGTTGTTACCGATTCAATATTTGCAGTATTGCAGGTTGAACAATCATTATCTGTTAGAACTACAACTTCCAATTTTACTGATTCAAAACATGCTTCATGTTCACCACCAAGTGCTTCGCAAATCGCTGTTATGTAGCTTATCTCTAATCTTCCACCATTGTATGACTTCCCATTCAAATATACTGTTGGACTTGCGCTAGCACCTACTTTATTTGTTTCTACTTCACATGCTTTTAATAGTTCAACACCATCATTTACAACGCAACTAGCAATTGCTTCTGTATCGATTGATAATTGATTTGCGCAGTTAGCATATTGTGCTTGTCCTGCTTGGTAATTTTGATTGAAGCATAACAGGTAATCATAGTGTTTCTCAGGAAAGAGTTTCTCAACACATAACTGCCTCATATTCTCATCTACTTCTGGCTGTCCATGTAAGCTTTGAAAATTATCTCCTTGTGAATTAACGATATAGTTAATGTTTAAATCAACATCACCATCAAATCTTTGTACCGCTTTTACGAGTTGTGTTTCAGCTTGTGTTCCTGGCGGACATTGACTCATTACGTATAAGTCAAATACAGCTTCACCTGCTGGTGCGCTTTCGTTCAATGCAAAAACTGATACTAATATAACTGCTATTAACACTACAATCAAAGCTGCCAAACTTTTTTTGCCTAAAGGTTGACATCCGCATGAATCATCTTTGCAAACTTCTCCTACTTTATTCTTAATAGGTTTTTTAGAACTAGGCTTCTTTTTTGTCACTTTTTTTTTAGTTAATTTTTTTGCTGGCATAAATACCACCCCTCATTCTTTAAATAAATTTAATTATTCTTTTAGTTTTCTATCAATAATTTTTTTGAATTCTTTATAAGATTTTGGTCCTACTAATGATTCTTCTCCGTTTATGAAGAATGTTGGCGTTCCATAAATGCCTGCGAGATGTCCATCCGCATAGTCATTGTTTAATTCATCATCATATTTCTGGGACAAAACACACTCATCATATTGTTCCATATTAATTCCCAAAGGAAGTACGAGTTCTCTAATTGTACTATCATTTAGAATTTCTTGGTTTTCAAATAGTGCAAAATAATAATCCCAATAGCCTTCTCGACTTTGTTCATAAACACATTGTGCACTTAATGATGGCTCATGAGCGTGTTCGTGAATACTCAACGGAAAATCTCTGAAAACAAAAAGAATTTCATCTTGATTATTTTCATAAAGCTTTTTTACGGCTCCAAGAGCTGCTTCTCTAGAGTATTGACATTTGAAACAACCAAACTCTATAATAGTCACTTTTGCATCAGGATTACCAAACCATGGATCATCATCAACACCCACTATTCCCGGATTCAACTCTGCCTTGTCTGCGATGCCACTAATACCATTTGATCCAGTTCCACCAGGATTAAAAGGACAAAAACCAGTTGCATCTTCACCATTGCAGTTCTGATAAAGAGCTAAGTAGTATATTCCTTGAATAGAGTAAACAATGCTAATAATAAACAATATTAGAAATATCCAAGAAATTATTTCAAAATGTCTGTAAATAAATCTTCCACCTACTGGACAACGCTTCATAAGTTTGCCTGTGATTTGTGCTTTTAACCTCTTGTCAAGACCCGTATCACATTTTCTCAAGGTAACTCTTTTGAACATACAATCCAATGCTTCCTTAGCAATAATTCTATGAGTGCTGCTAAATATTCCTAGAATTCCAAAGACGATGAGTGCTATGATACATATCATATTTCTATAGCAAAAAAGGTATTTCTTTTAAAGTTTGTGATAAGTGCAAAACAAATAGAAAGTATATACTAGCTAAATATTAAAAAAAAAAATTGGATAAAACAGTTTGATTTCCAGGACTATTCAGTTAATGTTTGTTTTTCTGAAAGCAATCTCTACAATATACTGGTCTGTCTTCTCTTGGTTTAAAAGGAACTTCACATTCCTGCTTACATTCTGCGCAAGTAGCTTTATGCATTTCTCTTGGACCTTGGTTAAAACCTCCTCTGTTAAAACCTCCTCCATCATTCCTACTGTTGAAACCTCCTCGGTTTCCACGGTCATTATTTTCTCGTTTCATTTTTTTATTTCCTCGTTGTTTTTTTTTATTAACTATGCGCCGGCTGGGATTCGAACCCAGATAAGCGGCTTGGAAGGCCGCTGTCATTTACAGCACGCTGTGCCGAAACCAGATGATCCTGATTCTAGCGTGTAGCCGTTAGACCACCGGCGCAGTAGATATTAGAGTAGAAGTTTGTTTTATAAAATTTTCGAAGATTACTATAAACTAATATTTTTTACAAAATTATTCTTTGTGCTTCTTGTGGATTGTACAAGTCAAAGACAAGAATTGCCAGATTATTAGTTCTGGGAGAATTTCCTGCAGTCATAGAAATAGTATTACCAATATTGGTTTTATATTCTCCTGTTCTTTTAACAGTTGAATGAATATGACCATGTAAAGTTAAAAATGGTTGAGTTTTTTCAATGTATTCAAGCATTGCAACACTGCCTGCATGTATTAGTCGATCTTTTATTGGTTTTGCAAAAAGTCCACCACCATTAGAAGTTCTTGCAACATCCAAATGACCATATGGTGGTGCATGTGCAACAAAAATTGTTTTTTCAGGATTTTGAAGGTAAATTGGACTTTGTAAATCAAAACTTATTGATCCTTTATGTAACAAGTCTTGTTTACCAACTCTTATTAATTTAAATTTCTCTTTTTCTCCTTTCGAAACATCTTTTGATTCAAAACCACTCGTTCTAATTCCATAATCCATTCGTTCCAAGTTCATTTCAATTAATCTCTGATCACTAATATCAACAACTTTTCCGTAATCAAATTTATCCCAATCTTTTAAACCCCAAGGAGACATTGGAACATAAGAATAGCCAACTATTTCTAAACCATCCGCAATAGGAAGTCTTTTTCCATGAATTGCAGTATAAGGCTCAATTTCATCCGCTACAAACAAATCATGATTTGCTTTAGCATCATCGTTTCCAAACAACACATATATTCCAGTATTTGGTAAATCATTTTTAAGATTAGAAAACATTCTTGATAAATCCTGAATTAAAAAATCTCTTTGAGAAACAATCAAATCTAATCCTCTCGCAGTTTTAGGCGTTATATCTCCTCCTAAAATAATTTGATCAGCTTTTATTTTCTTAGCATAAGCTAATAATTTCTTGTATTGGGGTATAACTCCGTGAATATCCGCTGTAAAAATAGTTTGATGTGATTTCTCTGATTGTTTTCTTGAGAATATGTTCATTGTTCTTTTCTCCATAAATTTGCAGAGTATGAATCTATCTCATTATCATCAAACACTGTTAAAGCAGTTAGTCTTCCTGTGTATAATCTATTTAATCCTGGTATTTCTTCTTGAACAACAATATCTGATTCTAAGAAGTATCCACCAACAGATAGTCTATCAAGATATTTTAAGGCACTCGCAGTTCTAGAAGTTTTCTTTACTATTAAGCCTGAGAATTTAGCAGGTAATTTGGCTTTTGTTGCTTGTATGTCAGTAAAATCTCCTGCCATAAAGTGTATTTTTATATCATTAAATTCCATTACTGTTTCTTCATCAGATATTATTTCAGCTTTGATTTTACCAACCTTAGTTTGTAATCCCTTCCGAATTTTTTCCATAACTTCAGATTTACTGTATTCTTGATCAACAAAATAATATTCTTTTCCAGGTAAAAGAAGTGTCGATCCTACATCACCATGTGCTCCTAAGTAAATAATTGGATCTTCTTTTAGAGATGCGTGATTGTGACCTATCTTGTCTAAAATTGTTAATTGGTCATCTACACAATCTTCGTCTTGAAACATGAATACTAAATCTGTTAGAAATCTATTGTGATTATACTTTTCATCAATTCTTTGTATTCCTGCACGTAATCTTTTTCTTGAAGCTGTAAAATCATTTTCAAATTCAGAAGCTGTGTACTTAGAAATTAAATCGAGCCCCACATTACTCATATAATGATATCCATTAAATCGTTTTATTGCTTTTTCCTTAACCAACAATTCAAGACGTGGAGAAATATCTCTGCCTGTAAAACTCGCCGGAACTAACGGACCATTGACCGTTTCAATTTTTTCACAGTAAAGATCTAATAATAAATTCATTAGAGGATTTCGTTTATTTTGAAGCACCATAGTAAAACTATGCGCAAATCGTTTATAAAGTTTTCTATTTTTACCACTCATAAGTAACTATTATTACACACATTCAAGCACAAACTTTAATAAAACCCTCGCGTTATAGAGCAGTAATGAACAAAAACATACTCATAATAGCAGCTCACTCCGACGACCAAACACTTGGAACAGCCGGAACAGCCGCAAAATATGCGAAAGAAGGATTCGAAGTCAGAACAGTCATCTTCTCATGGGGTGAAGTATCATATCCACATTTCAAAGAGAATGTCATAGTTAACACTAGAGAACGAGAATCTCTAAGAGCAGATAAGATAATAGGTGGAAAAGGAGTAAACTTTCTCAAAGTCCCTGAAAAAAAGATCAAAAATGAAGTGGAAATCTTCAAAGCAAAGAAAAAACTTGAAAGAATCATACGGAATTTAAGACCTGTCAAAGTGTTCACTCACTCACAACAAGATCCTCACCCAGTTCACAGAGTAACATCACAAGTAACTTTAGAAGTCATTGACAGCTTACCATGGAAAACAGAAGTTTACACATTCGACATTTGGAATCCTTTCAGATTCAGCTTTGATAAACACCCAAAACTATTCATAGACACATCAGACACATTTGAGTTGAAGATTAAAGCTCTGAAATGTTTCAAAAGCCAGTTTAGCTTACACGGATTATTAAATTTCTTACCATTAATATCAACTTACGTCAAAAACTTTATAGATGGGAAAAAAATAAATAAGAAGTATGCGGAAGTATTTCGAAGGATAAGATGAAAAAGTTAGTGATTGCAACAGATAATTACGCACCAAGATGGGATGGCATATCAAGATTCCTATCAGAAATAGTTCCAAGACTATCAGACCAATTTGATATTACAATTATTGCACCGGATTACGGAAAGACGAAACAAAAAGGTTACAAAGTAAAGAAAATTCCTTTGAAGAATATAATCGTGGGAGATTTCCAACCACCACAACGTAAATATGGGGAAATTAAACAGATAATAAAGGACGCAGACATTGTTTTTACACAAACCCAAGGGTTCATTGGAATGCCAACATTCATTGCTGCTTCTTTCAAACGTAAGCCCTTAGTTGCATTCATCCACAATATTGAATGGGAGTTAGTGCCAAAATCCATTTCTATTAAAATTGCGAAGAAATTCTTGTATCCTTTTACTAAAATGGTGACTCGTTTTGTATATAATAACTATGACTTGCTAATTGTTCCCTCACATAACATATCCGAAATACTCAGATGGGAAAAAATAATGACTCCTAAAAAAGTCGTCCATTTAGGAGTGGATACCAAAAAATTCGTTAAAGGAAATAAAGAACGCGCGAAGAAAAAAATTGGATTAAAAACCGAAGATTTTGTAATTGGTTATCATGGCAGATTAGGAAGAGAAAAAGACCTTAAGACTTTGATGAGAGCATTTGTAAGACTAAAATCAGAGTATAAAAATATTAAATTACTAATCGTAGGTTCAGGAACAAGTGAAATCGAAGATCTTTTCAAAAACAAGGAAGGAGTCATTTATCCAGGTCCAAAAGAAGATGTAGTTCCATGGATACAAGCAATGGATGTTTTTGTTTTAACATCATTAACAGAAACAACTTCTTTATCTACACTAGAAGCAATGTCTTGTGGAACACCAGTTATCGCTACCCGAGTTGGCTTTGTCAATGACTACATAAAAGACGGAGAAAATGGTCTATTCTTCAAAAAAAGCGATCCATTTGATTTATCAAAAAAATTGAAAATTCTTATTGAAGACTCTAAACTTAGAGAACAATTCGGACAAAGAGGTAGACACGCAATTCTTGAAGAATTCAGCTGGGACATAACCGCAAAAAGAATCGGAGAAGCCATAGAAAAAGTTTCTAATAAATAATTATATCTTTAAGCTGGTAACCTTGCTCATCCCATGTTGATTCATACTTACGCCAAACAAATTCTCAGCAGCAGTAATTAAACCATCATTATGACTTATAATTACATACTGTGCGTTTGATGAATAATCATGAATTAGCTCTGCTAGCTTTTCAGAGTTTTTCTTATCAAGAGCCGCGTCCACTTCATCAAGTATATAAAAAGAAGCAGGATCATGTTCTTGAACTGCAAAGATAAATGATAGTGCAGTCATAGTTTTCTCTCCACCGCTTAGACTTCTTATATCCATGAATTTTTTACCTGTGATTCTAACTTTGATTTCGACTCCACCCATGAAAGGATCATTTTCATCTTCTAACTTCATAAATGCTTCTCCTTTGGTTGAAAGTGTCAAAAATATTCTTTGAAAATTTTTGTTTAAAATATCAAATGTTTTCATGAATAATTCTTTTTTCTTGCTGTCAATTTCATTTATCATTATGAGAATGTCTCCTCTTTCCTCTGTTAATTTCTCTTTTTTCTGCGTCAAAGAATCGTATTCTGCAGCTGCCTGATCGTATATTTCCAGAGCTTTCATGTTGACAGCACCAATGTCTTCAACCATTCTCTCAAACTGTTTGATTTCTCGTAGAATATCTTGTTCAGACTTGTTTTTGAATAGCGGCACACCTTCAAATTGTTTGAATTCTTCTGCCAAGCCTTCAAGCTCGCCAATTATTCTTGCTCGTTCAAGAGAAATAGTATTATTCTTATGTTCAACATTTCTTATGCTTTCTTGCTTGTTAGAAAGTGCATTCTCGGCATTAGATACTTCTTCACCTAACTTAGTTCTTTTATTATACAAGTCTTTGTATTGTGAATAGAATTTTTTCTCTTTCTTCTCTTTTTCAGCCAAATCTTTTATTTGTTGTTTGATTAATTCCTCAAGCTTTTTCTTCTCCAAAGTAAATTCTTCTTTCTCTTTTATTTGGTTTTTTAGAATTTTATCGATGTTCTCTTGTTCTGGCAAAAGAATGTTTGTAATTTCAGAATCAACATTTTTCAACTCACCTTTCAGTTCAGAAATCTCTTCTTTTAATTCTTGTCTTTTCTGGTCAAAGGTGTTCATTTCGGCTAGGACAACAGGATTTCTCATTTGAGTCATTTTCTCTCGAAACATCTGCTTATCTGATTTTAATTGCGCAAGTTCACGGTTCTTAATAGATATTTTTTCAGTTGTTTCCTCTGTTCTTTTTTCAAGAGCCAATACTTCTTCTGACAATTTCTTCTTCTCATCTCTCGTGGCTGATAAATCATCCGAATCCAAGTGTAATAATTTCTCTGTTTTCAGAATCTCTGTTTCCAACTCCGCCTTTTGACTTCGAAGCTCAGAAATTCTTGTCTGGTTAGTTCTCTTTTTTGAATCTAATTTTTCAATAACGCTTTCTAAATCTTTAACTTCTGATTCCAACGCACTAATTTGTTTGGTGACTTCTTCTTCTTGGAAGCTCATCTCAGGTGTTTTATGTCTGTAGCCTCCTTGCATTGCGCCACTGGTTTCTATTAAATCACCGGTAAGAGTAACCATTCGCACTTTTCCAATTCCAATTCTTCTGGCAATATCAACATCTTGTACAACCAAAGTATTCCCAAACACGTATTGGAAAACTTTTTCGTATTTAGGATCATATTTCACTAAATCCATTGCCATACCAATTATTCCTTGTCCTTTCAAAGATCTATACTCTGTCTTAACGATTGGTGGTTTTAATTTGTTCAATGGTAAGAACGTGGCTGTTCCAAGTCTGTTTTCTTTCAAATGTTTGATGCAATTAGAAGCAATTTGATCATTGTCTACAACAACACTCTTGATTCTTGCACCTGCAGCAACTCCTAAAGCGAGTGAATGTTCTGTGCTCACATTTCCTAGTTGGCTCACCACGCCATATACTCCTTGGAATTTGGATTTGTTTTCCAAAATTGATTTTACTCCTCTATTGCTCGCCAATTGTTCTCTGACACCAGCATTCCTAATATTTAATCGTGATAACTCTTCTTTTCTTGATAGAAGTTTTGATTGTGCGTTGTCTAATTGTGCTGAAATGGATGATTCATCTTCAAGTCTCGTATTCAATTCACTTGTTGCCTCTTTGAATTTCTGCTTGTTTTTCTTAAGTTCTGTAATGGCACTCTTATTTTCTTTCTCCACACACAAGACCTTATCAATCTTAGCATCAATACCTTGTAATATGATTTCATACTTGTCTTTTTCTCTGAACATATTCTGCTGTTCCTCTCGCAACTTATCGATTTCTTCTTGTATAACTTCAGCCTTATGATCTATTTCTTCAACTTGTTTATCCATACTCTGGGCATCGCCAAGGTTATGTTTCTTCTTAAATTCCACTAGCTTAGCGTCTATCTTATTAATCTCGCTCTCTTTTAGTTGTATTGATCTCTCAGCATCTTGTTTGTTCTTTTTCAATAAGTTAATTTTACCTCCAAGATCATTCTCGCTTCGCTCCAACTCATCTTTTCTGTCAGAAATTTTTACAAGTTCTTGAGTCACCGTTTCAATTCTTTGTTTGTTCAAAGCGAAATCAACTTTTATCTGTTCAACATCCCTATGAAGCTCAACTTGTTCTTTTTCTCCTTTTTCTTCTATTTCCCTGTTAATTGCGTTAATATCTTCTTTCTTCTTCTCAATTTTTTCTTTTAATTCAGAGACTTTATTTTGCAATGATTCGATTTGCTTTTCGTTTCCAGAAATTTGTTTGTCAAGCTCATTTTCTTTTGTTTTTCGCTCTTTGATTTGACCAGCTAAAACAGTTGCCTTGTTTCTTTTGATATCTGTATCTAACTCTTTGAATTTGAGAGCTTGATTCCTTTCATTTTTTAGTTCTCTTAAGAATCCTTTTCTTTCTGTAAGTATGATTTCAGCTTCATTGAGTCTTTCTTCAACTCTGTTCAATTCTCTCAAAGCTTTTTCTTTCTTATCTTCATAAACAGATATGCCTGCAATCTCTTCAATTACTTGTCTTCTTTCAACTAAAGACATTTCAACTAACCTAACAATATCTCCTTGTAGAATTATATTGTAACCACTAGGATCAATTCTTGCTATGCTTAGAAAATCTATAATTTGTTGTCTCGTTCTTTTCTCTTCATTAATTTTGTAAACAGATTGGCCAGACGGTTTAATAATTCTTGTTAGTTTCATAAGTGTTGAATCAACAGGGAATATTTTGCTTGCGTTATCAAAATAAATAGAAACTTCGCCGTGCTTTGCAGGCTTCTTGCTTTTCCCCCCATTATAAATTAAATTAGCTGACTTCTCAGCTCTTAAACCTTTTGCTGACGATTTTCCAAGAACAAAACATAGTGCGTCAAGAACATTACTCTTTCCGGATCCATTCGGTCCGAGAATGACATTGAACTTGTCACCAAAGGGGATCTCTGTTTTCATCGCAAAAGACTTAAAGCCTTTCATCTCTAATTTCACTATTCTAGTCATGGGCACCCTCTTTTTCTAGCTATTTACAATTAACACACATTTATTATATAAACTTTGTGAAAAGTTTTTATTCAAAAATATTTTTATTTTTGTTATATACAGCCTACTGTAAACAGCAAGATTATAGAACTACAAACAAAGACTCTGATTTTACTCAAAACCATTTGTTAGGCTTTCAACATCTAATTCATAATTATCTATTACTAGAACATCTTCTATTTTGTTTTTGTACAAATCACGAATATTAATTCCTGTTATTTTATGAGCACATATGAGACCCGCAACCATTGCGCCAACAATGTTTCCTGAATTACCTGCACCATCACCAATCGCGTATAAATTATTTATACCATTAACAGCCGTCTTGTCAGTTTTGATTATGAGATTTCTGCCAAATTTTATTTCCGGCCAAACAATAATTCCTTTGTCAATAATACCTTCCATTATTTCTTTATTATCCAATTTGACGAACGCTTCCTTGAAATCTTCGATTATTTCCCCACCATAACTTTCATCCACACATCCAAGAGTATAATCAATATCTAAATGATCAATTACTTCTTGTGGCAACCCTGACAGAGTAGTTGTTTTCTGACCTTTGACAAGGTCGGATATTTTCTGAACAATTGGTTTACCATCTCCGAGTTTGAATGTACTCAACGCCAAGTCACGTGCATATTCAAACACATCCCCATTCACTTCTTCTGGTGATGTTAATCTTAAAAATGCAAAGTTTCCAATTTTAGAAGCATAATCATGATCACTTGACCCATTAACACAAGCATATGGTCCTAGCTCTTTATCAACATAATTTTCAACAGCTACTTTTCCACCTTTTAGACAAGGACAGAAACTTCTCAAACGATGTCCTGATTTTGTTGCGAGTAAAAAAACGAATTCGTACATCATATCAGCATATTGCAAAGCGATTTCTTTTGGGAAGGCCACTCTTCCTCCTATCAAGACGTTTCGTGATTTAGTATCAATACTATGTTTTTTTACAATTGAAGGTATCAGAGTTGTGGCTCCGCTTCTACCCACACCCAGAACTACTTTTTTGCAGATAATTTTTTCACCTGAACTTAACAAAACACCTTTACAAGTTCCATTTCCAATTATTATATCGGTGACTTCTGAATTGAATCGAAATTCTCCTCCCTTCTCAGTTATGTTTTGCATGAATCCTTCTACAAATCGTGGTAGTTTGTTACTTCCCACATGTCTGCATCTTCTAAGAAAGAGATTAACATCATGTTTTTGAAATAAACTTATAACAGGGATAATGGCTTTGGGATTAGTGGGAGTATAACCAACATCCAATTGTCCTATTCGTAAACAATATTTTTCTGCCAAGTTAAGGTATAAATCATAGTACTTCTTTTCTTTTTCAGGAAGTAAGTCTTTTGTGTAATAATGTGATAATGCTTGTGAGAAATGGAATTTTCCATCAGAAAATGTTCCTGCGCCCCCGGCACCAGTCATAACATCAAAATCATTGATTCTTCCTTGAGCAACGAGTTCCTCTTTGCAGCGCACTCTTTCTTGTAAACCTTTTCCCTGCTCTAGAATTAGTATTTTTTTACTAGAATCTCTCTTTAGAATTTCAACGGCACCAGCCAAGACCGATGGTCCACTTCCGACGAATACTACATCATACATGCCGTTAGTTATAAATATAAAATAATGTTTATATAATTTGCGGTGCTATAGAATACACTACAAAGCATTCTTCACATTTGAGAAATTCATCTTAACAAATTCTTCTGGTTTAAGTCTTTTTTCTTTTAGTTTTTTTAGGCCAAAACTCACATGCGTGCTACCTTTTGGAACAATGAATCCCGCCCTCGCACTCAACTCATTAAATTGTTTTATGGCAACTTCTCTAGCGATTATTGAAGCAGCTGCAACCTCCAAGTATTTTGATTCTGCTTTTTCTTCCATTACATCTCCAACTTTACATCCCGGATACTTGTCTACAACATGAATGGTTTCTTTTGTTTTCAGAGCTTCGTAAACTTGTCGGTGCAAGTCATTCAAAATAACTGTTGAGTTCTCAATCTTTATTCTCTCATTATACTCATCAGGAAATAGTTCTGTTATGAAATAGTTCTTTGGAAATTCTTTTCTGAGATTTCTTGCAATAAATAGTATTTGTCCGTCATCAAGATTTTTGGAGTCTTGCACATTTAAGTCTTGTAATTTTGCCCTTTCTTCGTTATTGGCTCTAAAGCCTGCTACAACCAAGCCACCAAATGTATCACCCTTCATTGTTTCATCGCTACCAACAATTACTTCTGAAAGCAAGGTTTGTTTTTCTTCAACTTTCATGCCAAGCTCTTTTTTTACAATATTCACAGCTTCTTCTTTTCCTTGAATATTCAGTTTACTTGTTGTGTAAAGAATAATTGTACAAGGCCCTTTCATCCTAGCTATTTCATACTTGGATGTTGGTTCTACAAAATAAAATCCTTTTTTCTCTAACTTTTTCAAGTCTGCAAGTTCCATCTAGAATGCTCCTAAAGAGGTTTGTGCTTTTTGATTATGATGTTTTTGCCAGGTATCCCACGACTTACGCATATGTACAGAATATTTTTTGTTATTCCAGTACTTCTCGATAAATGCTTGTGTTTTTGGATCAGAAGGATATCCAGAGCCAAAATCTTTCCCAATTTCTTTCTTTATTTTTTCAATCTCTTCATCGCGAGCAACCTTTGCAACTATACTCGCAGCTCCAACTATTAAGTGGTTTAAATCTGCTTTATGCTCAACTTTAATCTTCACTTTTTTATTCTTTACTTGGTTCTTGATATAATCTTTATATGATACTAAGTTTGTGCTTGGACAATCCAATATTACTTCATTACATGGAATTCTATCTATTAGTTGTGCTGCTTTTCTGGCTTCCAACCAGTTAAGATTGTCTGAAGATGATTTGACTGCTTCGTCAATTTCATCAGGCCAGACTTTTATAAAAGCTGTTCTGCAAACTTCTTTTAATACTATTAGAATCTCATTTCTTTTTTTTTCTGATAGTAACTTAGAATCTTTAACACCCATAGCTTGTAGCTTGAACTCGTCCTCTTTCCTAATTGAAGCAATGGCCATTACCATTGGACCAATAACCGGTCCTCTGCCAGCTTCGTCAACGCCCCCAATATGCATAATAGAAGTTAATGCGTTGGAATTTTTAAGGTTTTTGGAAAAAAAGGAAAAAAATTATTTTTTTATTTGCCCTAAAGCTTTTTTTCCTATGTAGATATTATGGTTTTCAAGGTAAGTATCCAAGCCCTTATACGCGATTTTTAGTTTGTCTCGCCTATTGCTTTCATAAAGACCAGAACCTATTAATCCACCTAACACAACTCCGAAAATGTGTTTAGAGATTAAACCCACTACCACTGCACCTCCAGCTACATACGCAAACACTTCTTTTATTTTTCTTTGTTGTATTTCTTTCACATCAACCATGCCTGTATCGTATCTGTTGATAATATCCTCAATTGCAGTTTGCTCTTCCTTTTCATCATGAAGTTTCTGAAAAGTCTCCGTAGTAATAACTTCACAACAATCACTAACATAAGCAACTTTTAGTATAGAATCACTTTCTTTAACATACATTCTCCAAATTCGGTTGTTAGCGGTCAAAGAATATTTTTGCTCATAATCTGCAGCTAATACTTTTGTTACTAAGTCTCCAAGCGTTGCACCTTTTATTTTCATTTCAGTCATATTTTTCACCTTTTGATTTGCTCTTAATTGTAATTAAGGAAAATAACTGCGTCGGTGACGCAGCATTTCTTCCCAGGGGTGAGCCCTTTTGTCCAGATTTAATTATTACCAGTGAAGTAAGTGTAGTTGTAGCTGATCAACGAACTCAGGATCAAGCTCGTTGATCTCATCATCGCTGTATTTCCGACCGTATACATCTTCGTATACCATCCTATTCTTCCTCATCTTCGTAGAGGAAACCGTTGTTGTCTATTTTCCAACTCATGTTTAACCACCTCATTATTATATGGAAAACTAAATATAAGAAAGTTATTGTTGAAAAGTACGGTTTTTCCGAAAAATATTTAAGTTTATTATCGTAAAAAAGCAAATATGCATAACACAATCGGAAGAATCGACTATGAAAGCATGGAGAAAAAAGTAAAGATAGATTTGAAAGATAGGAGAATTCTCTCACTATTAGACGATGATTCTAGAACCCCACTCACACAAATTGCAAAGAAAGTCCAGCTCTCCAGAGACGCTGTAGACTATAGAATTAAGAGGTTACAGAAAAAAGGAGTTATTCTAAGATTTGTTCCAAGTCTGAACTATGAAAAATTAGGTTTTCAAATATTTCACGTATTCTTACTCGTAGACGAATTTGATAAGGCAAAACAACAGGATTTGATAGATTATTTAAAAAATCACCAAAATATTTTCAGCATCATTGAATATAGTGATCGTTGGGATTTAGAGATCGTAATAATTGCTAAAAGCTTATTGGAGTTTGATAAAATAATATCTGATATAGCAGAGCACTCTCCAGATATCATTCTTGAAAAGGAAAAATTAGAAATTATCAGAAGATATAATTCAAACTATGTACCTCCATTAATCAAAGAGGAGCATGACAAAGAGAAGATTAAGCATGAGAAAGAATTTCCTGCCAAGCTTGATGAAACTGATTTCAAATTATTAAAACTTCTGGCAGGTAATTGCAGACAATCAACTTATGCTATTGGCAAGGAACTTGGTTTATCTGGCGATGCCATTAGTTATAGAATTAAGAAGTTGCAATTAGAAGATGTAATCAAAAAATTTACTATCCTAGTTAATTTCTCCTTATTACAATATCATTGGTACACTTTCAGTATTGAAATGAAACTCTTCAACCTTCAAAACGAGAAGAAGTTTGAAACTTTCTTAGATCAGAATCCAAATATTATGAGATCTGCAAAGACTTTGGGTTCATGGGATTTGCTTCTATATGTCATTGTTGAGAATAGACAAGAATTTCATAGAATTGTTAAAGATATGAAAAACGTTTTTGCTAACATAATAAGAAATTATCAGACATGGATTGCTTACAAAGAACATAAATTTGAAATTATGAGTGATGCGATAAAATGAAACTTAAAATCTCTTTATTAAATAGTCGCAGTCTTCCATTTTGATTCAAAGAATTTCTTATAAGAATCTGTAATTGGTTTACTTTCAATCACTATTGCGGTTGGAACTTCATCCCAGTCCCAAGTTATTAATTTATTGGCATAAATAACAACTCCTGTTGGAGCAAAGTCATTAATGAACTTAACTTCTGATAATTTAATACCTTTAAAGATATCTCTAATTATTTCTTTGCTTTCAATAGTCGTCAATCCTTTTACTTTAATTCCTTTTTCTGCTCTTTTTAGGTGATAACTACGAAAAAATATCACTAAGTTTTCATAGAATAATTTCTTTTTAGGAGCGGTGAAGAAATAATAGGCATCTCCTTTTTTTAGAGTGGTCAAAATATCATAAAAAGCTGTTTTCAATCCGTTTATTCCTTCATATACTTTTGCTGTTTGTGTCTGATTAGCCATTAATTGCTTCTCTTTAAGGCTTGGTAGGAGTTCAGCGAACTTTCTTTTTTTATCTTCAAGATTGGATAAGAATATTTCTGGATCTTCTGCTTGAAAATATTTGGTTTTGCCTTTCAAGACATAGCTAATCAAACCTTTTTCCATCAGAGATCCTAAAAGATGATATACAGTACTGCTTTGAAGCTTTGTTTTATAGATAATTTTTCCTGAGGTTGTAGACCCTAATTCCAATAAAGCAAGGTATATTCTTGCTTCTGCATTTGAAAGACCCATATCTTCCAGTATTGATGTATCCATAGTTTTGGGAATGACCTCAAAGATATAAAGCTTTCCAATATTGGAGAGTAAACCTTTATCATTGTCGTTTGATTCCATTTTACAATGGATAAATCTCTTGTGAAAATCGAATCAGATGAGTTTCAAGACACTATACTTAGAGCAATAAACCATCACAAAGGTCCGTATTTTATCGAAGTTTTAGGAATAAATTATTGGATGTTTGAAGATTGTTTTAATCCAGCATATGCAAAAGCATCACTTTTGTTGATGCAAAATCAAGGAGTGAAGAAAGGCGACACAGTGCTAGTTCAATTCTCAGGACCAGGTCTGGACGCACGATTGGCTTATGAGAATGGTGCTTTCAAAGTTGTATCTGTTGAAAAATTTGAAATCCCCTATTTATGTGCAAAGTACAATACCCTCGTATCAGGATTGAATCATAAAATTGACAATAGAATAGGTGATTTATTCGACCCGATTGACAAAAACGAAAAGTTTGATTTAATTTTGGCCAACCCACCGTTTAGAAAAATGATTCCTAAAGGCAAAGTTGAATCAGCCATCAGAGATAATAATTACAATACCTTGAAAAGGTTTTGGAGTCAGGTTTCAAGTCATCTTAAATCAAATGGCAGAGTTAGAGCAGTATTTGCAGACGTAGGAGATATGAAGTTATTCGAAGAACTTGCCAAAAAAAATGGATTTAGGTCTAAAATTATTGCAACTAGTAAATACGCATCAAGCGTGAGAATTAAGGTATTCGAGTTTAAAATAGAATTTAAAAAAAAGTAAAAAAATCTTAATACTCAAAAACAAAATTTTTTGGTACGAGAAATTTTCAATTTCTCAGTATCTATAGTGTTCAGATTTGTATGGTCCTTCTACTTTCACACCAATATAATCTGCTTGTTCTTTAGATAAAACAGTTAGTTTTGCACCTAGTTGGACTAAGTGTAGACGAGCAACTTCTTCGTCAAGCTCTTTTGGAAGCATGTAAACTCCTAGTTCATAATCTTTTGTCCAAAGTTCAATTTGAGCAAGAACTTGATTTGCAAATGAGTTACTCATTACAAAACTCGGGTGTCCAGTAGCACATCCTAAGTTTACAAGTCTGCCTTCAGCTAAAATATATATGCTGTGTCCATCAGGAAATGTGTATCTGTGAACAGGACATTCTGAACCTTTGATTTCTTCTTTTTGAATTCCAGGCCATTTTTCAAGTTCAGCCATTTGAATTTCATTATCAAAGTGTCCAATGTTACAAACAATTGCTTGATCTTTCATTTTGCTCATATGTTCTGCAGTTATAATGCCACAGTTACCAGTTGTTGTCACATAGATGTCTGCGTGTGGTAATGCATCTTCAACTGTGCATACTGTTAACCCAGTCATGCAAGCTTGCAATGCGCAGATAGGATCAATTTCAGAAACCATGACTTTCGCTTTTTCGTTAGATAATGATTCAGCGCAGCCTTTTCCAACATCTCCATATCCACAAATCATAGCTGTTTTTCCAGATATTAAAACATCCATTGCCCTCTTAATTCCGTCAACCAGGCTGTGTCTACAACCATAAACATTATCAAATTTTGATTTTGTTACAGAATCATTTACGTTAATTGCAGGAAATAATAATTCCCCTTTATCTAACATTTGATATAATCTATGAACACCAGTTGTTGTTTCTTCACTCACACCTTTGACTTCTTTTGCAACTGCAGTCCAAACATCTTGTTTTTTTTCATATAGTTTTTTTAGAATATTTATTAATTCTTGATAATCTTCTCCTTCCAAACTATAATCTTTTTCTAGTAAACTTGGATCTTTTTCTATGTCTACACCTTTGTGTATCATCATAGTTGCATCTCCACCATCATCAACTATTAATTGTGGACCTTTCCAATCACCAAAATCTAGTGCTTTCATTGTGCACCACCAATATTCAGCAAGACTTTCACCTTTCCATGCAAATACTGGAACGCCTGATTTTGCAATTGCTGCTGCCGCATGATCTTGTGTTGAAAAAATATTACATGAAGCCCATCTAACATTTGCGCCTAAATCAACTAATGTTTCTATTAAAACAGCGGTTTGTATAGTCATGTGCAAACTTCCCATTATCCTTACGTCTTTTAATGGTTTCTTTGCACCAAATTTTCTCCTTACAGCCATCAAACCTGGCATTTCCTTCTCAGCTATTCCAATTTCTTTTCTTCCGAAATCTGCTAGCGAGATATCTCTAATCTTATAATTTTCATTTTCATCCATAAATATCGCCTCCCGTGATATTTATGGCGTCCCAAAAATTTTGAATTTTTGATATATCCATAATTATCACCTAATAAAGTGTAAAAGTAAATATTTTATATAGTTTTCCCAATAAAACAAGTACTTTGTCCAACAATTTAAACTATTTATGGACAAAAATCAGAAACTTTAAATATTAGTGGGACATTTATACAACTATAACACGATAAAGATTGGCTCTCTTAAAGCAGTAGTTAATCCCCCAAGAGTTCCTACAGTGCTTAGAATTCTGAAGGGGGCCAATTTTTACTACGACAGAAGAACATGAGCATTGACAACAAAGACAAACAAATAATTGAAGAACTTAAGAAAGACAGCAGGACAAGCATAAGGGACATTGCAAAGACTACTGGGATTAGACCAAGTACGGTTCACCAAAGAATCCACAAACTAAAGACTTCAGGAGTTATTGAGCGATTCACGTTAAAACTTAATAACAACTTAGTCGGCGAAAACTTCATAGTATTTATGTTCGTCTCTACAGAAAAAGACATCTCCCCTGCTGTCTTCAAAAATTCTCACATAAAAGAAGTCTTTGGCATAACAGGAGAATACGATCTTTTATTCAAACTTAAATTCAAAGACGTTGAAGAATTCAACGATTTTGTTCTGGAATTTCGAAAACATACAGGCATTAAGAAAACCATAACTATGGTTGGAACAATTACACTGAAAGAAGAGATATAAACAACGAGGTAAAAAAAATGACTTTTAAACCAACAGAGAAAGAACTAGAAAGATACGCAAAAGTCCTGATCAATTTTGCACTAAATGACTGCAAAGGACTAAAAAAAGGAGAAACAGTCCTAATTCAAGTACCAGAATGTGCTAAGCCAATGCTTATACATTTAAGGAGAGCAGTGCTAAAATCAGGCGGTCACGTAATAGCACAATACTTACCAGATGATATGGCCAGAGAAACATATGAAATTTCATCTGACGAACAATTATCATTCTTCCCTAGAAATTATCTAAAAGGATTGGTAGATTCCATAGATCATTCTGTGTACATCATCGCAGACACAGACAAAAAAGAATTGGAAGGAATTGATCCTAAGAAAATAATGCTGAGACAAAAATCCTTCAAACCAGCAATGAAATGGCGAGAAGACAAAGAAAATGCAGGCAAATTTACTTGGACAATGGGTATGTATCCAACAAAACAAATGGCTAAAGAAGTTGGGATGAGCGTAGAAGAATATTGGAAGCAAATTTCTAAAGCATGCTTTCTAGATAAAAAAGATCCGATAAAGAAATGGCAGGAAGTCTACAATGAAATGGACAGGATAAGAAAAGCTCTAAACAAACTTAAAATAGAAGAAGTTCATGTAAAATCTAAGTCCACAGATATGAAAGTACAATTCGGAAAGAAAAGAAAGTGGCTTGGCGGATCAGGTCGAAACATACCAAGTTTTGAACTATTTATATCACCTGATTGGAGAGGAACAGAAGGAACATATGTTTTCACCGAACCACTTTACAGATATGGAACGCTAATAAAAGGCGGAAAACTAGAATTCAAAAAAGGAAAAGTTGTGAAAGCAACCGCGAAGAAAGGTGAACACATACTAAAAGAAATGATTGCGCAAAAAAATGCAGATAAACTAGGAGAATTTTCGCTGACAGATAAACGCTTTTCAAGGATAACAAAGTTTATGGGTGAAACACTCTTTGACGAAAATGTTGGCGGAAAATATGGTAACACTCACGTCGCTGTTGGACAAGCTTATAAGGATTCTTGCACAGACAACCCTGCGAAAATAAAATCAAAGCAATGGAAAGAGTGGGGATTCAACGAATCAATAGTTCACACAGACTTGGTTTCCACAGAAAACAGGGTTGTAACTGCGAAATTACCAAATGGAAAGAAAAAAGTGATTTACAAAGATGGGCAATTCAAGGTTTGAGGATGATAATAAAATTTTCTCAGGAATATTTAGATGCGTTAGCAGATATTGATTATCATAGCGGATTACCATACTATGATATTTCTAATCCTACTAAAGCAGACTTGGAAGAATGGTTATCTAAAAAAATCGAGAAAGGTGAAGAAGAATTCTATTTGTACAAAGAAGGAGAAGAAATTCTTGGAGCAGTAGGTTGGAAGAAATATTTTGAAGGGGGAAAAAACACTTGTGAAATAACATATCTGTCAGTGAAAAAAACAGATCATAGTAGGGGAATAGGCACACAACTACTAAAATATGTAGAGGGAAAAATAAGATCTTCAGGATTTCACACAATTTGCTTAACAACAAGTCAAGCCCATAATGAACAAGCTATTAACTTCTATCAGAAGCATGGATATGCAAATTATGGAGTTATAGAAAATCATCATAGAGAAGGAGTTCATTCAATAATCATGAAGAAAAAATTGTAATCTAAAAATTAATTTTATTTTTTTCTTTGTCTAAGAAGAATGTTTCTGTTTCTCCCTTGCAGAAAGTTTCAACTTTTTCTTTTAATTCTTCTAACGCAACAGATAGTTCTTCCTTGGTTGTTGACTCCAAGGCTTCTAGAACAATACAAACATTCTTTGTTTCAACAGTCATCTTAGTTTTGTCACATTCGCGCCAATTCCAACGTCTGCAAAGAACTTCTTTGTTATCTTGATAGATAACTTCTCCTTCGTCAGCAACTTCTTCTTGTAAACTACCAAGTAAAGTGAAGTTTTCTCCACCCTTCGCAATAGTCAAAGTTACGTCACCATCAACTTTATCAATGTCATCACCACCAGCTGGAAGGATATGCTTTAAAGAAATCAAATTATAGATATTAACTATCTTGTTTATATCTGGTAACTCATCGCCTTTCAACACTCTACGAATTAATGCTTCAACAGAATTCTTATATGTCTTAGGCTTCGAACCAAATGCAGAGTAAGCCTTTCTCCAATCAGAAATCTTTGAATTGTCAACGAGTGTTTGGACATCAAGTTTACTTCTAACATCTTCTTCTACAGATCGAAGTTCAGAGGTAAGCTTAGCATCAGAACCAGAGTTGTCAATGTTTTTTGCAACGAGAACACCTATTTTTACTTCGGGAAACTTTGCAAGAATTGAATTGTCAATGACAAATTGCATTTTTTTATGAATGAGTCTTTTTATTAAAATATTTTGTTATTTCAACACTGGACATCTACACGCAGCCCTTATATAACAATATTTCTTAGCTATTTTTGTTTCGCATAAAACATAATAATATGAAACAAAAAATAAATTCAGAAATAGCATATTTAAGTGGTGTACTTGCAGGAGATGGTTCTATCAGTATAAGAAGAGAAAAACATGATTATGCCATCAACTGTGTTGGAAATCCAAAAGACGAACAAGAATATTATCACAAAATAATTTGTCCTATGATTGAAAAACTCTTTGATAAAAAAACAATCCCCACTTATCATAACAAAAAAACGACTTTCGGAATTAGATTTTCTTCGAAAAAAATTGTAAACTTCTTTGTAAATGAACTTGAACATCCGGTTGGAGAAAAATATCATACATTAAAGATTCCAGAAAAAATAAAACAAAAAAACTTAACAAAACATTTTATCCGAGGAGTTGCAGACACTGATTTCTGTATTTCTTTCAAAAAAAGGAATAGAAAAATTCCTTATTATCCTGTTATTTCAGGGACATCAAAAAGTAAAAGTTTTATTGAGGAAATCGCCATTTTCCTAGAGCTAGAAGGGATGAGTGTATCAAAATTGTACGACTACAAACAAATTGATAAACGTTTTAAGAAAGGATTTGCGATTACGAGTTCAATTTATATTTATGGATTCAAGAATCTCGGTTTATGGATGAAAAAGATTGGTTTTTCAAGCCCAAAACATCTTGGAAAAATAAAAAAATTTGGAAAGAAGCATAGCGGGGGGTGGATTTGAATTCGGCAGTGGTCTTTCCTTCCACTTCCACCGACCTCCGGGTTATGAGCCCGACGGGCACATGCAGCAACTTGGCTTTAAAAACCAAACTGTTCCTGGCTGCCCTACCCCGCTGTGCAGGTCAAAGAAAATGTTAACTCTTTATAAAATTATCTAGAATCAGATTAAACCTTCGTCAATCAATATTTGTTTGTGATCAAAAGCCAGCTCCATATCTTTGACTTCTGCTAAATCAAACCATTTTGCATCGAGAGCATCGTCATCTGCTTTCAGTTCCCCACCAACTACTTTGCAGATGTGTGGTAAGCAGTACATCGTCTTTGTTGGATGTCTTCCTCTTTTATCGTAGTATTTTCCAATGAACTTAACTATTTCAACGTCCAGGTTTGTTTCTTCTTTTGCTTCTCTTATGACTGCTTCTTTTACTTCTTCACCCCACTCTGGAAGTCCAGAAACAAAGCCCCAGAATCCATGGTAGGCTTTTGATCCTCTTTTTATTAGAAGTATTTTTGTTTTGTCTTCGTTTAGAATTATTGCATCAATTCCAATCCACGGATGATCTATCATGATAAATAGAATTAAGAATTATATAAATAATTTTTTGTAATTATATTTTTTCAGGTTTTCTTCAATATCTTCATAGGATTTTCCGCAGACAAATCCTCCTGCAGTGAATTCTTCGTGTGTTACATCGGCTAAGCAAAATGATGGCATTTCAAAAGCATTTTTATCTTCCATTGTTTCAAACTCAACTTCGACTGTTACCCAACCTGCTAATGGTCCTTGAAAAACATCTATCTCCGCAGTATACCCTTTGTATGGGTATAGATATCTTTTCTTATGTACCTTTCGTCCGTCCACTGTTTCTAATACTTTGAATTCTTCTTCTGTTAGTTTTACTGTTTGTTCTTCATAGTGTCCTACTTCAACAACCGTTTTTTTTGTTATTTCATAATTATCTCCTTTTTTTCTGATTCTAAGACACGGATGAGAAACCTCTTTTGGAATATATATATCAATGACTTCTTCAAATTTGCAATCTTCAAGTCTTTTTGGAATACTCTTTGCTAAATATTGTATTTCTAATTCTTGCATTTTATTTATGTCCGGTGTGACCAAAGCCTCCTTCTCCTCTCTTTGTTTCTGAGAATGTTTGAACTTTTTCAAATTCCGCTTGTTCGAATTGTATGATACTCATCTGTGCGATTCTATCTCCTCTCTCGATTTCAAAATCCATTTCGCCATGATTGATTAGTATAACACCAACTTCTCCACGATAGTCTGCATCAATTATTCCTGGTGAGTTCACTATACTAATTCCTCTCTTGACAGCAAATCCGCTTCTTGGTGTTATATGGGCCATGTGTCCTGGAGGCATTTCCATAAACAAACCTGTTGGAATTAAAGCATGATCCCCTGGACTGATTACTTTCATATTGGGAATTGCTGCTCTCAAGTCAAATGCTGCTGACAACTCAGTCTCGTACTTCGGCATTCCAAAGTCTCCATATCCTTCTTTGAGTTTGATTTTGATTGAAACCATTTTAAAAATAAAGCGCCGAGGGTGAGACGCTCAAAAAACTTTGTTTTTTGGCGCGCCAAGAATTTATAATTCTTGAGCGTTTGAAAAATCTAACCCTTAAGTTTTATGAAATAAAACGCCGAGGGTGAGATTTGAACTCACGATTCCAAAGGAACAGGATCTCTGCAAGGCATTGCTGGTATTATAAGGGCAATTACCCTTAGCAATCTTACGCCAAAAAAGAAAAGCTTTTTTGTCTGCGCAATACCAGACTATGCGACCTCGGCATTGTTTTAATAAAAGAAGAAATTCTCACTTTAAAAACTTTTCCTGATATGAGATAAATTTACTCTTATTTTTAGGATTACTTGAAAAAATATTTTCTATCCAAAAAATAGTTTTTTTCTTTCCTGCTAAACAAAGTCTATGCTCATGCCTGGGTTCCGTGTTCCAAATATTTGATTTTAATCCTATTTTCTTTAATAATTTTTTCACATCGTCTCTGAGTTTTCTCGAATAAGAACTAAATTCTATTTTTGGATAGTAAGCAATTAGACTTTTATTGGGTTTATCAAGTCTAAAACAACCGTCCGTATCAAAATATCCTCTTAAAAAAGCTGTCTGGATTGAAAAATCAGATCTCATTATTTTAGTTGGAATAAAGATATCAACTTTTTTTCCAAGTTTAATTCCAAAAGAAAGAATTGCATTAATTAGAATTTTATTTGTTGTTTGAATACCATAACAGCCATTCTTTCCACCACTTCTTTTCTTAGCTTTAAATTCAAAGTCAAACAATTTTCTTAGAAGAGGAACTACAAAATTATTATAGTAATCTTTTTCTTTGATATCACCTCTCATTTCCCAAACAAGAGATGATTTTCCAACTCGATAAAGAGTACCATCTCCTACATGCATTCCTATAAACTCTGCCATTTCAGGAGTTAATTTTGATTTCATATTAGATTTGTCTTGCGAGATCACAAATTCATATCAGAAATACTTGTTTATAAGATCTATGAGAGAATGTCCAGTGCTCTTTCTTTTTTCTTGAAAAATTATATATAGTATTATTATTAATTCTTATTTATGAAAAAAGTTTTGTTCTTGTTATTATTATTGTTTCTCCCTTTAGCTTCTGCTGAAGAATTACATGATTATCAGAGTTTGGATTTGAAACACACTATTTCTAATAGTCTTATCTTAACTCCTAGTACTAGCAATTTTTATATTACATCTGCAACTATCACTCTTCTTTGGATTCCAAAAGATGATTTTCGACAGGAGACTATTTCAATGTCAACTGTTCCTTCTGCAGATATTGATGGCGACAATTTGGTCTTTGAGTTTGATCATCCAGAGGAAAATGAGTTAGATATCAGTGTCGAGTCTCTTATTCGCACTAGATCAGATTACAGGCGTGTTACTAACAAAATCTCATTTCCCATAGAAAATTTTGATCCTGTTTTAGCAGAGTATTTGTATCCTAGTGAAATCATAGATGTTAATGATGACATTGTAGATTTGGCTAATTCTTTATCTGCTGGCAAAGATGATTTGTATGAAGTTGTCTTTTCTTTTGCTGAATGGGTTGAGGATAACGTTGATTATAATTTGAGCACTATTACAAGTGAGGCTGCTCAAAAATCTTCTTGGGTTCTCACAAACAGATACGGTGTCTGTGATGAAATTACTTCTTTGTTCATCTCCTTGAATAGGGCTGTTGGCATTCCTGCCAGGTTTGTCTCTGGTATTTCTCATACTGATCTTGATTATTTTGCTGATCCGTGGGGCCCTCATGGTTGGGCAGAGGTTTATTTTCCTGGTGTTGGATGGGTTCCTTTTGATGTTACTTATAAGCAACTTGGTTGGACCGATGCAACTCATATTAAACTTCGCGAGTCTGTTGATGCAGGCGATAGTTCTGTTGAGTATAATGCTAAGGGTCGTGGTTTTGATATGGTTGGTGGTACTCTTGATAATGAGGTTGAAGTTGTGACCCATGGTGCTTTGCAAAAGTCTAATATTGACATCAATTTAAAAATTGAAAAACCACAAATCGGGTTTGGTTCTTATAACATGTTGACTGCGGAATTAGAGAATAAAAACAATTTCTATGTTTCTGCTTATGTTCAATTAGGTTCTACTCAAAATGTTGAGAATTTGGATGATCGTTATAGACATGTTTTGCTTAAACCTCTTGAGAAAACAAAACTCTACTTCATCGTCAGAATTTCAGATGATTTGAAGAGTGGATATATCTACACTTTCCCCATGACTCTGGTTCTTGGCAGCGAGTCTAAGGAAACTTCTTTCAAAGCCAAGAGAAGTGATTCAATTTATGGCTATGATTACTTTGCGGATAAAATTCCAAAAGTTTCAGCATCTTCTGCACCCATTGAATTATTTTGTAGTGCAGACAAAGAATCTGCTAAGATTGGAGAATCTATAATTATCAATTGTGAAGCTGAGAATAGTGGCTCAAGAGTTCTCAAGAGTTTGGATATTTGTTTGGATGATGATTGTTCTAAGATGGATATTGGCTTGGACGAGGTTGTTACATTTGATTTTTCTCCTGAATTAACAGCGGTGGGTGTTAAGAATTTTATTATCTCAGTTGGTAATAATAATTTTGTTGTGAAGCGTTACATTCTCATTAGGAGTTTGGATGATCCCTCAATCATAATTTCAAATTTTGATGCTCCAAAAAGTGTTGCTTACGGTGAAATATCTTCTATTTCATTCGTTGTTGAGCAAGATTCATTTTCTGAGCCTGAAGATATCTTGGTGAGCGTTGATGGCAAACGCTTCTCTGAGAGTTGGGTTGTTTATGATTTCACAGGGAAAAACGAGTTCGTCTTTACCATACCTACTAAGATTATGAGTTCTGGTTCCAATGATCTTAAAATAGTGGTTGAATTTAAGGATGATAAAGGTATAGAATACGCAGTTCAGAAGAATTTTTCTATTGACATGACCAATGTTGACTTTTGGGATAAAATTCTTATTTTCTTCAATAGATTGAATTATAAGATGAGTGGTTGGTTTGAAAATATTTAAATAAAGAGCCACATAATCTATTTACATGAAAAAAGTCGATAAAATCATTCCGGATACAAGTATCATTATTGAAGGTATTCTTTCTAAACGTATTAAAAAAAAGGAGTTAAAGCCAAAACAAATCATTATTCATGAAGCAGTTATTTCTGAGTTAGAAGCACAAGCAAATCGTGGTCGTGAAACTGGTCAACTGGGTTTGGAAGAGATAAAAAAACTCCGCGATATGAGCAAAAAATTTGCTTTTACAATTGAGTTTAAGGGCAAGAGACCTGATGATTTTCAAATTAAGAGAGCAAAGAGTGGTGAGATTGATTCTATTATTCGTGAACTTGCTTTGACAGAGAAAGGCACACTTATTACTGCTGACAGAGTTCAAGCAATTGTTGCTGAATCAAAAGGTATAAGCACAATTTTTTACGAGTTTCCTGTGGAAGATGAAAAAAAGGATGTTATTCTTGCAAAGTTCTTTGACAAAGAAACGATGAGTGTTCATATCAAAGCTGAGTGTATTCCTAAAGCAAAGAAAGGGGTACCAGGTGCTTGGAAATACGTTAATATCGCTAAGAAGCCGATGGATGCTAATGAAGTTAAAACTCTTGCTAAGACCATTACAGAAGAGGCTGGTTCTCGTAAGGATGGTTTTGTTGAAATCGAAAGAAGAGGCTCATCGATTATTCAGTTATCAAATTATAGAACTGTTATTACTAGACCACCATTTGCAGATGGTTATGAAATTACGGCTGTTAGGCCAATAAAGCATCTTGATTTGAAAGACTATAATATTAGTGAAAAGCTTAAGAATAGAATATTTGAACAGGCCGAAGGAATCTTAATTTCTGGTGCTCCTGGTCATGGAAAAACCACTTTTGCTCAGGCATTGGCCGAGTTTTATGCTTCAACTAATAAGGTTGTTAAAACTGTCGAAGCACCAAGGGATTTAGTATTACCTGCGGATATTACTCAATACTCCATCAGTCATGGTAGTAGCCAAGAAATTCATGACATATTGCTTCTTTCAAGACCTGATTATACTTTCTTTGATGAAATGAGAAATACTGAGGACTTCAAATTATTTTCTGATCTTAGATTGTCAGGTGTTGGTATGATTGGTGTTTTGCATGCTACTAAACCCATTGATGCCATTCAGCGTTTCATTGGAAGAATTGAATTAGGTGTTATTCCTCATATTGTTGACACAGTTATTTTTATCAAGAATGGTGAGGTTGATAATGTTTTTTCTTTGAGCATGGAAGTCAAAGTTCCGTCTGGAATGTTTGAGCAAGATCTTGCCAGACCAGTTGTTGTTGTTAATGATTTTAATTCTGGTAGATTGGAATTTGAAATATATACTTATGGTGAAGAAACAGTTGTTATTCCGGTTTCTGGCGATGCAAAAGCTCCTGCTCATGAACTTGCAGGTCATGCTATCAAACAGGCGTTTTTGAAATACTCTGATAAGGTTAATGTGGATGTTATTTCTAATAATAAATGTGTTGTTGCTGTTCCTGAAAGTAGTAAAGCTGGTATTATTGGTCGTAATGGTTCTAACATCGAAAAGATTGAGAAGAAGCTTGGTATGAGCATTGATATTCGTAGTCTTGCAACTAAGGGCGCTAATAGTAAACAAGAAAATGATGGGGAGAATATTTCTTTCACTGTCAAGATTCATAAGAGCAATATCACTTTTATGCTTCCAATTGAATATTCTGATGAGGATATAGATTTGTTTGTCGAGAACGATTACGCTTTGACTGCTCGTGCCAGTAAGAAGGCCGTTATCAAATTGAATAAGAAGAATAAAATTGGGAAGGTCATTGCGGATGCAGTTCAGTACAAAGAAAAGATTGTGTTAAAGCGTACTAACTAAAAGATTTAAATATCTGTCTTAATCCTCTATCTTAAAATGCACGTTGCTTGGCTCTATACATTAATTAGCGTTATAGTTGTAAGCTTGCTTTCTCTTATAGGTATTTTCTTTATTAGTATTAAGGCTAACAAGTTAAAGGATATCCTTATTTACATGGTTAGTTTCTCTGCTGGTGCCTTGATGGGGGATGCGTTCATTCATTTATTGCCTGAAGCTGTTGAAAAAATCGGTTTTGGCGTACAAATCTCGCTATATATTCTGGCTGGTATTGGTTTTTTCTTTATTCTCGAAAAATTTATTCATTGGAGACATTGTCACATGCCTAATGAGAAAGGTCATGTCCATCATTTTGCAGTCATGAATTTGTTCGGAGATTTGGTTCATAATTTTATTGATGGTTTAATCATTGCTGCCAGTTATCTTGTTAGCATCCCTGTTGGTTTTGCTACAACCATCGCAGTGATTCTCCACGAGATTCCTCAAGAGATTGGTGATTTTGGCGTGTTGTTACATGGTGGTTTTTCTAAACGCAGAGCAATATTCTACAATTTTATAACAGCATTAGCAGCCATTGTTGGTGCAGTTGTTGGTTTATTGCTTGGTCGGGTTGAGCATTTTATTTTGTTCTTAACTCCTTTTGCAGCAGGTGGTTTTATTTACATTGCAGGTGCTGATTTAATTCCTGAATTGCATAAAGAGGTTAAAGTCAGTAAATCTTTGTTTCAATTCTTGTTTTTCTGCCTTGGTATAATAGTTATGTTATCATTACTATTATTAAAGTAAAAAATCTCTTTTTTACATCATCTTTTTAAATAAAACCCATTTTTATCGTTTGAAAATGTTTGAAGATGATTTTGATGAGGAAAAGAAGAAAATCAAAGAGTCATCCGTCTATGAAAACGATGGCCGTAATGAGTTGCTAGAAAGTGATGCAATTGAACCTGAAGAAGAGGGTTTCATGCAGGGTTATGAGAATGAAGAAACAGTTGTTTGCGGTTTTTGTAAGAAACCAATCGTTGGGTCAGAAGATATTATTGAGAAGGAGTATGATGATGAGATTTTCAGATTTTGTTCTGAGAGTTGTGTTGAAGAATATGATGTAGATTTGAAGTCACGTTAGTATTTTCTTTTGTTTAGTTTTCTTTTCTGTTATAGGAATATCACTATCTTCATGCGCTTCCATTTCATCTTCATCATCATATTTTTTTCTTTTATAGGGTTTCATAGCACATTCATTGTTTTATGAATTATTAAATTTTACGCAAACTTTTAATACCAATGCATCTCTAATGTGTTTATGGCAGGTATCCCAGGAATTTTTATTTTCGTCATTGGCTTAGCTATAACTATTTATTCCAGGATTGTTTATATGCAGACTCCTGAGCCTTGGTTGAATATTTTCTTCTATTTGGGCATAATATTTATTTTCTGGGGGATTGTTAAGATGATATTGTCTCCTTCCAAGCGACAGAAAGATGTTCAGACCTTTCAAGAGGAGAAGCAGAATACTAAAAAAGCAACTATTTGTCCTCGTTGTAATGCACGTAATTTTCATTATGCTAGGTTTTGTATGATGTGTGGCTACAGATTTCAATAAACAGATAAATATTTAAAATCTGGATTCTTAGAGAATAATATGGATACTCTCGAGTGTATTAAGACTAGACGTTCTATTCGTAAGTTCACTGAGCAACCGGTGGAATTTGATAAGCTTGCTAAGATTATGGAAGCTGGTTCTCAAGCACCTAGTACTGGCGATATTCAGAATTGGCGTTTTATTCTCGTCACTGAAAAAGCTTTGATTCATGACCTTTACAATCATTGTTTTCAGCAAGAAGTTGTGTTTAATGCTCAAGCCGCAATAATTGTTTGTGGTGAAACTGATTCTGCGGAGCGGCTTTATGGTCTTAGAGGTAAGCGACTCTACACAGTTCAAAATTGCGCGTCTGCTACTGAAAATATGTTGTTAGCGGCTCATGCTCTGGGTTTGGGTGCATGTTGGATTGGTGCGTTTGACGAAGATAAAGTTAGTACTGTTTTTGGTATTCCTGAAAATGCTAGGCCTCATGCAATAGTGGCCATTGGTTATCCTAATGAGAATCCTACTAAGCAATTCAAGGATTTGGCTAAATGTGTTTATTTCAATTCTTTTGGTTCTAAAATTGAGGACTTGCATCTTGTTATCAGAGATTACAGTGTTGAGTGGAAGAAAAATTTAGATTCTGGTAAACAACAAGGTAAGAGAGGTTTGAAAAAGGTCCATCATCATTTGAAGAAGTTTTTGGCTAAGGCTAATAAGTCTAATATGAAAAGTGTGATGGAAAAACCTAAAAAATAATTCGGTTCTAGCCTAACAATATTTATAAAAAAACCTCTTTTCTATTTAGAATGAATTTTGATGAACTTCTTTTTCCGCATGAAAATGTTAGGGATATTCAGGAGCAATTAATCTTAAAAATTAATGAAGCCATTAGTAGTGGTAAAAACTTGATTGTTCATGCACCAACTGGTCTTGGTAAGACAGCTGCTGCGTTGGCTCCTTGTTTGAAGTATGCAATTGATTATGATAAGGTTGTTTTATTTTTGACTTCTAGGCATACTCAGCATAAGATTGCTATTGATACTTTAATTGACATCAAGAATCGTCATGATAAAACTTTCAGCGCTATTAGTATTATTGGAAAGAAGAATCTCTGCTTGCAGCCAGGCGTGGATAAGCTTTATTCATCTGAGTTTAACGAGTATTGTAGAGCTGTGCGTGAAGATAAGAAATGTGAGTTTTTCCAAAATGTTAAGAGCAAAGAAAAGCTCACGGTTGATACTAAGGCTGCTTTGGCTGAGCTTAACACTTTGAATCAAATTTCTACAGATGATTCCATGACTGTTTGTAAGCGCCATGGTGTTTGTCCTTATGAAATTTCTATGTTGGTTGCTAAAAAAGCCAAGGTAATTATTGGTGATTATTATTATGTTTTTCATCCTGATATTAGCGCATTGTTTCTGAAGAAGATAGAGAAGGATTTGTCTGACGCAATAATCATTGTTGATGAAGCTCATAACTTACCTCATCGTGTGAAGGATTTGTTTTCTGCCAGACTCTCCAATTTGATGATTGGTCGTGCCATCAAAGAAGCTAAGAAGTACAAGTATGATCAAATCACTCAGGTTCTTGTTGAGCTTGGTAATTTACTTAATCAGCTGTCAAATTTTAATGGTGATGAACGTTATATTTCTAAAGATGTGTTTGTTGATAAGGTTAATGAGGTAATGGATTATCAAGAGTTAATTGCTGATCTCTCATTTGTGGGTGATGCTGTTCGTGAGGAACAAAAACAATCTTATATTGGTTCAATCACTTCTTTCCTTGAGGCTTGGCTTGGTAGTGAAGAGGGTTTTACTAGAATTATTTCTAAGCAGGAAGGTTTACGTGAGCAAATGATTATTCTTAGTTATAGATGCATGGATCCTGGACTTTCTACCAAACCAGTTATTGAGGCTTCTTATTCTACTATCTTAATGTCTGGCACTCTTAGTCCCACCGGCATGTACCGTGAATTATTGGGTTTTGCAGATGCCTTGGAAGAAACTTATCAAAGTCCTTTTCCTGAGCAAAATCGTCTTAGTATAATCATCCCTAAAACGTCTACAAAATATGAATTGCGAAGCCCTGAACAATTCAAAGAGATAGGTTCAATTTTGGCCAATGTAATTAATTCTATTCCTGGCAATAGCGCGGTTTTTTTCCCTAGTTATTATTTGAGGGACAGAATTTACAAAGAGTTTAATTATGACTGTAAAAAAACTGTTTTTTTGGAGCGACCAAATCTTTCCAAGCTTGAAAAAGACGAACTTCTTGAAAAGTTCAAAAGTTATAAGGATTCTGGCGCAGTTCTTCTCGGAGTTATTTCTGGTAGTTTCGGTGAGGGGATTGATCTTCCAGGTGATTTTTTGAAGGGTGTTGTAGTTGTTGGTTTGCCTCTTTCCAAACCTGATCTTGAAACTAAGGCTTTGATTGAATATTATGATAAAAAATTTGGTAAGGGTTGGGATTATGGTTATTTATTTCCTGCTTTTAATAAGGCTTTGCAGAGTGCTGGTCGTTGCATCCGATCTGAGAAAGACAAAGGAGTCATAATTTTTCTTGATGAACGTTATACTTGGAGTAATTACCATCGTTGTTTTCCTCCATCTTGGAATCTTAAAACAACTATGCTTTATGAGAAGATGATTAAAAAATTTTTTTCTAATAATGCTTAGAATGTTTTCTTCTGTGCTTCTTTTTCTTTATGAGTATTAGTAGCAACAGTATTACAATTATAATGATTATGAGTGTGATTATAAACGGCAAGTTCTTCATTTTGAGGGCATTCATTCTTTGTTCAAATTCTTCATTCGATACCGCATTTAGTATGGATTGTTTCCAGAACGTTAATTTGTTGTTGTATAAAACTCTCACATTGATGTGATATTGTCCTTCCATTTGAGGATTAAAGAATGTTTCTAAACTCGTAGTTTCACCCGGACCTACATCAATTGCATCAGTGTCTATTAGTTTGATTATCTCATCACCTAATTTGATTGTTCCTTTTATCTTTGTGGATTCCACTCTGGATCCTGTATTCTTAAACACAACTTCTATTGGCACTATATCCCCAACTCTTGTCCATAGCTTATTTTTCACGTTTAGAATTTCTCCTTTATCAACAATTTCTCCTTTATCAACTATACTAAAAGTTTTGAGTGCTGTTTCTCCGCACAGAAGTGATTTTACATCTGCCCAGTACTGTCCTGAATCCAAGTTTAAATCTTCAATTTCTTTTGTTATAGTCTCAATTGTTGTTGGTAGAATGTCAGTTTGGTGTGTAAAACTGGAAGTTGTTATTAATTCTGTTTGATCTTGGTTCCAGATGTCTATTTCAAAGTTAGGTCTAATTCTTACATTTCCAGTGTTTTTGATGTTTGCAGTGAATATGAGTGGATAAGTTATTTCTGCATCTTTTAGACTAAAACCTCCTGAAGTACATGAAGTTATTTCATCCCCTGTTACATCTATTGTGACTTTGAGTACAAAAGAAGTTCTAATAGCGCTACCTATTTTTCCTGATTGTGTTTGTATAATGGGTGTGGTTAGTAATCTTACTTCTCCTTGATACAAACCATTTGCTGCATCTCCTGGTGGTTCAATAATTATTTTTAGTGCACCTGGTTTTTGTCCTGATATTGTTAACACTTCTGGTTCAAATCGTATCCAATCTTTTATATCACCTGTTACATCTCTTTCTATGCCTATTTCTTCGGATGTATCTGTTGATATCATAACTGTATCTTCTGCATATCCATTTCGTAGTACGTTTTCATAGCTTAGTGCTGCTTTGTTTACTCCTATCGCTACTCCTAGTACGCTTGGCACTAACAAAATTAGTATTATAATCATCAGTGGTAAAATTATTCTCTTTTTCATTGGTATCTCTTTCTTATCTTTGTTTAAAAATTTTATGATGCTTCTGCTGTGAATATGATTGTTCCGTTACATGTTCCTTTTGGATTGTTGGTAGTATCTATTTGTGTTTCCCAATAGGTATTATTAATTATCTGTGTTGCCGGTTGTGTTTGTTTGGAAATAGTCATTGGTAATAACGCAGGTCCTGATGTCAAGCTTGTTTTGTCAGTAAAAATTTGACTCATATTTGTTGTGTACCGTTCGTATCCTATTGTTATATTCCCCTCTTGATTGCACATGAAAGACAGATCGCCACCTGAGCTATTGCTGTTGGTTCCGCCATATCCCCACACACTTACATTTATTGGCATATTTCCAAGATTTGTTACATTGATAGTCATATTTGCAGAATTTGCACCTAAAGGAACATCCCCATAATCTAGAAGTGTGGGTGTAATGTTGACTGCGTACAGTGGGCTTATGATTGTCATATTAAAATTATTATCTGTTAGATTTCCATCGTTAGTGGTAATATTGCAGTACCATGTTCCATTGTTAGCATAATACAATGTTTGAAATGCACATGAGACAGATTTAATTGTTGCTCCGCTGAATGTACAACTGGAATTTGTATAGTGCTCATTGTTATTATCTGGGTCTGATGATCCATTTAGATAATAGTAGAATGTTGCGTTTGCTGATATCATATCTTCTTCTGAATCTGTTACTGATGCGTTGCAGTAAACAGTTTTAGTTCTTCCTGCTAGCAAGTTTATTGGGTTTAAGATTGATATTTCGTTGATTTTTGGAGCAGAGTTCCCCCATACTGTACACGCTGCCGCACCACTGAAAGATATGTTTATATGAGTGTAATCTACATGCGCCCAGATTGCCGGTCCAGTTGCTTTTACAAATATTAATCTGAGCGATATATCGTTGGCCAGTGTATAGTTTGCTATTTGACTACTGATATCACAACTTTGGTTTGCTTCAGTTTGAACATTGCTTATTCCGCCACAATTCACATTTTCATATGTTGCGCCATTAAACCATTTCAACGTCACTGATGGTATATCGCTATCTTCATAATGTTCTGTCCAGAAAATTACTGAGTCTATCACTGTTCCTGGAATAAAAGTATTAGTCCAATTCATTTCGAGATAATATTCTTGGCTGTTTGAAACGATTGATATATTTGAGCGGACATCGTTTGAAGTACTTATGAAAGCTATGTTTTCTGATCCTGCAGGACTATTTTTATATGCTGCACTTGCAGCTGTATCTTGGGATTCACTTGAACCAGTAATAGAAAAATTAACTGTATCATTGAGTTCATTATAAGTTGTATCATATACATTGAACGAGAAATTTCCAGCACATGTGTTGTTGATTAGCCATGAGTGACTCATGTCTCCTGATCCATCAGCAGATTCACCTTGAGGATATCCCGGACCTATTTCATCCGAGTCTAAATTCTTTAATGTTACTTGAGTGCCTCCTAGAATTGAAAACCAACTCCCCGATAATATAACTGTTTCAGTCGGTCCATATGATGGTTCGTCTGTGCTTATGCTGGCTACTCGGTCGTTCACTGTGAAACCGTCTGTACCATTGAGATTTGCATATGAATTATCTGTCACAGTTACATTCCATATACCCAGAGTTTCTGAGTATGATAAATTATATGTAAAATTAAATCCCCCTATTGGGTCTAAGGCTTTGACGTGTTGTTCGCTTCCTCCAGAGTTGAATAATTCAATTGTCACAGATCCATTTATGGAGAATCTAGATCCATTTATGAATACTGATTGTCCTTCATAAAAATTGGTTTGAACTATTGTTATAGCAGCAGTCCTTGCCGTAACAGTAAAATAATTTGTTGCATTATCGCTTGGATCAGAGTATTGATATGCAGTTATGTTTTGCTGTCCCAAAGCATGATCATAACTTATATTATACTCAGTGTTTATTTGTCCAGACCCATCACTAGTTGTATTAAATATATAATTTGAATTATCTGAGAGAGTTATGTTGATAGTTATTGTTTGCGTTGGATTCCAGTTTTCTCCTTCGATAATGGCTTTTTTCCCTTGTTCGTAGCTTCCAACAACTGTTTGAACAGTAGGAGTTAATACTGTGACTGACATGTTTCTAATTATAGACATGTTTTCCCAACCATTTACATCAGTACAGTTTACCCACCAGAAACATTTTCTGTGACTAATCCAGTAATCTCATTTTCATCTTCAGAGTTCGTTTCTGGAGATGATGATGATTCAATGAAAACATTTGTTTCTGTCTTCTTTGCATCCGATATTAAAACATCATCATTAATTACATAGTAAATAGTTTGGGATGAAAGAGTTGGAATAATCCATTCAACTAAAGGATCCTTTTTCAAGATTGTTGGCTTTATGCTGAATTGTATTTCATCAGCATTATCTTCTACTACTTTGGGTATATTCTCAAATATGTGGGCATTAGTTATTGGTTCTGTTGAGGTTATAGTCTTTGTAACTATCAAATATTCCTCTAGTTTGGAAACTCCCAGATACTCCAGTTCCACAGATAATAATTTAGCGTCAATAGTAATTCTTTCTTGTAGGATAATATTTTCTTCTGTTAACTCATCTGTTATTGCAACACCTTTGTATTTGGAAAATTCACTCAGTGCATTTTTGAGTTTTCCTTCATCATACGATTGTTCATATTCAAACTTGTCTTGTATATTGATGGATTTGATTATTTCACTTATTTGTGATTTGAAAGATGAATCTAATTTATCGAGTCTCTTGTTCAGATCTTCTTCAGTCAAATCTAACAATTTTAGTTTTTCCAAATCTTTATTTATCAATTCTAAGTTTCTTTTTACAGTCTTTATTTTGTCAAGCAATGACAATTTTTCAATTACATCTATTTTATCAGCATTTTTTTCTTTTTCCAATACACTTATTGACCAATCAACATCCAGAAGTGAACTCTCCACTAACTTAATTTCTTGATCTACTTTGACAGTCAATGATGAACTAAGAGGTACAACTTCTTGTAGTTCTGGCTCCACCCTCCCCTCTCCTTGAATTGATAAACTACCTTCATTGCCAGCATCATCTTCCACAGATACTTTGTAATAATACGTCACTCCAGCTTCAACATTTGAATCTTCAAAAACTGTGCTTGATGTGGCGGCGTAATAATCATTGTATGAAACTCCTGAAGAAGTTGATTTGTATATTCTGAATCTTTTGAAGTCATCATTTGCATAATACCATTCGAGTTTTAGATGGCTTCCATCTTGACTTACTTCAAAACTACCAATAGATGAAGGCGCAGTTGTATCTACAAGGAATAATTTTCCTGATTCAATTTCTGTTCCAGTAAGTCCTTGTACATCAGTTCCAGAAAAATAAAATGTTCCAACGCTATCATCCGTCGAAGCGTCTATTATTAAGAATCCTTCCCAAGATTTACCAGATCCTGTTAAAGAAATGGTTTTCTTTCCGGCCGCATTGTGAAAATTATACTGTAGTGTTGGAGCAGATTGTACTAGCTCACTTGTTGATACAGTAACTTCGTATGTTCCGGCTTTTAGAGGTGATGAAATTTCTAAATCTATTTCTGCAGTTGGCTTTTTGTTTGCATAGAAAATGATTGTTTCTGATTCTATCATTAGGTTGCCGGCTTCATCTTGACATAGCACATAATAATTATTCTGTCCTTCATTCAAGTTTGAAGCTGTTGAGTAATGATTCAATGAATCAGTGCTTGAAAACGTATGGTCCATGGATTGATAACTAGTATCTGAAATATCATATTTGCAGGTTGATTCTTCATTTGTTTCCACTTCTAATGTTGCTGAATCAGTTGTCAGAGCGTTCGCATAAGTATTATCTGGTTCTAAACTTGTTATTTCTGGCGCACTCAAATCAATTGTAAAACTTACTTCTTCTTCAGCAGTATCTGCATAGTTGCTGCAATTAACTGTTAAATCAAACGTCCCTTCACTTAGAGTGAGCGTTTTTGTATATGCTGTTTCGTCCTTTGTTAGCGTTCCTGATCCCACACCAGCTATTTCATAATCACAACTCTCTGCCCGATCACTTTCAACCAGAATACTCGCAGTGGAATTATTGGTTGTGCTTTCTTCAGGTGTTATTATCGCCATTTCTAATGCTTGGTTATTAATTATTATTGTTCGCGTTTCAGTATCGGTGCTGTTCGTTGTATTGGCTATGAGTAAGAATTCGTATTCTCCTGCATCATTGAACCCTGTTAACCAATCATACTCATTCACCGATGCCACTGGAACATCATCTTTCAAAATATAATAACTAATTGTTTCACTTTCATCTGTTTCTGCACTAAATATTATTACAATTTCCTCTCCTTCGAGTATACTTGATGGTGCATCCACATTTGTTATTGACACATCTCCAGCTACAAATGTTGATAGCAATATCATTAGCATTGCTAGCATGATTGCCTGTTTTGTCTTCATTCCTTTGCTGGTTTTCTGTGTCATGATCTATATGGGTCTCTGCTCTGAAGGGTAAACTAAAAAAAATTATTCCCGTAGTTTGTTGAGTATATCTCGATCTTTGCTTATAGCTTCAGCTATAGCTCGTTCAAAATACTCGTTTAAGGTTAAATCCTTCAGAACAGAGATTACTTTCGCTTTGGTGTGTACCTTTTCAGGTATCTGTATGTGTACTTTCTTCATCGTGATCGCTGTTAAGTTGTCTCAGTTTTCGTCAAACACTGTAAATGCCACTAGTCTGGAACAATTATTAGTTTCATAATTTATATATTTTTCTATAAAATATAGTATAGAACACATAAATAAGTATTATTCAAAGATTATTTTCATTACTTTTATTACTTTCATTCATCTTTTGCTAATTTCTTCCTCACAGCCTCTTCAGCTTTTGTCAATTCATCATAAAGTTCCTGCTTTTCTTCGAAGTGCTGGTAAAGTAACAATAACTTATCATAAACTGATTTCAGAGCAGGAACTTTCTCACATAGCTCCACAAAACTATCTTGATTTGCTAAATCATAAATATCATCAACCAATTTCTCTTCATCCTTGAACATAATTTTCTTCTCCTGATAATCCTCATACAATCTTATAATTTCATGATAAACCTTGTCAAGTTCTACGTAGTTATCCATGATTTTTCTGAAGTCTTCCCGCATAGCTAAGTGAGCAATTTGGCTGGCAATTTCTTTTTCCATATCAACAATGTTATCATCTTCGATTTCTATCAAACGCTTTATTTCGCGGTAGTGAGTATCTGCCAACGCCCCCATCCTAAGTATTTTTTTCTGTTCATGATATTCAAGCGCACTTATAATCCTGTTAACAATTATAGGCATAACTATGACAATCGCCAATAGCATCCAGAAAGCTGTAAGGTTAATTTCACATAAATAGAAAAACACATAGAAAAGATACAAAACTATTGCAAATAGAATCATTAGACCAACGAATATAAAGGCTTTTCTTTTGACTGCAAAAACTTGTTTGGCTCTTTTTATATCACTCAAACCTTTTTTCTTTCTTATTTTCTCAATTGATTTTTCAGTCAAGTAAATTCGAAGAGATACAACTATTAGTATGAGTAAGAAAAGCCACATCCCACCGTTTTTCATAGGGTTGGTTTCTTTTGTACAAACAACTTTCGGAGGTGTTATCTGAAGAGGCAATTCTCTCTTCGGATTTTTCTTCTCTTCTTCCTTATCTTCTAATTCTTTCTTAATCTTATCTTCTTGATAAACACAAGCTTTTTTCTCTGCAGGTTTCTTTTTGAAAGTTCCACAGCCATTGGCATCAGCGCAAACTCTTGTTTGTATTTCTGTTGGAGGACACTCCGACCAGTTCCCGCATAACCAATTCTCATTACATGAAACAAAGGCAGTATCCAAATCTGCGAATCCAAATATTTGCTGATAGGCACCAAAAGGCACATTATTCAAACCTGATCCGCCACTGCCACCACCACCTCCGCCTCCACCGCCACCTCCACCGCCACCACCACCACCGCCACCACCACCGCCACCACCACCAACCCCAGTACCATTACCAGTAGTTGTTGGATTACAATTTCCACAATCACTAGGACAAGATGCACAAGTTTCTCTGTTATCACAGAAAACATCTCCACATCTCAATTCTGGAATTACTAATTCTAATTCCTTGAATTCTCCAGAAACCCAAACATTATCGCCAAAAACAGAAGCTCTCTGATCACCCATATAAAAAATCATTGCATCTCCGCTAGTTGGACCTTCAATAGCAATAGTGGACGCATCATCCCCTTTACAAGAAAGTAAACCAAATTTTCCTTGATGTCGAGTCAAAAATTCTCCGCATTTAACCATGTCTGAACTATAAACCAAAATTGATTGAGAAACATCTGCGGGTTGATTGTAGTAAGTAATATTTCCATAGAGTTCAAGCGACTTAGGAGGTAGAGCAAATGTCACAGGCACTATTAAAAGCACCAACAAAATCAATAATGCAAGTTTTTTTACTACCAATCTACCACCCATGTTTTTCCTGTATCCATCAGCATCCAATATCCATGATAACTCATTGTTTGATTGAGAGTCCCACCAGATCCTGGCGTGTACGAAGTGTAAATTTCTGCAGTGTTATTATAACTTAACACTTGTGCGTATTGGTTATCTAGTGATGTAAGAGCCAACGCAACATCTCTATCTATATTAGTAGGGTATCCAACAAAATTCCAACCCGACACCAGACTAATATGTGTGGGCACTCTTTTTGATCCATTGAAGAAATAACTAGTGGAATTTAAGAAATCAAAATACATCCAGTAAGCCTCAGTTCTTGAAAGTGTATTAAGATCTTGTACTACCCAAACAGGCATATTAGGATTATAGACTTTCCAAGGATCATTTAAATCAGCTGCGCGGTAGGTAAAAATGATAGTTGAATTAGATAAATTACCAAGAACTTCATCAATGTCTTGAGCAGTAGTGATACAGAAAAATGATAATAAGTTCCACGCAGGTTCAAGAGTCATATTGCAATCTATGGGAATTGGTGAAATAATATAGACACTACTGACGGTAAACCCGGTTATTTTCTGAAATTCCCCTGGAAAAGCACTTTCTAAAATTAGAAAACCTACCACCGCAAAAGAAATAAACAGAACAGACAGTGCAAGAGCTTCTACAGTGGTATGTCGTCTATTCATTCTTCTCACCCCTTTCTTCAAAATTTAAATACCACCTATTTTGAATAGAGTCATATTGAAAGAGAACATTATACTTTGATTTCTTGTCTAATGAGAATAGAATAGGCATAGGTATTGTTGTCTCAAAGCTGCTTCCTCTAGTGTAAAGTTTTCGCTTAAATATCACTATTTCCTTGTTTTTATTTCCAAAATTTATAAATTTTACTTATTTTTTTACTTATTTTTTTCAAAAAACTGAACTCATTAACCCGTTTAGTATACTAAAACGTATACAAAACGAAAGATTTATATACTAATTACTTCATTAATTAGTATAACCCGCAAAAACGCTAAAATGGTAATTTTATTCGATCAATTCAACTTCCCGGACAGTATATTCGAGATAATATTCGCTACAAACCAACAAGTAATGGTTGCAAAGCTACTAATCGAACAAATGAAGCTCCAAGACGGTGAAATCGGGAAAACAGAGATGTCGATGTTTGCCAAACAATTACACGATGGCACCGTTCTACAAGCAAACGAAGACGGTGGGCCTCTTAAGTTAAAGAAGAGCATCAGATTATCATATAATAAAAGACAGTTTTATGATAGAATACTTACTCCAATGAAAACCATGGGGTTAATCGACTACGATCTTTACAAAAAAACATACAAAATCAGCGAAAAATTCAACAAGAACATGATGAGGATCGGCCTAATGTGGCTCCAGGAACTAAGGAGACCTCCTAAAGCATATACACTCAAACAGAAATAAATTATATTCATGAGCTCCCTAAAGTCTCTTCTCTAACCACCCTCCCCCTCAGACCCTTCTGGGGAGCTCCCATTTTTCTTTAAGATAAAGCTATACAAACATTCTTCAAAATCAAAATTACTTAATGCTCCAAAAACGCCATTTATGAGGTTCATCAGGTCCATATATTCTCATATGTAAGAAGTCATCCAGATCACTAACAAAAAATCCTGCGCCAAATGTTATTACAGTTAATCCCCAGAAATTGTGTGTATAAAAAGCACCTATAATGACGAGAATAAGACCAAGGATCCAATGATGCGGACAATTCCAACTGCCACCTATTCTGTCACCAAATCTCCCGGCACCAAATCCTATAAATACAATTATTGCCTGTAAAACAATCAAAATCACTGCATGCATACCAGGTATGTTTCTTAGAATTATATAAATCTTATGATATGAGACACTAATTTATGCGTGGTTTAATTGTCCAAATTTTTTTTGTACCCAATTTGCTAAAGGCAGTTTTACATGATTTGGCAAGGTTTTGTGTTTGCTCTTGCAAGTTAAGAATATCCATCTATGTTCAAATATGTCAAAGACCGCACCCAAGTCATATAGCGGTGGTATTAGAATCGTTACTTCTTTGGCAACCCTATTTAGTTCTTTGTAGAATTTATCTGGGTGGCGAACATGTTCTAGAGTATGAGAGCAAATTGCTGTTTTGAATTGTTTGTTCTTGAAAGGCAATTTGTAGACAGATTTCACATGGACAAAGTTTGGAACTCCTTTATGCTTGAAGATATCTGCATTCGTTCCCCCACCATCTGTTTTTCCGCAGCAAATGTTTAAATCCCATTTTTGACTTCTCACCACTCTGTTCTTCATCCAGAAATAACTGATTAGATGTGCAATACTTGAGAATATGATTATGGCACCTATAACAATGAGTATTATCAAAATTGTGTGCATGTTAATGACGATTTGTTGAGGTTTATTAAAGTTTCTATCTAAACTTAAATCCACACATATCTGCTGTTAAGAATTCTTTTTGAGTCCTAGGATATTTTCTGCAGTTTAACGATTTAAATTTATTTACTTTGCAAAAAGATTCACCATTATCCCTAAATTTTAGAAATTTACATTTGTTTGGTAAAATACAACAAGCACCACAATTATAGCAACTTCCTTCTCTGGTTTTGGCCACTGGAAGAACAGAAGTTACTGTTCTCTTTAGCTTTGCGCGCATATTATTCTTTGGCTCGTGAGTTTTTCCCTTTCGAAACATGGTTGTAAAAGATACTCGTACTCAATATTTAAAGTTGTTGTTTTGCTAATAATATTTATATATAAAACTTATTTCCTTTAACTCATGTCATCAACTGTCAGAGCACCTTACGAGAATCTTGGCGAAGGAGGAGATTATCATGTCGAGATGAATTTTGCTATTAGAGTTTATGATAATAGAGGTGAAGTTATCCCTGAAATTGGTGCGTTAGGCGCATCACTTAAGGGTGGACAAAGAACAAATTATCATGGCTCAGTTCCGCTTCTAGATGGAAAAAAGATGTTGGTTGGTTTGGCAGAAATAATTGCAATTATTAGTGCTCGGCCTGAGTACATGTAGTTAGAACATGTAAAAGCATGTGGTTTTAATTCTATTGATGAAGCGGTTGATTACACTAAAAGAGAACATAGTGAAGAATTTGAGAGAGATGGAGTTTTAACTGTGTTTTATTATAATGTTATTAAAAGACATGAACCAAGACTCTTATAAGAAATGTTTCTTCAATAAAAACAATAGTTCAGGGTGGAATTTCTCGTTGTTGTCAATCATATTTCTTATTTCTTCAATTGTGAAATATTCTACTTTGTCAACCTTGCCTTCTTCTAATTCAAATGGTCCTTCGAAGATTGTTTTGTATGTGACTAAGAACATTTGCAAGCCTGTTTTTGATATAAAGTAGTCTTTGCTAAAGAATGATAACGCGTTTATCACACCAAGTTCTTCTTTGAATTCTCTATTGGCTGCTTGTTCATAACTCTCACCTGATTGAACATGTCCACCAACCGAAGTACTCCAATGATGGGGACAAAAACTACAATCTTTTCCTCGCATTTGCAAAGCCAATCTTCCTTGTTTATCAAACATAAGAACATGAACTATCCGCCTTCGCAACTTCTTACTTAGAGCTTCTTCTTGTGATGCAGTTCCAATTACTTTATCGTTTTCATCAACAATATCTAATAGTTCCATGATTTAGAATATAACTTGTTTGCTTAAATAAGTTTTGCAAAGCAAATAAATTTATAATATGCAACACAATCATTTGATAACATGAAACTTATAATCATCTACGGTCCACCAGGAGTGGGCAAGCTAACCATCTCCGAAGAAATTGCCAAAATAAATGGCTACAAGATATTCCAAAACAACCTATCATTTCATTTAACTAATTGCATTCTTGAACATGAAACAGAAGAGTTTCGACAATTGAATCGAAAGATTAAGTACTTAATAATCGAAGAGGCTGCAAAGCAAGGTTTTGAAGGTTTAATATCTACTGTTTGTTTGCAAAAAGGAGTTTCGGATTCTTACATTGAAGAAGCCGAAAAAATAGTGAAAAAGTATGGCGGAAAATTGTATTTGATTCATTTATCTTGCGACGAGAAAGTTTTGTTTGAAAGAGTACCAAATAAAGATAGGGAAAAACATGGCAAAGTAACAGACATTGAATTTTTGAAGATAAAAATGAAAGAAAAAGATCTTATCTCTCCAATCGATAACGTTGAAAGTTTGGAAGTAGATACAACTAAAATGCGACCAGAAGAAGCAGCAAAGAAAATAATAGAGTATATTAGCAAACCATAAAAATTCCGGGTTCCTCGAGAAAAACCACAAAATATATAAATAGAAAGAGAATTAACCACTATATAATGGCAAATTCTGAAGAAAATCGAGCCAGTTTAGAGAGTTTTCTAGATAACACTACAATTAATTTTCATAGATTCATCGAGCATGCAATTCATCAATTTGACAATGCAGCTTTAGCAGCCACATCCGTTGCAAGAGGAGTTTTTCCTTTAACAAAGGAAGGCATATCCACTGGCTATGGCGGATATTTTGGCTTTAGAACTGAAAGACAGTCAATCATATTATTAGAGGTCCAAAATATGGTTCATGTTGGGTCACATTTATTTTTAAAAGGATATGAATCTGGAAGAGGTCACAAGATACGATATGTTACTGATCCAATGAGCGTAGATGACACACCAATGGACTACTCACTTCCAAAATTAGTGGCCAAATTACCTGACAATTGCGACATACCAATAACAAATCAAGAAAGAGTATTGCTTCAAAATGACTTAAGAGGAATAAAAAGATCAGAATATGGTACCATAAGAGAAAAAATCGCTTCAGAAGGACGCGCGCAAGGTCCTTTAGCACCCAGAGAATTCACACAAATTGTTGATAACACATTCTCTCAAAGACCAGTTCCTCCAGCAGTTGCAAATATAGATACCAAAACATATTTTGTGGCAGTACAACCACATTCGGAAAAAGACAAGCTAATAGTCAGTGAACATGCTGATGGAAAAGGGAATAGATATGAGGTTTTAGCAAAACACATAAATCTCCATTTAGCACAGAGATTCCCAGTAGGCAGCAAAATCAATGTTGAACTGGCAACGATTCAAACACTCGATCAAACACCCGTTACCGCACTACACAAAATCAACAGCGGAAACTTACTTGTCTATGCAAACAAAGATATAATTTGATAATTCTAAAATGGTTGACTTTCAAGAACTAGCAAAAATTAGACTTGAACTAGAGACACAGATACCTGCATTCCCAATTAACGGATGCAATGATGCAGCCAACAGATTAAAAGATAAAGGATTGCAAATCGTTCAAGGTTTGATTAGAACTGCGCAAGGCTGGGAAGAACATTTATTTGGATACAATCAAAGAGAAAAAGTATATGTTGATATAAGCGCAGATCAATTTCACGGACATTCTAAGAAAGTTTTGATAACACCAGTTAATAATAATTCCATATATAGAAATATTAATGTGTGGGAATAACTAAACAAACAGTTTCCATTGCGGCTTCATTAAGAAATACAATATTATTGGCCCTATTAGACCCATAAACGCACTAGTAACATTTACACCCAAAGATAAGTTGAAGATGAATACAAATATTGCCAATGCACATATTGAATAAAAAGCCCATTTATGCCACAAGAAAAGCATAACTGTCAAAAACAAAACTACTAGTGCTAATGCACCTAACAAGTAAAAAGTCCACAGCGGATATTCTGGAAGCATTTCGAGCAATGCACGTCCAAATGCAAAGTATAATATTGCAGTTGCCGCGTTGCCAATTAGCATTATGACTAGCCAAATGATTAACGCTATACCGAGTTTCTTTTCTTGTTTTTTCTTAGGCACATATTATACCTATATATAGAGATATATAAAATTTGTTAAAAACACATCACTACATAAGAGTAGTTATGAAAGAAATTTTTATAAATAAGACCTCATTCTGCAATAAAATGAGCAATACAGGCGTCACGATACGAGAATACAAGATACCAGTGAAAATCCTTGGAGAAAAACACGAAGTATCAACTTTAATTTACGAGAAAAAAGGCAGTTCAGACATTGGTGCGTTCGCAAATGGTTTTTGCATAGCTCCAAGTTCCTATTCAGGTTTATTAGAAAATGTTGTTGACCAAGCAAATATTGGGATTATGATTTCACCCGCGATTTCAGGGGTTAGAATTGCCAACAATCATTCAGAGCAATACATAAATAATTCACATCAAAGCACGGTTAAACTATTTCAAGCAGTCATTGAAGCATATAGAAGTATGTTCACACAAGTCAAAGAAGAAATAGTTGGAAGTGACAGCACAGCAGAGATTGCGCACAGCATCCCAGTTCAAAGCAATGGACATTCTCACGGAGGTTCATATAGTCAAGTTAGTGGAGGGCACAGCATCACTCAAAGTTCACAAGGAAAAGCTATTCTGATCAACCCAATTATGCCTGTTGGTTATGGCAGATTAAGTTTTGCAACCAGAGGAATGGAATTAGCAAGCAGACAATTAATGTACGGTGGATTGCCAAGTTGGAAAGCCAGACTTGGAAAACACGGAGTAGAATGGAATCTGAATTTCTTTGGTAATCTTGAAAACAATGTGCTGTTACTGAAAAGTCTCTGTGCACAATCTATAAATGATCTTTACCCATTAAATGAAAATACGGATGCACTACTTATAACTTCACAAGCAACTCAAGGTCGTCATAAAGGAGGAGATGAATATTTCAACTTTGACAAGTGGGTGCCTGAGCTAGAAGAGAGATTTAATAGTCTGTCAAGAGTTAGAATTCCTGAAGACACTGGCGACCAAGTAGCCGGAGAATTCTCTCATGAAATGGTTATTATGAGGCCAGAGCTATTCGTACCTCACATTGTTAAGTTCTTAACAAATTAAGTTTACAAAAAGAAATTATCGTCGTCATACACTTCTAATTTTTCTTTCAACATTTCTGATATGTTTGAATAAGGAGTTGGATTTACACCATATGTCTGAGATATGCAGAAGTTTTTTTGGCGCTTTTCTCACTGCTTCCCAAGATACATTTTACATTCACACCCAGTTCTACTAAGTATTTAACAAAGAATTCTCCAAGACCATTTGCCCTTCGCCCAGCACCTATTACGCCCACATTCAATTTATTACTCATATATATTACTAAACCGTTCGATTTTAATAAGTTTTTGCAAAGAAAAAAATCTTCCGAGTGTAATTGTTT
>JADHVI010000006.1 GCA_016784125.1 Candidatus Woesearchaeota archaeon
TATCTAGGTGTAGAAGTGGTATAAATGTTAATACTTTATCTTCTTTTGAATCTGAAGGAATTAATTGTGAGAAAGTCAGCTCAGTAGTTGATTTCGCAAAATAGTTTGTAATTTTACCATAAATATCCTTTATTATTACACTAATATCTTTACCCTTTTTTGGAGGTGCAGTATTCACATGCGGAGTTATGTACTCTTTCCTCCGATTCTCTACTTCTAATGCTTTTTCTAACGCTTCGACTAAATCGAAGACTGATACTTTCCTCTTTCTTGGCTGTGGTATTCTAGGTTTTATTGTTGGAAGCACTGGTTTATCACTGATAATGGTCCCATCTTCAATCAGTTCTTCCAAGTAATCAATTGTTTCATCTTCAGAAGTTGCTAATAAACTATCAAAATTAGTCATGTCTTGATTCAGTAATCTCATGGATTTCATCTTCAAAAGCATGGAAGATGCAAGAACAATTTTCCCAGATATTCGAAAATCCATATTCTTTAATTCTTTCAGACGCTTTAAGAATTTCTGCGAAATCAAAGAAATATCTATATTCCAAGGATTCATCTCTTCCTTTTTAACAAGATCATATATTATATTCTGCCAAGTAAGTTCATCCTCTTGAAAAAGAATGTTGAAAATTCTATCGTGTGGTTGCTCTTGCGCCTCTGTCATCACTATCACTGAAATACTACTCTAATTTTACCGTGTTTAACTATATAAATGTTATGATTGCTCATAAAAAATTTAAATATAACTAAATATTAACTATAATATGAGCAGAGAACTTTTATTGGCAGCAATGATGTATTTAACTCCTTTGGATACTTCTAATATTAAAGAACCTGTACCAGTAGTTATTCAGATAAATTCTGAGACACAAAAACTAGTTCATAGATTAGAACATTTGATTACTGAAGATAACACTTTCTTAATGTTTATAGAAGAAACTTCCTTAGGAATGTATTATGACACTAGTTATAGTCAATCAGCCTATTTACAAACAGAATTTCCCGTTCTAGATAGTTTAGGACTTGAAAAAGTATACCCTGGTTGGAAAATTAAAAGGTTATATGTAATTAGTTCAGCACCATATACATTTCCAACAATCCTCGCATCAGGAGTGTACACTCCAACAGATAGCTTAGGAGGTTTTGAAATTCCTTATAGTGGACCAGTTATTCCATGGTTTAACAAAGAATATTCTGGAGCAATGAAAACCATTGATGAATTTATAGATTCTTTAACACCTGTTTTGAAAGGTCCGTAAGATTAATCATTTTTTCTTTCCCAGACTTCATATCTTTAAGTTTAACTTTTTTCTGATCCAGTTCTTTTTGACCAACAAATATAACATACGGAATATTCATAGCATTTGCAAAATCTAAGTTCTTGCTAATGCCTTTACCAACTAAATCCATATCTGCTTTGATACCTGCATCCCTCAACTTCTTGCAAATGTTAAAGCATTCCTTAACAGTATTAATTGGGATGACATAAATCTGAGTTACTGTTTTGTCAGTTTCTTTCTTTTCTAGCTTTAAGACATCATTTATGACATCTAACCCAAAGCTTATACCAATAGCAGGATATTCACGATTATTTTTTAGAAGTTCAGGTATCATATCATCATATCTCCCACCACCACAAATAGATGATCTAATTTTGCTCTTCTTTGCAAAACCCTCAAATATGGTGCCAGTATAATAACCAAGTCCTCTAGCCAGTGTAACTTCAAACTGTATGTTTACTTTTTGTTTATTTGATAAGTACGAGAAAACTTCTTTCATTTCTGCAAGGCCTTCTTTTCCAACATCATTATTTAAGAATTGCTTTAATGAAGCTAGTTTCTCTTCATTTGTGCCTTTGACATCAAACAAACCTAATAACTTTGCAATCTGAGTATCTTCAATTCCCTTTTGTTCCAATTCCTCTCTAACACCATCAACACCAACTTTTTCAAGTTTGTCAATTGAAATGATGACAGAATTAGCTAGTGCTGGTTTGATACCCGCAAACTCAATTATGCCTTTCAGTATTTTTCTATTATTAACATTTAGATAAGCATCAATACCTAATTCCTTAAAAGCATCTAAGGACAAAGCCAGAACTTCTGCGTCAACAGCCCCTGATTTACAGCCTACAACATCAACATCGCATTGCCAGAACTGACGGTATCTACCCAATTTAATAGGTCCATCTCTAAAAACAGGTCCAAACTCGAAGCGTTTGAAAGGCATCTTCATACTTGGATTCATACCAATAAATCTTGCAAATGAAAGAGTGAGCTCAAATCTCAACCCCAGTTTTCTTTCACCTTGATCTGTGAGCTTGAAAGTCTCTTTCATGGCATCTGCCTCTTCACCAGCGCCTGCTTTCGCAGACAATAAGTCATATCGCTCGATAATTGGTGTTTCAAGAGGGGAATAACCATACTTCTCAAAAACAGTTCTGAGTTTGTCAACTACATCATTCCTGAGAATCTTATCCTCAGGTGCAAAATCCCTAGTTCCTTTTGAATTCTCTAGTTTCATAGTACTACCTCCTTGTTTTGGTTTATATAATTTTTGTAATAGCTCTCTTTACAACCGCATTTGCTAGTATAGCAAGAGTATCAATTGTGTCTTCTCCTTTATATAACAGTGGCAATTCAGTACATCCTAAAATAACTTTTTCAGCACCATTTATCTTCATATTAGATATCATTGAACACAAAAGATTTTTATCCTCTGAACTTTTTTCCCCGGATAGGATGTTCATTATTATCTTTGTTATTTTCTCCTGATCATTACTATCAGGAATCAATAACTTAATATCTTTTAGTAGCTTTTGATATAAACCGCTACCAATTGTTGTTCGGGTTGCTAGAATCCCAACTTTCTTGAGTTTTTGATCTTTGATTATTTTAATAGTTTCAGCAATTATGTTAACAAAAAAAACATCATCTATAATGAAAGCTGTTGCGGTGTTACATGGAACCGCAATAAAATCAACTTCAGCAGATATCAGTTTCTTAATACCATAATCCAATACTCTCTTTATTTCGTAATCGCTTTCAAGATTTTCAACAACATCTGGCAAAGGAAGATTCAAAATAACCATTTCCGGAAAATCATTGTCATAAACAGCACCATATTTCTTCTGGAATATTCGAATAATCTCTCTGTATAATTCTGCTGTTGCTTCTGGACCCATACCTCCAAGTATTCCAATTTTTTTGTAGAGTTTCATCTTCCAACCTCCATCAATCTAGAAGCAATTGAAACTGTTTCCTCAAGAGGCACTCCCTTTCTAAAAATAGACATATAACTAGAAACAAATTCTTTGTAGTTATCATCCTCTGAAATAGTTTGCACTATTAGATCTATTCTCATCTTTGACCATAAAACGTTTTCATCACTCAAATATCCTGGTTTTCTTGGCCCTAATGGACATAGCAATGAAGAATAATTTATAGAATCTTGTTTCATTATTCCTAATATTCCCTCATCAAAATATTTTTCTGTTTCAGGCCCGAATTTTATATCAATTGATTCTTTGTTATAAAGATAAATTGCCTCAGCGATTTCTAAAGGCAAGTATAATTTCTTAGAGAGATTATTGCTTCTTTTGTTAACTTCATTTACAAATCTGCTAGAATCTTTGTTTTTTTCTACAAAGTTATAAGCAATAGAAAATGCCTCAACATAATCACCATCTTCTCTAAAAATAACTCTTGAATCAATATAATTCGCTTCAAGTTTTGATATTTTGATTAATCTTTTAAGATAATTTGATCTTAAATCACAGTTTCTTCTAAAATATTCTTTGCATGGTCTATTACCTTCATTTATAATTGTGTTAATAATTGTTTTTGGTTCACCATTTGCTTTGAGAATATTTTTATCTCTGGCTTGGTTTACAATTGCATATCCACTTGCATCATAAATGGTCCATTGTATATCTAACTCTTTTTGTAACTTAAGCATCCAAGCAAAGTAATAGAGCATATCAATTCTTTCACCATATCTATACAAGTCCGGATTGTAACCAAAACCCATAAATGCTTTTCTACCAACAATGAATACTCTGCGCAGTTCTATTTAATTCTGAACCGTCCAAAGTTAGTTCGTTGGTATTCATTTTGTTGTTTGTTTTGTTTTTCATTTTTTATTCCTCCACCAGCTAAAGGATTTTAACCTTCCGGCCAGCATAGAAGTATCTAGCTTTTGTTTAATGTTGATGAGAATATTTAGAGTTGAATAAAAGGGCGATACCCGGGATTTGAACCCGGACCGAAAGATCCACAGTCTTGCATGCTACCAGATTACACCAATACCGCCAAAGTTTTTCAAAAACCTTGAGCAAAAGTCGCCTCCCGGTGGTCGGGATGCTATGCATCAAAGTTTTTAATTGTAAGAATAAATAGTTCGTTTTTAATGTTTTTGATTTTTTTAGAGAAAAAAGTAAAACAACAAAATTTCTTAAGAAATTTTGTGTCTCAAAAAAGTAATATTTTTTTGCGAGCTCAAAAATTTTAATTTTTGTTTGTTTTGTTTTGGGCAGAGTTTTAAGACTATTAAGAAGTGGTTTATCGATGATGAATACAATCAACTTTTGCCATTGTAACAATTGTTTTTATTTGATTATTTATAAATTTAATGTTTATAATACTTGTTTCATATAATATCCAGTTCTTCCATTAGAACTTTTAAAACCTGATTTTCTTGCAGAGTTATCATACAAACAGACAAAATCTTTCCCCATTTGATTCCAATTATCTGGATGTTCTTTAAAAATTGGGTGTGCTCTTGCACTATAAGTAGTTAATTCTTTTATACCCATTTCTCTTGCGGCTATTTCTGCTACTTTGAGAAGCGTGATTCCAACAGGAACATTTTTTGGTAGAGAACCATTTTTTGATAATTGCATTTGAGAAACTAACATTTGATTATTTTGAGCCCAAAAACCAATCACTGCAGTCAATCCTTGTTCTCTATTAGCATCAATGTGATATATTTCCATTATAAATGGTGAGTCAGATCGAATTCCTCCTCCAGCAACTCCTCCTGAAACAAGAGTTCCAATTCCCGTATTCGCAGAAATCCTATAATCAGTTAGTCTTTTACCACCTGGTAAAATTATATCACTTGAATCTCTTTTTAAGACTGAATGAAAAAATCTTCCTGGTTGTTCGGACATTTTTGTTAAAAAATCACCTGTTTCATCTTGAATGCCCATGGAAAGAAGATAATTTTTAAAAAGAGCTTCATCCACATGCATAGTTGAATCAAATAATGGAACTAAAGATAAATAGTCTAGATTTGGTTTTTGTCTTGAAATATCAGTGGTACTTTCATAATAAGGGTCTCTTTGATCAAAAGAGTAAACATCATTTTGCATTAAACTCCAAATTTCTTTTAAATCATTTTCTGTAACTGTTGATCTTCCTTCTAAAACTAGATCAGCCACATCTTCGTATAAATATTCTCTTAAACCACTAAACCTTCCTGGACATTTGACAATTTTTTTTTTTGCAGACATGATAATTGTTTTCTAAACAACACTCATTTATAAAGTTTTCCATTATTTCACTACTTCAAAGTAATAAACTCATTTTTTCTTTTGTTTTCCATTAACTTTATAAACAAAAATCATAAATTTTTGAAATAAACCTCATTTTCAATAAACTTTATAAACAAATCGTGGTTTTCAGACTCATACAAAGATGTGGGCATTGACTTGCCTGAATTTGTGTGATTAACAAAACAACGGAGGTCAAAAAAGATGAGTTTATACAAACACGTCAGAGAGGCTTGGAAAAAGCCAAAAGAAACTTTAAAAGAGCTCAATAAAGAGCGACTTATTTCTTGGAGAAAAAGTCTTGCGACTGTTAGAATTGAAAGACCAACAAGGATAGATAGAGCCAGGTCCTTGGGATATAGAGCAAAACAAGGCATAATCATGGTTAGACAGAGAGTCTTGAAAGGTGGAAGACAAAGACCACAATTCAAGAGTGGTAGAAGACCTAAACACATGAGAAGGAAGAAAATTGTTGCTAAGAACTACCAACAAATCTGTGAAGAGAGAGCCAATAAAAAATACTTGAACTGCGAAGTTCTAAACAGCTATAAAGTAGCTGAAGATGGTATGTATTACTGGTATGAAATTATCCTCGTAGATAGATTCCACCCACAAATACTTTCTGATAAGAAACTATCATGGGTAACTACAAAGCAAGGTAGAGTTTACAGAGGTTTAACAAGTGCTGGTCGAAAATCTAGGGGCCTAAGAAATAAAGGCATTGGTTCTGAGAAAATCAGACCTAGTTTGAGAGCTCAAGGTAGAAGGCATTAAAGCTTTTAAGAAATTCTTTTCTTAATTCAAAAATCTAGTTATTTGATTTTTGTTTTCTAATTTTTTTATTTTATTAAAACAATTTCAATCTTCAGAAACCAATTTGATTTCTGTTTTTTTATAATTTATTCTATAAGAATTTAATTAAGAAGAAAATTATCTGTCTACAAACAATAAATGTTTCTCATTGCCTGTTAATTCTAGCATAACCCTTTTCTGAATTACTTTTTCAGGGTCAGGCATTAGTTTTACGCGTTTCTTTATATCATTAAAATCTTTGAAAGGTTCGCCTCTTCGCTCTTCTACAATTTCCCACATATGTTTTTTTCCAACTCCAGGCAAAAGCTCAATTATATGCATTCTTGTACTTAGAGGTTGTGCTTTGTTAAAGAATTCTACAAATCTCTTTTGATCTGCGTGTACAAGCTGTGTTATTACATGTTCTAGCTCTGCTTTTGCAGTATGTGTTAATTTATCATATGCAACTTTTCCATTGATATGATGAATCTTATCCCTCTTCGCATCTCCAATGTAAACATCTTCATAGGGTTGTAAAAAAATCCCTTTCTTTGGGACTAATTCTAATAGTGTGAAATTCTCTTTACCTATTGCTTGCGCTATAGGCGTTTTCATGTGACTTGGCCTAGAATCAAAGGGGTAGCCGTTTGGCAAGAAGTCTAGCACTATAGCTTCATCTTCTTTTTTTCTTTGTAGCATTTTAACCCCCACATCCTCTTTTAGTTTGATTATTTATAAATCTTTTGATTAGAAAAATTACTCAATATACTCTTTGACAACCTTAATAATTTTACCCATATCTTCATTGCTCATAGATAAAGTGTGTCCTTGAAGTATTACCTTCAATTCAGCTATAGAAGCAGGTTGTAAATCAACAATTTTGTGGGTAACTTCTTCTTTTAATCTTGTTATGTTCAGCTTTCTTAATTTCCCAATTAATTCATCAGAATCTTTTTTTGAAAGTTTTGCAAATTCGTTTAGATACTCTTCTGTTTTGTTTCCTCTAAAGGTAAGTTCTCCATCCCTTTTCTTTATAATCTTTAACTCTTGCTTGAGTTCAATCATATTTATTGGGGCTTTTTCTAGAATTTCTGGTTTTGACATTTTAATTCACCTTTTTCAAATGGATGGGATGTACTATTAATGTTTTTTCCTTATTGATATCCTTTATTTTAACTTCATAACAGGTCCCCGTTCTACCACCTATCGTGCCTGTTTTGCCATGGAATCTCAAGAAGTACTGTCCTTTTTGATATGCAGGTTCAACCTTCAATACAACTTTATCTCCATCATTGAATGTTTGCAAAAAACTACTTATTCTTACTTTACTCTTTTCACGGATGTTTTTGCTGAGCTTTTGTCTGCTCTTCCTCATAGTGCTTCCAATACGTTTAACCATGACGTCAAAGAAAAAATATATGGTTTATAAAGCTTTCCACTAGAACTATTCTTTTGGCTCTTCTTTTGGAGCTTCAGCAGAACCTTCATCCTTCTTTTCTTCAGCTGGCAAGAGTCTATTAATCACATCTTCATGGATATCAGCATCATGTAACTTAGCAACAATAGCAGATCGATCTTTTCCTTGCATAGTCTCAATTATTTTCTTTGCTTCGCCTTCTGCTTTTGCGTGTTTCTCCGCTAGTTCTGCCTGCATTTTTTTTCTTTCCTCTTCTAGTGAGGCTTTTTCTTCATTAGACAACTCTGTTTTTCCTGATAGAATTTGTTTGTCGAATTTACCTTCCGCAATTTGTTTCATTGCTTCAGAGGCTTTTATTCCTTCGACCTTTATACCCATTGAATTGCATGTTCCAACAATCTCCTTTACTTTCTCTTTCATTTCTTTTCCTAGGAGAGCATCTTCTTTCATCTTTGCAATTTTGATTATTTGCTCTATAACTAAATCTGCTACGAATTCTTCTTGTGGTCGTCCTGATCCTTTCTTCACTCCAGCTTCTTTTTTTATTAATGCTGAAGCAGGAGGTGTTCCTACTCTTATAGAGAATTCTTTAGTTTTATCGTCTACATCCACCATTACTGGAACTTGCATTCCTTTGAAGGATTCTGTTTTTTTATTGATTGCTGCAACAATGTCTCCAATGTTTACTCCCAATGGCCCTAAAGCAGGTCCTAATGGTGGAGCAGCAGTCGCTTTTCCCCCTTCAATAAGTGTTTCGACGGTTTGAATTGTCATAGTCGTGAGAAAAAATGAGGCGTTTATAAATATTCCTATTCAAAATTTAGAAAGATTTAAATATCAGAACCTAAAAATACTTAACTATAGTTAATTAAAGGTGATATAATGGAAATATTCAGATGGTTTTCTGAAAACAAAGATTGGGTTACAATCCCACTAAGAATAACGCTAGCAATACTCTTCATAGTAGGAGGAGCTGGAAAATTGTTCGGCACGTTTGGCGGACCAGGACTAGAAGGATTTAGTGGAATGCTTGCAAATAGCGGATTTCCAGCTGCAATGTTCTTCGCAGCATTAGTGGCAGTAGTTGAACTTTTAGGAGGAATAGCACTACTAATAGGATTCCTAACAAGATATGCTTCAGTGTTATTAAGCATAATAATGATAGTTGCAATATTGTCAATGCATTTAACAGGCGGATACCAACTAGCATTAACAGCTCTTGGTGGAACACTAGCACTATTGTTTGCTGGCGCGGGACCACTTTCAGTAGATGCTAAACGTTCGAAAGGATTCTAAAAGAAATTTTTTTATTTTTATTTTTTATTTATTCTACAAGAATATAATCAAGAATACTAACTAACGAATCACTATTAACTGCCACATTACAAACTTCTGACAATTCATCAGATTTAGAATTAAAAGCAATTGACAAGCCAGCAATTTTAGCTACTTCTATATCATTCTTATTGTTGCCAACAAACACACATTGTGAGATATCAATACCTTCTTGTTCAGCAACTAACCTCAAACTATCTGCCTTCTTATCCATGTCATAAGGAGTTGCTTTTCCTCCCGCAATTAAACCACCTTCACCAAACACGAGTTTGTTAATGAAAACATGATCAAATAAAGTTTGATGCTGTCTGAAAATTTTTTCAATAACAAAGTTTAAACCACCAGATAAAATTATGAGACAATGATTATTCTTAAGTCTTTGAAGAGTTTCTAAAGCGCCTTCTTGAAGTTCTAATTCAGCAACTGCGTCCATTAAATCATCTTTTGTAGCGCCTTTCTTAGCCCAAAGATTAACATTATGAGCAACCCAGTCTTGATAAGAAATTCTGCCTTCTTTAAAATCATTATAAGCATTTTTTCTCTCTTCAGGATCAACACCTAGTTTGTCATGAATTACATTCCAAATGTGTTCATCGGACTTAATCAAAGATCCCATCAAATCAAAAGAAACAAGTTTATATTTCATAAATTCACCTTTTTGAATTTATGAGGCTCAAAAAAGTTTCTTTTTTGTTGTTTCATCTAGTTCCGGGGATGACAACCTTTTATAAAATTTGCTGTGATAAAAGAGATAGAAAAGTATATAAATATTCTAAGATAAAAATATTTTGTGAAAAGAGTAATCTTAACGGGAGCAAGTGAGGGCTTGGGCTTTGAGTTATCTAAATTATTATTGAAAAAAGATATTGAAGTTATCGCACTTTGTAGACAAAAACCTTCTTGTGATGTTGTGCACATTGAAACAGATTTATCTTCAGATGAATCTATCAAAGAAGCAATTGAAAAAATCAAAAATGATTATTCAAAGTTTGATGTTTTGATTAATTGTGCAGATGTGTTAAGTGTTAAACCATTAGATAAAATAGATTCTGATGAATTGGAGAATTTGTTCAAAGTTAATGTTTTATCTCAAATAAAATTAGTTTCAGGACTGCTTTCTTTGATTAAAAAAAATGAGAGTGACATTGTAAATGTTGGTTCAACTGTAGGCCTAAAAGCATACACTGATCAATGTGCTTATGGAAGTTCTAAATGGGCTGTTAGAGGAACTACTAAAAACCTACAACTAGAATTAGGCAAAACCAAATGTCGCGTTATCGGTTTTAACCCGGGCGGATTCAAAAGTACTTTGTTTGAAAAAGCAACAGGACAAAAAGTTAATCTTGAAGGATTCATGGAACCAATTGAGCTTGCAAAGTTAATGATACAAATTCTTGAGTTACCTAAAACACTAGAAGTTTCTGAAATTGAAATTAATCGTAAATAATAATTGCCTATTTAGAAAACTTTTTTAATAACACTCTTTTGTTTTCTAGAATGATAATTGTTAGTGCTTGTTTAGCAGGAATTGAATGTAAATGGAATGGTAAAGCTGCGCCATGTGAACAAATCATTGAACTAGTCAAAGCAAAAGAAGCAATTCCTGTTTGCCCTGAACAGCTTGGTGGGTTATCAACACCCAGACCCCCTTGTGAACAAAAAGGAGCCAAAGTTTTTTCTAAAGATGGAAAAGATTTCACATTGGAATTTGAGAAAGGTGCTGATGAAGCATTAAAGATTGCAAAACAATTCAGTTGTAAGAAAGCCATACTTAAACATAAATCTCCTTCTTGTGGATGCGGAAAAGTTTATAATGGAACTTTTTCAGATAAATTAATTGAAGGCGATGGAGTTACTGCAAAACTTTTCAAAGAAAATGGAATACAAGTTATTACAGAGAATGATTTAATATGAAAATCGCAATTGTTAGCTCAAAGGAAGATGAAGCAGGTATGAATATTCAAAGCTTCTTGAAAGATTTAATTAAGCCCAAAATGGGTTCTCACGAAGTGAGTTTACAAATCTATGATAAGGAAACAATCTACTTAGAAAACTTAGATGAAGAGCTTGGTTGCGATATGATTATCTTTGCAACAAAGCATGAAAGCAAATCAGGTGTTCATTCTTTAAGTGTTCATACTCAAGGTAATTGGGGAAAAGCAGGTTTAGGTGGTAAGCCAAATGATTTAGGAATATCTCCTGCTTGCTGGTTAAAAGAAGCTATGAAAATATTAGAGCAAAAAGCCATTGCTTTACATTATGAAGTAATTCAAGAAGTTACTCATCATGGTCCATCATTAAGCGTTCCTTCTTTCTTCATAGAGATAGGTTCATCAGTTGAAGAATGGAATAATCCTAAAGCTGGAAAGTTATTAGCAGAAACAATTGTTGAATTGCTAGAAATGGATGTTCCAACTTATAAAACCGCGGTTGGTATTGGTGGTTTGCATCACACTCCAAGTTTCAAAAAGATAATTCTAAATAGTGATATTGCATTAGGACATGCTTGTCCAAAATATAATCTTGAAAACCTTGACAAGAAAATGTTAATTCAAGCCATGAAGAAAACTGTTCCAAAAGCAGAACTTGTAATAATTGATTGGAAGGGTGTTGGTTCATACAAAGAACAACTTAAAGAAATGCTTGAAGGAATTGATTGGAAACGCACTAAGGATTTCTAGCTGCGCTTGTTTGTCTATCAATGTATAATTCTAAAAGAGTATATTGAGATATACCAAAAAAAGTCACTCCATTTGCAACATTCCATTTCCTTAAAGAATTCTCATCAACAAAATTTACTCTTCCTTCTCTGTCTCTTTTATGAATGTCAGGAAGAACTCTATGTATTGATTTATACATAATAACCATATCTGATAATAACAATTCATCTCTTTCTTTGCCTGTGTACTGTGTTAAAGTTGTAAGAAGCATTGCAGGAACACCAGGATTAAAATAATGTGGGTGTTGTTCGAGATAAGACCACATTAAACTTTTATCTAGAGTTTGTTCAAATCTTTCTCGCTCTGAGTCAGAAAGAACAACTCTGTCTGTTAAAGGAAGAGATTTTGGTAGTTCTGGTTTTTCAAACTTCCAAAAAGATAGTTGAGACATAGAAAAGGTGAAGATAAGATTTTATTTAAAGATATAGTAATATTCCGACTTTTTCGGAAGAAAACACAATACAAAATTAGGAATTTTTGAATGTGCAAATAAAAACACATACACAAGTCACTAGACATTCTGCAGTAGTGCTTAAAATTATGAAGGGAAAAAATAATTCATTAGTAACTTAATAGTAGTAAAAAGGAAAACATTTAAATACCCTCACAGATTCACAGAATAATTATGGGAATCCTTCAAACATGGAGTGAAAATAGAACTCTAAACAATTTACTTGAAAATGAGGACACAGGTCTTGTGTCTGAAGTGTCTGAAGAAGTAGTAAGAAATAGAATTTCTAAAGCTATTAAAAAAAAGGATTATAAAACATTAAGAGCTTTGCATGAATATTATCCTTCAGTAGAGCCTGACAGGGAAGCAGTTCAAAAATCATACTCAAAATTATATGATAAAAATGATTTACCATCAGCCCACGATTTATTTAGTGTTTTTGGAATTGAACCAGCGCACCCTTTAAGCGAAGAAGAGACAATAATTGAAATAAAACATCTTAAAGGAGAAGTTATTAGCAGACTTAAAAAAGATCCGGTAATCTTCAAAGATAAGCATTACCTAGCACTCCAAATTGAAGGCATAGAAAAGCCAGTAATGACAGCAGTATCTGGAAGAGATTATTACCATTCTGAAAAAGGAACCAAATGCAGCGTCAAAGTTCCTTTTGTTCAGAAAGTTAACATGCTTGGCCATCCTATTGGAGAAACATATGCACAAGTTGTATATATAGATTAAAAAATTCTAATCAGAAAATATGGTTAAAGAAAAAAATAAAATTATTCTTCTGAATCGTCTTCGTCTCTTCGAATGACTTTCACAGAATCCATCTTAACAGTGATTGGAATCGGTACTGCTGCTTCAAGCAACTCAACAACAACTTCTCCTTTCTGCTTATCTACACGAGTAATTTTACATTTCTCACGTTTGAAAGGTCCGCTTATGATTTCAGCGATGTCATTCTTTTGTATGTTGACTTCTTTCTTTACTTGTTCAAGCATGTGTTCGATTTCTTTGTAATCAACGATATTTGGAAGTAAGCCTCTTGCGTATGGTATTCCATATGCTGCTTGTTCTGCGCTTGTTCTGTCAGCAGCTTCTACAAATATGTATCCTCTCATACCATGAGGTCTGATGACTGAGAAAACGTCCAATTTTTTTCTTTCTGCGTTACTTCCCAAAAAGTCCATTACTTGATCTTCTCTATTTGCAGTTGTTCTAACTGCGAATATCTTTGACTCAGGAGAAACTCCTTCTGAAGCAACTACTTCTTCTTCTGCCGCAGGATCTTCTAATTGTTCTGCTTCTTTGACTTCTTCTTCTGTCATCGCTCCTCTTATCTTTGGTTCAGGAGCTTTTTCCTTATTTTCGTTTACTTCTTTTATCAATTTCTTCACCTTATGATTATGAAAACAATATTTGATTTAATATGTGCAATAAGAATCCCATGATTCCAATTATTGCTATTCCTAATGCCGATGCTTTGACTACTACGTTGTACTCTGCCTTATCGGGTTTCTTTGTAATCTTTAAAACCCTCCAACAATGACTCATATAAGCTTTAAATCCAGACCAACTCATTTTCTTAATTGACGAACTCTATTCCTAACTCAGATTCTATTGCTTTCTTTTTGTCGACTGAGGCCGCTCGTCCCCCCCCAATAATTTGTGAGCTTTTAACTCCAGTTACAATTAACATTACTTTGATTGTGCCTTCCAAGTCTTCTGATATTTGTGCACCCCATATAATTCTTGCATCTTCATCTAATCTTGCAGATATTTCTTCTACGACTCTTTTGGCTTCAGCTAGCGTCATATCATTTCCACCAGCTACATTAATTAGAGCACCATTGGCTCCCGACACATCAACATCCAATAATGGATTGTTCAGTGCTTTTTCAACTGCTTCTTCTGCTCTATGTTCTGTGTCACTTTCTCCTACGCCTATTAAAGCTACGCCTCCGTTACCCATGACTGCTCTTATGTCTGCGAAATCTAGGTTTACGAGTCCTGCTTTGGTGACTAGTTCAGCAATTCCTTTTACAGAGTTTGTTAATATTTCATCTGCAACTTTGAATGCTGTGTGTAATGGTAATTCTGGAGCTAACTCCAATAATTTGTCGTTTGGAATAACAATCAATGTATCAACATTGTGTTCTAGTTTTTCTAATCCTAAAACTGCATTGTCGTAACGTCTGTTTCCTTCCATTTCAAATGGCAGGGTTACAACACCAACTGTTAGTGCTCCTTGTTTTTTTGCTACTTCTGCGACGATTGGTACACTTCCTGTTCCTGTTCCGCCTCCTAACCCACAGGTTATGAACACCATATCCGCACCTGCTAGTGCTTGTTTTATCTCATGTTCTGATTCGCGTGCAGCTTCTTCTCCCACTTTTGGAACTGATCCTGCTCCAAGTCCTTTTGTCAGATCTTTTCCTATCAGGATTTTTTTGTCTGCAGTAGTATATAATAAGTCTTGTGCATCCGTGTTTATTGCAACTGTTTCCGCACCAATAATTCCTACTTCTGATATCCTATTTATTGTGTTATTACCAGCGCCACCTGCACCAACAACTTTTATCTTTGCTTTTTGTTTTGATAATAATTCTTCTAACTCAGCATCAACCATACTTGTTGTATTTGATTCATTCATTGTGATTCCTGCACTCATCTTAAACCTCCCGCAACCATCTTTTTGTTATAATTATTCAGGAGTTTTTTAGTATATAAAGTTATTGTTTTTTGCTCAATGACTTATCCTCTGGCACAACAGAAACTTCTTGTTTCTGAGTTCCAGAATCTTCTGATTCTGTTACACCAGTATCTTTGCCACTGATTGTTTCTGTATGTTCATGGTTATGATCATGATCATGTTTGTGGTCATGTTTCTTTGTAACATACTTGATATCTTTTAAACCTACAAGTTTTTTTGCTTTTTCTTCAAACATTATTTTCTGTTCATTAGACATTTCATGTTCTAAAACAACCATTGCATTCTTCTCTTTTACTGATGCTGAATTGTAATGAACTCCTAATAATTGTAGTACTGATTCAAGTTTTTCTTTGTCGCTAGTTACGAATTTAAGTACTTCTACTTCATATATGATTTCTCTGCCTGATAATGGGTGATTAAAATCCACTATTACTCTTCCACCACTTACGTTTCTGACAATTCCATACATGCCATCTACATTGACATCCAAGCCCATGTAAGGCATTATGTCTTGTTGTTTGAATACTTTCATAGGTATGAGTTTTAGTAATTTTGCTGATTTCTTTCCGAAAGCTTCTTCTGGTTCTAGGTTAAAGTCGTATTTTCCGATTGTTTTACATTCTAACCCTTTTTCTAAAGCGCCTAGGACATGTCCTTCTCCGACACAAACAATTATTGGTCTATAGTCTGCTTCTTTGTTTAAGTTGCTCGCCATTGCAACTTCTTTTTTTGTAGTGTCAAATACACTCCCATCTTCTTTTAGTTTACCAGTATATTCCAACTCGATGAAATCTCCCTTCTTTATCTTTTTGCTTTCCAATTTAGCTCCTCGTTTTTTCTCGTCTAAAACACATGAGAATGTTATAAAAAAGGAACAGAAGTACTTATATAAATGTTTTGTTTTTACTAAGAGAAATAACATAATTACTTAACAGTAGTAAAAAGCGAAAGATTTATATAATATTATTGTCACAAATAGACTAAAATGGCTGAAAAATGGTATTTGGATCAAGAAACAATTGAAGATACAATTAAACCTCTTCTCAAACCATTATCAACATTGGCCAATAACAGAGGTCTGACTTTGGAACAAGTTGCACGAGGAGTTGTTCTACAATCACAATGCAAGCCAACTACTAGAAAGTTAACAGGCACATTTTTCGTTGTAAACAAAAACCTTGCAGATGTAGCTGCGCAAATACAACAAGAAGCAAGAGTTTTCGACTACCACCAAATAGCAATCCCTTACAATCTCAAAGAAGAATCCGAGAAAGCTTTAATCGAAGCGTGTGCAGCGGCAGGATATGAACTTGCAGAAGATATGCCAACAGCAACCATTCTAACAAAGCAACTTACTGGCGCAGCAGAAAGTAAAGAAACTAATGGAGTAAATTTTTATCTCATCGGAAAAGAAGGAGCAATAACAAAAACCGTTTCAAAGCCAGAGTGGAGAAATCCTGGAGAAGATGTTGCTGGGAAAGCAAGAATGACATTTTCAGGAGATAGAAATGTTGTCTATCTTGATGGAGTTGAAGTTTTTGAAGGTCATCAAAGACAAGGATTTGCAAGTGCATTAGTTAATGATAGATTAAAAGAAGCAGAGACATCAGGCGCAAAGTTGGCCGTGACAATAGCGAATGATCAAGGTATAAAAATATACAACAAAAGAGGAGACTTTCAATCAAAAACAGGCATAATGTACTTCAGAAAATCTAGATAACCATATAACTTTGAGCAATTATTCTACCATACAAATCAACATTATTCAAAACAAATGTTTCTACAAATGCACCTAAGAAAAGTATTGCAACAGCTATGATTAGAACCCACACATTGTAATTAAACACTCGATTGAAACGAGTACTTTCAAATTTCTCGAGCAATACATCTTTCGATATAACACCACCACTTATAGCTGCGAGTATATACGACAATATTTCTAGGAACGCATGCGGCAGGACTATCGCCAACACTAGCAGCAAATTAAAAAAAGGATTAGCATTAGAGTAATGAGCAGCATTCCGAGCTGTAACTCCAAATATAGTTCCCCACATACTGGCATTCCAAGTTATCAAAAAAATAGCTCCATCACCAGTCAATAAAGAAATTAAGAAGCAGGCTATTAAAACCCACCAATTATTTATCAAGATGCCCCAAAACAAGGAGTCTGTAAAAATAGCTCCACCACTGGCACCCCTCATTTCTAACTGCTCTCGAAACAAGTCGTTTACTTGAAAGGATGGCAGCACCAATGCACCGATTGCATACACCAAAAAGATCCCCAAACTAATGAATAAATATACTTTGACAAAATCCTTATTATCCCTATATAGATTTTTGAAAGAAAACTTTTTTTCTTTATCTTCTAAACGTTCCTCAATAGAGAACATTTTGTAAAGTTCTGGTAATAAAAGTAAAGCTGTAAATGCAACTGCCACCAATGCAGGATCAGCAGGAAATAATACGCTCGCGATAACTATAGCTATAATTGAATAGCCTGCGCCTAGTAAAAAAGCGTATCCTGACTTCTTCTCAAGCCAATTTTCCGGAAATAGATGCTCTAAAACCATTTCTATTCAGTTACTGCATAACAGTTATTCTTTGTTCTCCATTCAGTGCATTCTCTAACCCAAGAGACTTCTGTTTTCCATTCAGCACACTTGTCATCATAAACAATGTTCCATCCATCACATTGCATCGTTGGCACACCTTCAACAACAGGCCAACTATATGTCTCGCAAACCTTATACTCGGCAAATTCGCTCTTCACACAAACAATATCTGATTCGTCAATCCATTCCCAATTTATACAATAATCTTCTGAATCACATACAATTCCGGGTTCCCTCACAGCTTGCGAACCAATATTCCTTGAGAAGTCTTGACTAGCGGCAAGAACAGATATTACAGCCACTAAACTAACCAGTAACATAACTGTTAGCTGATGGGAAGGTTCGCTATGAAGGCTCTTTTTCATCTAATAATTATTATACCCAGTGGTATTTAAATGTTTTCTTTGACCTCTTTAACCTTCTTTAGAATAATCTCAAAAACTTTTTCAATTGGAATATTTGTTGTATCAAGAATAAAATCAAAGTTATTTTCATCATATGCATTAATATCATAATATTTTTTGTAACGTCTTTTATCACACTCCACTCGAGCTAATAATGACGTTTCAACTTCTTCAATAGAATGATATTTTTCCTCATCCCTTTTCACACTAAAAATTCTTCTTGCTCTTTCGTGAAGACTGGCGGTCAAAAATATTTTGAAAGCATGCGGCACCAAATACTCAGCAATTTTGGCATCCAACACAAAATCATCTTCATTTTTACCCATTGCAATTAATTTGTTATCAACATCAACATCTGTCCAAGATTCAGTTTCTCCAATTTTGTTGAGTTCTGCAAGTGTAATTCCATTTTCTTTTGCAAGCTGTCTACGCATATCACCAGCAGAATAATGTTTGTAACCAAGTTCTTTAGCCAACATCTTGGCCATAGAACTATTCCCAGAACCTGGTAAGCCTGTAACAGTAATTATCAAAATTTCACCTCAAAATTTTGGGAACTACAAAAAACTGTGTTTTTTGAGTGCCAGAAAAATAGATTTTTCTGAGCATTCCAAAAATCTTTGATTTTTGATATTATCATAATAAGAATAATCTAAGAAATAATATATAAATTTATTGGCCTTTCAAAGCAAGCTTTATGATATCTTCAATAGGAAGCTGATTAAGAATGCCTGCTTTCTGAAAGTCTTGCATCTCTGTAACGATTTCATCATGAAAAGGCACACCATTCTGGACATGATTTTGTGCAATAGTATTTATAATCTGTTGGTATTGCTCTCCTACTACAGAAAGTTCTTTTCCAGTCAGAAAAGCTAGAGTTTCTATCTGTTCATTACTACCAAAACCACTAGCATGCCCGCCTTGATTAGTTATTCTAAGAGTTGCATTATGATCAATTCCTTGATTTTCACAATAAAAAACTAGAGAATTATAAAGATGTTCAGATCGTTCTGGAGAAACTAAATTGTCATTAGCCGGATGCATTAACATTATTTGTTTTGTGGCCAAAGCATCAAGATGATCATGAAGCATTAAATCAGTATTGCCATTAATCATATCCATCCACACATCTAAATTAAAACCATCATATGTTGGGAAAAACTTCTCATCTGGTTTTCCGCCAGCAGCAAGATTTTCTCCTAATTCAACTGCCTTATCTCTAGGATCAGCAGAATATGTTTTTAGCTTTGGTGGACAATCAGTGTAAAACATTCCACCATAAGTAAATATTTTTGTTGCCTGATCAAAATCAAGACTTGCCATCAAAGCAGGCGATGCACCCAAACATTCACCAAGCAAATGAACTTCACTACTTAGATTTTCAAGTGAAAACTTAATTAAATCCCTTACATCATCAGTTATAGATAATGCACCATCATTTTTTGATAAGAATTCACCCTTTGAACCCCAACTTCCTCTATAAGGAGCATAAGCAACACTGAATCCTAATTGGTTCAAAATAAACATTCTAGAAACTTCTTTTCCAGGTATACCAAGACCTTTTGCATAAACAACTGCAGGCATACCTGTGTCCCCTTGCATATATTTTACTGCCAATCCTTTGTAATCGGTTTTTTGTATTTCTAAATCACTCATTTTTTAACTCCTGAAAATCAGTTGACTTAGGAATATTCAACTTATTTATAAAGCTTAGGTTTACTAATACAAAGAGCATTAAGTTTATAAATACCTTAAAATTCGCAATTATTACTTCTATATAGAGGAATAACATAGCATACATGGAGGTGCTAAAAAATGAATGAAAACGTACAACCAATATTTATTTTACCTGAAGATACAAAGAGAACAAGCGGTAAAGATGCTCAGAGAATGAACATTGCTGCAGCAAAACTTGTCGCTGAAACTGTTAGAACAACTCTCGGCCCTAAAGGAATGGATAAAATGCTAGTTGATAGCATGGGCGAAGTCACAGTTACCAATGATGGAGTTACAATTCTTGAAGAAATGAACATTGATCATCCAAGTGCCAAGATGATAGTTGAAATTGCTAAAACTCAAGAAGATGAGATTGGCGATGGAACAACTACTGCAGTGGTATTAGCTGGTGAGTTGTTGAAGAAAGCTGAAGATTTATTAGATCAAAATATACATCCGACTATTATCTCAAAAGGTTATAGATTGGCTTCTGAAAAAGCTCAAGAGATTCTTAATTCAATGGCTGAGAACGTTACTGAAAATGATTCCAAGACTTTGCAGAACATTGCAGTCACTGCTATGACTGGTAAAGGTACAGAGCATTCAAAATCTCTTTTGGCTGATATAACTGTTAAGGCCATCAAGAGTGTTGCTAAAAAAGAAGGCAGCATTACTATTGTTAACACCAGCGATATAAAGATTGAGAAGAAAGTTGGTGGTAGCGTTGAAGATACTGAATTAATTGAAGGCGTTGTTGTTGACAAAGAAAGAGTCAGTTCTAGCATGCCCAGAGTTGTTGAAAATCCCAAGATTGCATTGATTGATTCTGCTATTGAAATTAAAAGCACTGAAACAGATGCTAAAATCAGCATTACAGATCCTGAAAAGATGCAGGCATTTTTAGACATGGAAGAAAACATGCTTCGAAAAATGGTTGACAAGATTACAGCTTCAGGTGCGAATGTTATTTTTTGTCAGAAAGGAATTGATGACCTAGCACAACATTTTTTGGCAAAGAGAGGAATCTTTGCAGCTAGAAGAGTTAAAAAGAGTGATATGGAATTACTATCAAAAGCTACAGGCGGAAAAATTGTTTCTAACTTAGATGACTTAACAAGTAGTGACCTTGGAAAATCAGGTGTTGTTGAAGAAGTCAGAGTTGGAGATGAAGGCATGATTTACATAAAAGAATGTGTAAAAGCCAGAGCAGTTACTATTTTGATTAAGGGAGGAACAGCGCACGTTGTTGATGAAGTCAAGAGAGCAATGGAAGATGCAATTGGCGATGTCGCGGCTACTTTGAGAAATTTCAAAGCAGTTGGTGGCGCAGGAGCTACAGAGATAGAGCTTGCAAAAGGCATCAGGAAATACGCAGATTCATTATCTGGCAAAGAACAATTAGCCGTTGAGGCTTTTGCAGATGCAATGGAAATAATTCCAAGAACTCTTGCTGAAAACGCTGGTTTGGATCCAATCGAAGTTTTGACAGATTTGAAATCAAAGCATGACAAGAAAATCAAATGGGCTGGCATCAACGTATTCACCGGCAAAGTTATGGATGCTTGGAAAGAAGGAGTAATAGAGCCTTTAAAGATTAAAACACAAGCAGTTAGTTCAGCCGCAGAAGTTGCATGTATGATTCTAAGAATTGATGATGTAATTGCTTCTGGAAGTTCAGGCGGAGGAATGCCACCTGGTATGGGTGGAGGAATGCCACCTGGAATGGGCGGAATGCCACCTATGTAATGCAAAAGGCGCGACCATAGGGAGCATCATCTTGATCAACCTTGATAAAGGTTGGTGTGAATGCCACCTATGTAGAAATAATTATTTTTTTCTTAATTCTCTTGGTATTGGAAACTTCACATTTTCTTCTGTGAATTTTATTTGCTCTATTAGCGAGCCTTCAAATTTTCCTTCTAAGTATAGAACAACTTCTTTAACTAAAACTTCTGGCACCGATGCACCAGATGTTATTCCAACAGCTTTAACATTTTCAAACCATTCATCTTTAATTGCTGCTTTGTCAGGTATCAAGTAGGATTTCACTCCTTGCTGCTTTGCTGTTTCGGCGAGTCTATTGGAATTAGAACTATTATGTGATCCAACTACTAAAATTAAATCTGCTTTTTTTGTTAGTTCCTTTACTGCGTTTTGTCTGTTCTGAGTTGCATAACAAATATCATCTTTTTCCGGAGAAATTATTTTTGGAAATTTGTCTTTTAGAGCCCTAACTATTTCTTTTGTCTCATCAACAGATAGAGTTGTTTGCATAATGTAAGCAACTTTGTCAGGGTTTGGAATTTTAAGTTTTTTAACATCTTCAACTTTGCCAACTAGTTGCATTGGTGCTTCACCCATTGTTCCAATAACTTCTTGGTGGTTCTTTTTACCAATTAAAACAATGGAGTAACCTTGTTTGTGAAATCTTATTGCTTCTAAATGAACTTTTGTTACTAGCGGGCATGTTGCATCAATTATTTTCAAATCTTTTTTCTTTGCTTCTTTTACTAAGGTTGGTGGAACGCCGTGAGCGCTGAAAATCAAAGTTGCTTTTTCTGGAACTTCATCTAAGCTATCAACGAATACTGCACCATCGCCTTTGAGATCGTTAACTACAAATTCATTATGAACAATTTCATGATTAACATAAACTGGAGAACCAAAGAGGTCTATTGTTCGCTCAACAATATCAACTGCTCTTGAAACACCACCGCAAAAACCCCTTGGGGATGCTAAGATTATTTTTTTCATTTTAGTTTGTTTAATGTAGTTATTTTTTAATCTTTCTCCCAAAATAAATCAAATTGTGTTTTGAATGTTTTGTACAATGATTCTGATTGTATCTCAAAAAACATGGGTTCTTCGAATTCTAAGAAGATGAAAATCCTATTATCTTTAAAGAGATTAATTTGCATCGGAGTTTGATATTCTTTTGGAAATACTTTAACTGCTGCTAGCTTCATTTCAGGATCACCAGCATGTGCTAATGAATACTCAACGGATTCTTTTGTTTTTGTTGTTACTAAAAATTTAACAGAAACTTTTCTCTTAACTCGTCTTGTATGAAAGTCAACCAACCATGTTCTCATTTCTTTTCCTGCTTCGTTCATATGTGCTCCCATGACATAATATTTATCTCCTTCTTCTTGTTCTTCAAGGACTCTATCATAACGTTGTGTTACTTGTTCAAATCCTTCGTAAACAATTACTTTTTGATTCCATAGTAAATCAAATTGTTCTTTGAATGATTTAGCACAATTTTTGTTATCAATAACAATACATATGACTTCATCTGAGTCTCCGATTCTAATGCTTGCTTTATTTCCATAAACTACTATTGTTGCTGGTGATGCTGAACTTGTTGGAAGAATTTTTGCTTTGAATGAAGAAAGATTTTTTCTTGATTCACAATGTTTTCTCCCTGCATCGGAAAATATTGTTTCTGAGAGTATACCATTTTCTGCTCTTCTTTGATAGTGCTTAATAAAAAATTTGCTTAGTTTTTCATCCAGGTTTCCAACGATAAAAGTATACACTGTATCTCCTTTTTTCAAAACTTGAAAAATATCATTAAACGCGGTTTCTAATCCTTTCATCCCCTTATAGATCGTTGCTTCGGATGTATATTGACTGATGGCTTTTTTTAGTTCCAATTCTGGCAAAATACTTTTTAGATCTTTTTTTTGTGCTTGCAAAGTTTTTTCTTTTTCTTTTAAATAATCCATTATCCTTTCCGGAGGTGCGGCTTCAAAATATTTGGTTCCTGATTTTATCACATAACTTGCTAGTCCTTTTTGCATTAATTTATCCAATATCTCATAAATTTTTGATGAAGATGCTCTGGATTTGTCAACAATTTTTCCAGTGGTTGTGCTTCCAAGTTCCAATAATGCCAAATAAACTTTTGTTTCTGACTGTGTTAGGCCTATTTCTTCTAGTATTCTTAGATCCATAGGTATTTGTAGGTTATTCTCGTATAAAAAGTTTCTTATTTCTCCCCCCAAAGGGTGAGGTAATACTTATATACTGAAGAGCACTTTATAGTAGTAACAACATCGAAAAAGAGGTAATAAAAAATGACATTAAAAGAAATCGTACAAAAAGCAAGTAGAACAATCAAGGAAAATTGGAAGGAAGTAGCCGCAGCTAGTTTGATGGCAACAGCAAATATGGCCCCAGCCCAAGAAATAAACACCGTTGCATCACATCAAGCAATAGCGCCGGAAAACAAAGAACCAATATACAGAGTAGAATTGTTTTCACACCTAGTTCCAAATCAATTGCCATTAAACGCAGACATATATTTTACTTGGGAAGGAACAGAAGGGAAAAAAACTCAACTTGCAAGATTACAACTATTAACCAACACAGGAACCATTGCAAACATCGGACCAACAGCACAATATGTAGATGTTGGACCGGGAAAAATAAGTCAAGAATATGGAATTACTGGAAGATTAAGCGATATGAGCGGACCAATAAAATTCAAAGTTGACATGAGAGCATACTTTGCAGAATTAAACTCAAATGATATGACTCGATATATCGCAATGGGATTTGTGAATCATGAAAAATTCAGAATAGAAGGATTAGCAGCATATCAACCTAAACTAGAGAGCGGATTTTTCAGAAGTAAATGGGACTACAAAATAAACAAACATTTACAAGTCGGACTAGAAACAAAACACCTTTTCACACCAGAAGGACCAAAATCTGCTTACAAAGGTTTGAGAATTCAATTAAATATTTAATCTCATCGAAACGTTTATAATTAATTTCTTTTTTATTATTTTTACAGTGAGAATTCGTACAGACAGATCAAATATTCTTTTAGCACACGCAGCACAGGAGCAGTTATATGTTAGCAGAATAGTTGAGACTCCAGATGTAATCTTAGATATCCATAGCAGATCACAAAACCAAGGACATGGAAGAACACCTTATGATTCAGCAAATATTCTAACAACAGATCAAATCAATAACTATCGCAAGGGATACTTTGTAGATAGAATGGGATAATTTTTTAAACTTTTAACTGTTCATTACAAATATGAAGTTGGAGAAGTTCGAAAAAAAGATTCCAAAAAAGATTTTCTCAGTTTTAAAAAAACGCAAGTTTGCAGAATTAAGACCTTGCCAAACCAAGAGTATTAACAAAGGATTATTTGAAGATAAAAACCTACTTGTTTGCACACCAACAGCGTCAGGAAAAACTTTGGTTGCAGAACTAGCCATTCTAAATGCAATTTTTCATGATAAAGGAAAAGCAATATATGTTGTTCCTCTTAGAGCTTTGGCATCTGAAAAATTCAAAGATTTCAAGAAACATTACGATGAGTTCTTCAAAATAGCCATTAGTTCAGGAGATATTGACACTGCAGATTCTTACTTAGCAAACTATGACCTCATCATCACAACGAGTGAAAAGCTTGACTCATTACTAAGACATAGAGCTCATTGGTTATCTCAAGTTAAAGTAGTAGTGCTTGATGAGATTCATTTATTGAACGATGCTTCTCGCGGCCCAACTCTCGAGATTTTAATTACTATACTTAGAAAACTATTGCCAAAACTCCAACTTATTGGATTAAGTGCCACAATTGGTAACCCGGAAGCATTGGCAGATTGGCTCAACGCAGAACTCGTGCTAGATCATTGGCGCCCAGTTCGTTTGGACAAAGGAGTATTTTTTGACGATAAAATAGAGTTCTCGAAGAAATAGTAACTTTTTGTTTTTACTCTAGAATAGAAAACTTTATATAGTAACTAGGCTCTATCTTATATAATCTTAAATGATGAGATGAGCGGGTGGTATAAATGTCAAAAAAGATTATTCTTGCATTACTTGCAGTAGTTATAGTTTTAACTGCGTGTAATTCTTTAGAAACAGGAGAAGATAATATGATTACAGGCGAAGTTATCGAAATTATTCCCGGAAATGATACAACAACTGACAATTCTCAGAATGTCACAGATTTTTCTCCAATAACTGGACCTGATAATAACACACCAGATTACTCTGATGAACTAGTTAGAATTGAAGGTACTGAAGGAGATCTAATAACTCTGAAAAAAGATGCTTATGATCCTGACGGAGATACAATAACATACTCATTCACTGAGCCTTTTAATGAAGATGGTGAATGGCAAACAAAAGAAGGTGATGTGGGAGACTATTTAATTACCAAAACCGCTTCAGATGGTAAGTTTTCAACTTCAGTAGATGTATTAGTCATTATTAAATCAACAAACAGAGCTCCAGTCATAGAATGTGAAGATGAATTAACTTTCAAAGAAACTGACTTAATAGAATTAGGATGTAATATCTATGATCCTGAAGGAGAAGATTTAAACATTAAATATGTTGGTTGGTTAACAGATGAGACTTATCAAACAGATTACGACGATGAAGGAAGTTATTCTATATTAATAACTGCATCTGATGGAGAGAAAATCACTTCCAAAAACATATCTATTGAAATCACAAATCTAAACAGGCCTCCTATCGCAGAAGATATTGGAGTGATTACTGTAGAAGAAACTGATTTGATTATGTTAAACATTGAAGCAGAAGATCCTGATGGTGACGACTTAACATTCAAGTTTGAATATCCATTGAATGTAGATGGTGAATGGCAAACTAACTATGGTGATGCAAAAACATATGAATCTTCAGTTATGATTTCAGATGGAACTGGCGCAACAAAAATGACTTTTTCAATTGTTGTGACTCAAAAGAATACTCCTCCAAACTTGGATTTTATACCATCAATAATCATAGATGAGGGACAAACAATAACACTTCCTATTAGCACTTTTGATAGGGAAGGAGCAAATTTGACAATAACTATCAGCGGTTGGTTTAACACAGTGAGCTATACAACAACATTTGATGACGCAGGTAACCACAGCATAAATGTAAGTGTTGATGACGGAGAGCTAGTAACTATTCAAGAAGTTGAGATAATAGTTAATGATGTGGGCAGACCGCCTGTTTGGATATAAAGGTGATAAATAATGAAATGGACAATAGTATTATTAACTTTATTGGTCTTAGCAACTGCTTGTGCAAATCAAGTTGTAGATCAAGATGAAACTACTACAGCAACTCAGTCTGCAACTCAGATCATCGAGTTAAGATTAATTGACGGAATGTTTGAACCTAACACAATCGATGTCAAAGAAGGCGACACTGTAAAAATACAGTTTATGAATACCGAACCATACATCTTCTTCTTAGAAGAGTTTGGTATTAGCGAAAGAGTTGCAAGTGACTATATAGAATTCGTTGCAGATAAAGCAGGTAGTTACAACTTTGAATGTGTGGATTGTTTAGAACCAGCAATCGGCGTGTTAAGAGTAATTTAATTTTTTTATTTTATTGAAAATTTGAATAAAAACATACGGGGGTAATAAGTATGGCAAAAAATAGAACTTTTGGAAGCTGGGCTTTTCTTGTAGGCTTCATACTAGCACTAATATTCGGAGCTTTCGGAGCAGTTGATGTTCTTGCATGGCTTTTAGTTGTATTAGGATTAGTTGTAGGTTTCCTGAACATAACAGACAAAGAAACAAAACCTTTCTTATTGGCAGGCACAGTATTAGTTATCGTTAGCGCTCTTGGAGCAAACGCGATGAGTGTAATCCCAGTAGTTGGTAGCATTCTTAACGCCATCTTAGCACTGTTTATTCCAGCGACAATCATCGTTGCTTTGAAATCAGTGTTTCAGTTAGCTAAAGAATAAGTTTAATTTTTTTATTTTTTTACTTTATTTCTTCTTTTATGCTCAAAAATTAAAAATTTTTGGCATACAAGAAACTACCGAATAGTTTCTTTTATATCTTTGAAGAACTTATCATCATACTTTTCTTTGTACTTCTTAGCAAGTTCTCTTAACTCATCTGTATCCAAGTCAATCTTTTTTTCTTTTAGAAGTCGTTTTACTCTACCAGAAGTTATAAACTGCACTAATTGAGTCACATTCTTAGGGTTCTTCACTTCCTTGCATCTTTCAAAATCTATCATTATGGGTTTTTCGTAATGGACAATGATATGCTTGTAGGGATTTGTTAACTCATACTTGTTTATACCTATCTCATCCATTTTATGGGCTTGGTTAAGTGATTCCTTGATAACTTTTACTATACCTGTTTTTGGCGCTCTTTCAAAGAAATCAAGTATACGTTCTCCGTGAACAAATTCCATGAAAACCTTATCTTCCTCTTCTTTTAAGAGCTTTGGACCAATTCCTATTTCATTAACCATTTTTAAGAATTTGGCTTCACTTTTAATAACATCTTCTGCTTCAGAATCAGGATTAACTTCTTTGACACACACTTCTTTTCCATCTACGCTAGACTTGTAAGTATATACCTGTCCTCTCTTCCCTTTAGCTAAGAATTTTTTGTCCATTTAATTTCGTAAACATATAAATCTTCGAATTCTATATGTTCTCTTGCGATCTCCTTGTATTTATAGTTTTCTTCTTTTAGAATATTAATAATCTTCTCTTTCTTAGAAAATGAACTGAAAAGCAAGAGTATAGTTCCATCCTCATTTAAGTGTTCCTTGGCTTGCTTCAAGAACGCTCCTATGAGTTCATATCCTTCTTTACCACCATCTAATGCAATGTCTGGAGCTCTTGGCTCATTTGGCAAGTATGGTGGATTAAATACTATTAGATCGAAGTTTTCCGTAATATTTGAAAACAAATTGCTCTGTCTGAATTCAATGCGAGGTAATTTCTTTTCGCAATGTTTGATCGCTTTTTCGTTAATGTCAACAGCTAAAACCTTGTCAGAGAATTTTGCTGCTTCCTCTGCCTGTATACCAGAACCTGTTCCCATATCAAGAATAAATCCTTTCGCGTAATTCTTTATCTGCTTTTGTAGTAAGAAGGAATCCTCTCTCGCCTCATAAAAATTCATATTTCAATAGAAACATATTTATATTATAAAGCTTCTGAAATAGTAATGAAAAAGGGGATAGAAAAAATAGAAAGACTTTCTAAAGAGCGAACAGTTCTTTCTAAAGAAAGAACCGTTTATGCAGAAGAAAGAACATTTTTAGCCTTGATTAGGACGGTTGTTACGGTCGTTGGATTATTTGTTTTTGTTGTAAAAATGTTTACACAAGATGAATTTTACACTAAACTTCTAATTATATTGTTGATTATAATTGGATTAGTCATATTCATAGAGAAGCTTCACAAATACCATTTGATAAAAGAAAAGTTGAGAACCTTGGAAGAAAGGTTAGAAGATTAGTTTTCTTTTGCCAAATCTATCTTTGATGTTATGAATTCTGAAATATTTTTTGTTATTGGAGCGTTATGTCCGCCAAGTATAATGGTTGGTTTTTTATACAATATTTTTTTTAGAGATGAAATATACTCTTTGTTATTGGAATCTTCAAAATCTAAGTACATTTTACCATCATAAATAGTGTCTCCTGAAAACAATATCTTCTTTTCATTTTCAAATAAAGAAATGCTACTTTCATCATGACCTGGCGTGAAAATTATTTCAAAATTGAAGTCTCCAAGATTAATTATACTCTCATTTTTAATTTGTTTGAATTTGTTTTCATTTATATTAAATTCTTTATGAGATATCTTCTCAAAAGCATTGTTCTTAAAATCTTTTTTTTTGAAATATTTCAAACCAACATCCTTATTTTTTAGATTGTTTTTATTGGCCAGAGCCATATCAAATTGATCAGAGCCCGCAAAGTGATCAAAATGAAAATGGGTTATTACAACTACTAGCTCTTTATCTTTAACAAAACGATTTTTAATCTCGTTGAAATCAATTAAACCAACTCCCGTATCTATTAAAAGACATTTCTTACTTCCAACAATTAAATAACAATTACTGTGTTCTAAGTAGTCCATCTCCTCAATAAGATATATCTTCTCGTTCATCTTCGTTATTTTAATATTAGTCATTTTAATTTATATAATGCTAAAAAGCCATAATCTAAGCTTTCAGGATCATCCATCGCGTTTGGTATAACTGAAACAGCTTTTGCTCCGTTAAAAACATGAAAACGTGCACCGTAATCTGCAGGAAGATTCGTTGATGGTTTTTGTTTTAACAAGTGTTTTTCAGCATCATGCACTGTTGCGCTTGTGTGATCTTCATGCATTTGAGGTAATCGCCCATATCCCAACACAAATTCAGTTCCATCTTTTTTGGCTTCAACTATAGTATGATTTATCATATGATTTACCAAACCATGACCTTTTAAAGCACTGTCAATACCAACACCTATTAGAAATATGCAGTTTGATTCTTTGTTATGCGTTGAATTAACACCGTTGTTTATATATCCATTATTTGTTGCCTCATACCAGTCTTTAGGCAAACCATGTTTTTTTACTATTTCAGTCCATTCCAGTAATCCATTTTCTTTGTAATTTTGATGTATGTTATTTAATATTTTAGGGTTTGTGAATGCTGGTTGTTGAAAACTTATTATGCCTGCTGGCGTATTATTTAGGTAAAGCAGATACATAAGCCCTAATTCAATACGTGTTTTAAACTTATCATATTCAGCCACCATACCATCACCTATATCAGGCCATGCAGCTTTTTCAACAGCAACTATTGTTTCCAAGTCATTGATTGTTGGTTTTACAATTTCAATTTTTTTCATCATTATAACCTCCATGTTTTTAGTCTTAAAAAAATAAAAGATTTGAACAAAAAAATTAATTGTGAATGAGCTAACTCTATCTTCTTTTGAAGATGTAAGAATTCTTATCTATTTGAACTTTCGAATTAGCAATCATTTTCTTTCAAATATACTAAAACAAATCTGCCTTTTAAATTCTCCGTCTAAAAATAGACATTTTTAACTATAATGTTCGAAACAAAACATTTAAATATGTTAACTCATTATAGAATTCTATGAACATAACAAAAGAAACAGAACAATATGTTTTTGAAAGACCGAGCATAAAAGATTCTTTGAAAAAAAGTCTAATAAATTACTCTAAGCTATCAAGACAAATTATAAAAAACCAAGAATTAAAAAAAAAAGATTTCGATGCAGTACTAGTTGCCTTACGAAGATTAGAGCACAAACTAAAAAAGAAACAAAGCTTTGAAAAACCCATAAGAGTCTTGTTAAAAGAAACAAGCCTTGAAATAAAGAACAAAGTAATGGTTTGCATAATAGAAAATAACACTTTTCACAACAACATTTTAGAACTACAAAAAGAGATTAAAAATCTTAAAGGAAAGATACAAATAGTGGAAGGCATACAAGCAATTACGTTGATAACAAGCCAAGAGTTCGAGAATATTATCGACAAGTACTTCAAGAATCAAATTATTAAAAAAAGCAAAGACCTAATAGAAATAATATTGCGCAGTCCAGAATCATTAGAAGAAGTTCCAGGAGTTATGGGTTATCTCTACTCATTGTTCTCCGAACAAGGTGTGAATATTGTAGAGACAATGAGTTGCTGGACAGACACAATATTTGTGGTAGAAGAAAAGAATATGAAAAAAACTATTGAAATGATGAAGTTTTAGATATAAAACAGAGAATAAGATGAAGATAGCCATAAGAAAAGCAAAGAGTATAATTACAAAAAGTAACTTGCCAGATGCAGACTATGTAATTAACCCATATGTGGGATGTCAGCACGCATGCATCTATTGTTATGCGGACTTCATGAAAAGATTTACAGATCATACTGATGATGAATGGGGTAAATTTGTTGATATTAAAGAGTTTGATGGTTTGAATATAAAACCTGAAAAACTTAATGAAAAAAGTGTATTAATTAGTTCTGTAACGGATCCATATCAACCAGTAGAAGCAAAGTATAAAGCGACTAGACAAATATTAAAAAAATTGTCTGGAACTAAAGCCAGGATAGATATTCTAACAAAATCTGCACTTGTACAAAGAGATATAGATTTATTGCAAACATTTGAAAATCTCAGAGTTGGGATTTCAATGAATACTACAAATCCTGAATTATCAAAAGCCTTAGAACCATTTGGTGCAACACCTATTGCAAGATTAAAAGCTCTAAAAAAAGTGCATGAAGCAGGCATTGAAACATATTTATTCATTTCACCATTTTTTCCAGGCATAAGTGATTACCGGACAATTATTGAACAAGTAGGGAGCTCTGCAGACACAATACTATTTGAAAATATAAATATTAGACTAAACAATACTCGAAAAGTATTTGCGTTTTTAAAAAAGTTTAAACCAAAATTAGTTCCCATGTACCAACAACTCAAACAGTATCCTGAACGATGGGACCCTATTGAAAAAGAGATTAAAGATTATTGTGTGACTAATAATATATCTCACAAAATATATTTTCATCACGGTGGGTTCAAATAATTATTGAAGAATAAAATTATTTATTTTTAGACTTTTTGTATTCTAACCATTTATCGTTCTTCAATGCAACTTTATCTGCTAATTGAAATATTTGACCATATTTAGTTGTAGGGACTTCATTTGTTCGATGGTTCAAAATACAATCACTGATTAAATCTTTAAGCTCTTCATATTCAGGATGTTGTGTTAAGAATTTCTTAAGAAAATCCAAGCTTATTATCTGGTGATTATCTTTGTCTATTTTTCTTCCAATATCATGAATCCAACCAGCAATAATAAAAACTTCTTTTTTTAAATTAGAGTTATTGGCCATATTTAGACAGGCATCAATTACACATTCTGAATGAATCTTTATTTTTTCATCATTCCATTCTTGAACGTAGAAACCAAACGCCTGTTTGTTTGCTTTATCCATACATACCACTCCAAAATCTGTTTTCATGATGTGATTGCTGAAATATATTTATAAGTTTTTTTAAACTTGTTCGAAATTGTTCTGGTGTTTCAGCTTCAAAATGAGCAGGTGATAATCTACAAGGAATCAATTTTTTATTTGGACTGTACAAGACAGTATATAACCCTTCTTGACAAGGCAAAGCGTTGCAGTCACCACAAAATTCTTGAGAATATTTTGTACCAGCAGTACTATCTTTAATTCTTACAATTATTCCTGCTTTGGTTTCATACTCTAATGAAGGAATTCCAAAATTTTTTGTATATGTTACTTGTCTGGCAGTAGTAGATCTAGATTCAACAATTTCCCTTGCTTTGTCTAATGGAGAATACATATTTTTCCAAAGTTCTAACGTCGCAGATGTGGCATACATATCAAATAATTTTAAGTTAATTCCCAGTTCTTCACAAAAATCAATCATTGACTCAACTTCATCAACATTTTCGCTTGTTACAACCATAGCCACTCGTTTAAGAATACCTACATCTGTAAGCGCGTGTATGTTGTCCATAACAATTTTGTACTGTCCTTCAACACCACAAATTTCATTGAATTTCTGTTCATGTAGTGTGTCCAAGCTAATTCGAAGATCTAATCTAGACAAATCACTCAACGCATCTATATGTTTTCCCACCAAACTTCCATTTGTAGCCAATGCATATTCCAAACTAGTTTTGTTTTCAAAAAAAGTTAGTAAATCCATTATTCCTTTAACAACAAGCGGCTCTCCACCAGTTATTCGAACTTTGGTTATACCTTCTTCTTCTGCAATTAAAACTTTTTCTTCCAAATCTTCCAAATCAGGCTTTTGATTTTCAGTTCCAAATCCTTCACCAAAACCACCTTTTTCAGTAGGACTGCAATAGCCACATCTAAAGTTACAGCTATTAGTAATTGCGATTGTTAGGTATGGTTTAGCTTCTGAATCCATTTTCTTTCCTCCTTTCAATTAAATCATAGAATCTATCAGCAATTGTTGGATCTTTCATCACATGATGAAAACTGACACTTCTGAGAAGTCTGTTGTCTTCATTATATGCAAGGGCAGCACCTACAAAACCAATGTATGATTGTTCTTTAGAATCCGCTTTAGATGCAAGTAATTGCCAGGTTCCTCTTCGTCTAATTTGATCCAATCTAATACTTTTAATCTCATCAAATACTTGAGAAGCCGATTCAAACTGAGGGTTGTTATCTAATAACACTCCATATCGTTCTTTTATCCTTGAAACAACTGCATCATTGTCTAAAATTATTCTTATTAGCTTGTCTCTTGTAGCAGTATACTTCATGAGGTAATTACATCCCTTGCCTGCGAAGAAGAAATCTTTTTCCGAACCATAACCATTCAATCTTAATAATTGATAGCCTAATACTTCAAGTTCTTTTATTCCAACTTCTTCAAAAAAAGTGACTCCTGTGTTTGGAGTAAATAATTGACTTTGTGCTAATTCTCGATCAGCGGTTTGAGATATGGATTTACATTTATCTTTAACTATTTCAGCATCTACTAAATGATCCAATCCTAATAACTCATAATCAAATTGAAGATCAAACATCTCTTCTGCAGATATATATTTAGAATTTTGATGTGCTTGCAAAATTTTGTTTTTTCTTTCAGTTCTAATATTTAATAATCTTCGTCTGAACTCCGGATCTTCTAGCGTATCTTCTAGAAACAAAAATAATGGTTGTGAATCTATACAAATCTGTGTTGATTCTTCGTTATAAGCAATAATTCCTGATGATGGAAGCTGATATATTTCTCTTAGCTGTTCTCTGTGTGCTTCCAGCATTATTTCTCTTAATGGTTTTTTTGGGATATCTCTTTTTGTTGTTTCCATTTTCTATAGCTCCCGCTATCTTAGCGTTTTTTGTCTGACGGATTATAGCTCTCGCTAATCCTGGTTTTTCCTTTCAGGGCGCAATGTTTTTAATCCGTGCGATTTAATATTTTTTTAGAGTTTTTGCACAGACTCATTCCGGGGTGATTGTGATATTTACGGTTCTTCAATTGTTGTCATAAAGTTTTCTCGTTTCAAATCGTTGATGATCTGAAACTCTTGTTTTTCTTCAATCCTAAATTGACTTTCCATTTCTTTCTTGAAATTCATATACTCTTTGACATTCTCATGCACAGTTTCTACCAAGTAGTCATAGCCAGTATTTATTTGGTATACTGAGTTGACATTTGGGTGTGCTAGTAGGAATTTCTCAAAGTCTCTGTTTTGGAAATCACTTAGTTTTATCGCTGTTTTCTGCCAGTGGTTGAACCCTAGTTTTGCATAATCGATTAGTGTTGTATGCTTTCTTACCACATTTTCTTCACAATCTTTTATTTTCAAAAACACTGTCGATGTTGGTATCCCTGTTTTCTTGGAAATGTTTGTTATGCTTTCCCTTGCATTCTTTCTCAGTTCCACTAATATTTTTTTGCAACTGTTTTTCATGGTTTTTCCCATTTTGTTGTTTGTTTTCCAGCTTTGTTGGAAATCTTCCAAAATACTTTTTTAACTTAATCTAAGCTGTTTATAGGTAATAGGGGCCCAACATATATATACTTAACCAATATATTTTTATACTAGTACATATTATATATACTTAAATGGAAACTCGAAAACTAGTAAGATCCGGAAACACCAGTTTCACGACTGCACTACCAATAAATTGGGTGCGAAAAAACAATCTAAAACCAGGTAGTGAAATACAAATAACTGAAACTAGTAGAGGAAATTTACTAATAACTACCACGTCGCCAATCGAACCAGATTCAGAGAAAAAAACTTCTACAACAATAAAAGTTGATGGAAAAACAAATGAAGAGATAAGAATTGAACTTTTAATAGCATACATAAGAGACATGTCTTCAGTTACATTAGAAGGAAAAGAAATAAATATCAAATCCAAAATGATTATAGAGGCAATCCATGATTTTATAGGCTTTGACATCATGGATCAAAGCGATAAATACATCACCATTAAGAATTTTTATTCCCTAGATCAAGAAACTGCTCCACGTAATATCAACAAGAAGATTCACGTGATAAACTTAGCTTCATTTGAATTATTAAAAACATTCTTTGAGAAGGGACTAACGCAAGAAAACGTATTTGAGTTGAGAAAGTTTCATAATCAAAACAAAAAATTATCCAATCTCACAGAGAAGAGTATCTTGAAAGCATTCAATGACCCCGCCCTTATGAGACAGATTCAGACAAACAGGCTTCAACTAATAAAAGAAAAGAAAATAGTATCTGCTTTCAAGAAGATTTCATATAGACTTTACTACTTGGGAAAGCTTCTGTCTTTTATTGAGAGAAAAAGTCCTGAAGTAGAACTATTTAAAGTTGAGTTCTTGAAAATAAAGGAGCATTACACAAGCTTAATAAACGCAATTGCTAATAAAGACAACGAAGAAAAAATAGTACTTCTCCAAAAATTCAAAAAACATGATAAACTAATTGATGATATGATAAATCGTTTTGAAGATCCACTAATGATTCAAGCCGGAATGTCACTTCTCATAATAGAATTAAATCTAAAAGATATAGGCTATGAATCACTCACTTAGAAGACTGATGTTTATATTTTACCTGGCCAGTATTAACAATCAATATTTTCTTGTTCTTAGGGATTGAATCTTTATTTTGAAGAAGCAAAGCCAAACCAGCAATACCAGAGGGTTCACAAATAATTCCTTGCTTCTCTGCAAGCTCTAAAGCCTCATCAATAAAATTTTCTCTAATAAGATAAACATTTGAGTTTTGACCGCAAAAACCAGATAGACGAAAACATCTAATCCATTGTTCTTCAAAAACAGAAAATGGTCTGTGTGGAGCAAAAAGCTTATCTGCTTTACTCTTAGGGTTATTAACAGTGGCACCTAAGAATTCACAATTTTTTAGAACATTTACATCACCACTGAATCTCGGATCATGATGAACACTAGAAACCTCTCTTTTATTTATATTAAGAATATTTTCATACAAATGTCCACTTCCAAAAGGAATAAAACAATAATCAGGCGATTGATTTATTATTTCATAACTAAGCCAATCATAAAATCTTGTAGTAGGATCTAGACCTTGACTTGAAGTAACATCAATACCAGTAGTATTGCTTGTGAGCTCTAATATTTCTTTCCAATTGAAGGCTTTTCTAGAGAGATCAACAAAGAATAATTCACATCCTAAATGTTCAAGTTCTGCAACAATCTTTCTATGTAGCTCTAAGTCTACCAAACATTTCAAATGTGGAAGATTATATTTATTCAAAGCTGTTTGAATAGCTACACCAGTGGCCCCAGAAGTGATTATAGATAGATGAGGTAGTTTTTCCTTCATTACACCTTCTTTCTTGGCCAATAACATATCTCTATAAGTTACAACCATTTCCCAAGCCATTCTATCCTTATGCGTTCCTGTTGGATTATGACTTTCATCTTTCAACCAAACATTTGAGAAACCAGGAACCTTAATTTTATAAGAAGGAGTGGCAGGAAATTTCGGATCATCTGCTGGAAACTCTGGCTTGTTAGGATTATTTTCTGAAGCTACTTTAATAGAATAAAGAGTTTTTCTTTCCTTGTCAGTAAGTGTCATTAAAAATAGTAAATAAAAATAAAGTATATAAAAATTTCGAAAAAATTATTATTTCTTTTCTTCAGGCTTTTTTTCCACCTTAGGTTCGTCTTTAGGAGCTTCTTCCTTCACTTCTTTAGGTTTAGCCTCGTCCTTCACTTCTTCCTTTGGAGCTTCCTTTTTCTCTTCTGGAGCTGCTTTGACTTCAGCTGGTTTAGCTTCGCCTTCAGCCGGTGCCACCTCCGCTGGTACTTCTTCTAGAGGTGATTTGCCTACTTTTAGAACTTTGAGGTTTATCTGAGCTGTTTTTGGATTTACTTGATTACCTGCAACTGTTCGTCTTAATCTCATTCCCGCTCTATTGTGTCTTGTTCCAACGCCACCAACAATTAAAATTCTTTTTCTGTTTATTCCAGACACATCCTTTCTCATAGGAAATCCACTAGAATCTGAACCACCTGTAATTTCGAATTCATAACCAGAAAAGCCTATTTTATCGCCCTTTATTGTATCGCCAATTTTCTTCCCTAGAAGTTCTTTTGCTTCGTCACCGACGATGTCTTTCTTGTGTGTTTTCCCAGACTTTGGGTTTCCGATGTTAACTTTAAATTCTGCCATTTTTTTGCCTCCCGAGGATACTGCCAAGTTTTTCTCTCGACATCACTTTAATGTGTCCTCAGCAGAACCAAAGAAAAATCCTTGTTTTAAAAAGCTTTTTATTTATAGAATAAAGATAGGATTAGATCATTAACTTCTTTAGCTATCTTTATCAAAAGATTTTTATAGTTTTACTCTCATAAGCACACACAATTATGGAGGGATATAATGAGATTATATAATGAACAGCAATCTACAGACCCAGACAACAGTTCTCCAACAAAGTTGGAATTAGAAGTGGATGTTTTCTTTCCGTTTGAAGGTGGCGGACATTTAATGACTATTCCACCAACAACTTCTTCAAAAGTGTCTAGTTTAGACGACAATTGTCAAAATACAGATGAGGTAATCGAAGAATCCACTACACATCCAACTAATGTTCAACCAAAAATAAATGGTGCGCCTATAGTTATAACAAAAAACCATGATAGCTCCATATATAAAGAGTTTAATCCATGTAAGAACACTTTGTTGTACCCAACACATAGCAGAATGCTTGGCGTAGATTTACCTGACAAAGATTATTCATAGCAGAAAAAAATCATCACACCTTAGTTCTAAAGATTTAACTCTTCGTCCTGAATATATTTGACTCCTTTCTTTAGCGCAGTATATGCTTTTTGCAATTCACATCCAAGATAAGCTGCATGCTGCATATTCGTGATCCAACCATCTTGGATTATTTGATAGTAAATGTCTATTGGGTGATCTCCACAGTATTTTTCTAGTTCTTTTTGTTCTTTGACAAAGTCGCCTTGTTTATGAGGATCTTGGATCGCCATTATGCAGACTTCAATTTTTTCATCTTTCAATCTAATCAAAACATAACTCTTGGGATCCATTTCCCATTCGTCCCAATCTCGATGCTCAACTTTAATCCACTCTTTGTCTTCCACCATTTTAATCATTAGCGTCTTATATATATAAATGTCTTTCGATAGATTTATAAAAAGTATTCTTGTATGATAATTCTATGAAAAAAGTTAAAATTGTATATACCAGGGACAATTGTATTGGCGCAACTGTTTGTGTAAACTTAGATTCAAAGCACTGGATTATGAACAAAGCCGATGCAAAAGCCAATCTAATCGATGGAACTCAACAAGGTGACAAATGGGTTTTAGAAACTGAACTTACTCAAGAAGTTCAGATGGCAGCTGAGCAATGTCCCGCAGGAGTCATTGAAGTATATGATCTTGAATCTGACGAGAAATTATTCTAATCATGATCACAGACATTACCTTCATTTATGTATGCCTTTTCATCTTTGAAATGTAGCTTATCTGCTTCTTCTAAGAATTTTAATAGTTCTTCTGCAGTCATGTTTTCCTTTGAACAAGTATGAAATTTTGCATCACCAAATTCTTTTTTTATTGTTGACAACAAATTTTTTTTAAGTATTGGTTTTGTATGAATAAATTCTATAACTTCATGTCCATGTAAAGATGTCATGCTCTAAGATAAAGTCAATAATATATAAAACTAGTTGAACAGTATACAAAGAGAAACTATGTGAGTAGAATAGTCCTGCCCGGACTTTCGCCAAAGGTTCCGATTTGCGAAGCAAATCCTTCGCCCGAAGGGAAGAATTTCGTCGTCAATGGGCGAAACCTTTGTTTCGAACCGAGGTCCTCAGGCCCAGAACCTGAGATGATTGACCTAAGATAACATCTTGGTCTTCAAGACGCCAGTCTTGTTTGGCCACTACACTACAGGACTTTATAATAAGTATAAAGAAAAAAAATTAATTAAAATTATGCTTTTGCTTTCTTCTTTGAAGTTTTTGTTGAAGCACCACATCCACACCCTTTACATCTGTCAGCCCATAATTCTTTGTACATCTTATGAACTTCTTTCGAATATTTATCCAGACCTTTCTTGACACTTGGCTTCATGATAATCTCTTCAGCACCATCATGTGTAGGGTAAACATTACAGGAAGCGTGTACTTCTCTGCTAACTTCAGGATTATCTATCCACATACATGGCAGAAACAAGTTTTCCGTGTATGGTTGTTTGCTTCTCAATGTTTTGAAATACTTTGAACTCATTATTTGCTTCATGGATTTGTTCTTGATATTATCTTCTGCAAAGTGCGAAAAGATACAAGGTTCTGCGTCCCCTTTTGAAGTTATATGTACATATTCTCTACCAGCAATACATCCACCAACAGAAGGAGCATCGTTCCAGAAGTCAATCATAAAAATTGGTTTTGTTGCTCTTATTTCTTCTATTCGATGATATTGTGCTTTTCTTTGCTTCGGTGTTGGCATTAAAGATAAATCTGCATCTCTACCTATTGGCATGTACAAGAAGTACCAGCCAACAAATGCGCCGTTTTTGATTAACATATCAACATACTCATCGCTCGTAACATAATCAGCATTTTTACTTGTAACAGCTGTTGAGAATCCAAATGGAACTTTGTGTTTCTTAAGTAGCTTCATTGCTTTAATGACTTTTTTGTATACACCTTTGCCTCTTCTCCAATCGGTTTGTTCTTCGCTTCCTTCAATGCTCAATACTGGCATTGCGTTTCCTAGCTTTGCTAGCTTCTTTACTTTTTCTTCATCTAACAAAGTACCATTTGTATAAATCTGGAAGTATGTATCATTGTGTTTTTTGAGAATGTCAAAGAGATCTTTTCTAATGAAAGGTTCTCCCCCCAAAATTGTGAAAAATGCTGTCCCCATTGCTTTGGATTCAGTAACAACTTTATCAAAAAGTTCAAATGATAAATCATCTTTCATAGTATAATTTCCGGCATAACAACCAATGCAACGAATATTACATCTCATGGTTGGGCTTATTAGAACTGTTGAAGGTGCATATGACCCTTCTTTCTGTGTTTTCTTTCTTTTTGCATCGTTGATTAAGAATCCTTTTGCTATGAGGTTGGTTGCGATTTTGTCTCGACATTTTTTGTTTGTTTCGTTAGTTATTCTTCTTACTAATTGAATTCCCGGATGATTTTCTTTGATCATTCCTCTTATGAGTTTGATTCGATCTTTATTTTCTTTGTCACCACTCATCTTCTCCATGAAGGCACCAATTCTATCTAGATTTTTGTCAGAAGCATTTGACATAAGTTTTACTACTTGTTTTATTCCCTGTTCTTTTATTTTGTCTTTTATCGCTTGCATATTCTTCCCTCACTCAATTTTATTTGTTATTAAAATTTGAAAAAAACTATGTTTTTAAAGTTTCTCGCAACTTTCATTTTGGATAGTAAAAATAGTTCTTCTTCTCACTGACGAGACTAAAAAGAACCCCCCACCATTTAAAAATATTACTATATTTATTATTACTATGCAGCGATTTTATCTGTTTACATCTGTTAGCCACTAAATGTTTTCAAAGCAAAACATATATAAATACCCAATTTTTTCTCAGACATCATGGCAAAGCTAAGAAAAGCAATCGCTTATAGGAGGATAGAAAGGCCTTACACAAGGAAAAGTAAGTACCGAAGTAAACAGTTTGTTAGAGCTATGCCCCAAAACAAAGTAGTAAAATTTGTTCAGGGAGATTTGAAAAAGAATTTCCAATATGTTGTATCTTTAAAATGTGGCTCAAATATCCAAATCAGACATAATGCTTTAGAATCAGCCAGATTAACAAGTAACAGATATTTAGAGACAAAATGCGGTAAAAATGCTTATAGATTACAAATCAGAGTTTTTCCTCATCATGTATTGAGAGAGAATCCTTTAGCAGCAGGTGCTGGTGCTGATAGAATGAGTACTGGTATGAAAAAGTCTTTTGGAAAACCAGTTGGACTTGCAGCTCAAGTTTCTAGGCATCAAATCATAATCCAAGCTTACGTTGACAAACAGTTCTTAGACTTTGCAAAAATAGCTATTGATCGAGCAAAGCATAAAGTTCCTTGTAGTTGTAGTTTACACATCGAAAAGATAGAACCTAAAATTGTTGAAGAAAAAGTCGCTAAATAATTAGTACTTTTTGAAACCTTCCAACACTTTTTCTTTTAGAATTGTTATATCTGTTATTGCTTGAACTTTCTTTTTGAAAGCAGCAACTTTTTTCTTATCTAAAATGTCTGTTTTGCTAAGATATAGCACTATTGGTTTATCAAATTCTTTCAAGTTTTCTAAGAGTTGTTCCTGATCTTTTAGGGTGTAGTGTTCTGATAAATCATAAACATATATTATCATGTTCGCACAATACTTAATCGCAAGGTATGCTATCTGTTCTATCTCATTCATCTTTGATATCCTATTCAGGGTTCCAGGTGTATCTATGAATTGGATTTTCACAGTGTTCTCCTTTATGTAACCCACATTAAGAGTTGTGGTTGTAAATGCGTATGATTGTATATCTGGTTTAGAAGTTGTTAGTTTGCTTAGCAAAGTTGATTTTCCAACGTTTGGAAATCCTGCAATTGCAACTGTAAACATTTCTTTTATGGTTGGAAAGTTTCTCATAATCTTTCTTGTTTCTTCAAGGAATTCAAGATTGCTTCTTATTTGCCTCATGACAGAGGAGATTCTACCATAATATTCTTTTCCATATCTTCTTATTGATTGTAAGTCTTGGGTTTTTCTTATACTGGTTTTGAATTGTCTTGAAAATTCAGGTATTTTTTTCTTTGCCCAGTTTAACGCTCCAAGCGATTTTTTTAATTCTTTGTAGTCAATCAACGTAGATACTAATTCTGTGTAAAACTCCACTAAATTGTCAAAGTTTGGAAATGAAATAATTATTTTAGCCAGCTTTGATGTTAGTACATCATTCACTGTTTCAATCTTTTCAAACTCTAAGACTTTTGATTTACTAAATCGATCCATCTTGAGTGAGCTTCTCTTCTCTGAAGCTTTTTTTCTCGCGTTGTTGAAAGCCACATCTAAGTAGAACTTGTAATTTTCAACTTTGGGAACATCGAATGACATACTCTTAGAATAGATGATTGTTTTATAAATATTCTTTTATCAAAAAACTTTTATAATGATTAATGCATTTATATAGTATGGAAGTTGTTTACATGATCTGGATTGCCGTCGGATTATTCATTGTGCTGTCGCTTCTTTTCAAAAGATATTTTGGCGCGCTGATCTATGATTATGTTGTTGACTTTGGTCTTTCTACTCTTGATAATTTCTTGATGGGTGCTGGAACTCTTGGCTTAGACATTGGTGATTGGGCAGCAGCAGTACTAATTTTCAAAAAAGAAAAAAAAATATCCTATATGTTCATTGCTTTTTTAGCGGCTTGGGAAGCTACAAACTTGCTGCCTTTAAGCTTTATTCCTATTTTTGGTGAACTGTTGGAAGTAATTCTTAATCTCTGTCCAACAGTATTCATATTAAGACTTATCTTTAGTCGTTATGGGCAAGCTGATAAGGCTGAGAAGAGATTTAA
>JADHVI010000007.1 GCA_016784125.1 Candidatus Woesearchaeota archaeon
CCATTTAAAGATGATGCGTTTGATTTGGTCTCATGTATTTCAACATTGGATCATATTCCTAATCCTTTGAAAGCGTACAGAGAATTATGTAGAGTTTCGAAAAAATATGTTTTAATTGGACAAGGAAACAATATGTTATCATTGCATTTACAAAAATATTTTGCACCATTAACTACTACTAAGCCAAAAGATCATCTAGGTCATATGTGTTGGATTCCTTTTTGGAAACTTAACAAAATTTCAAAAAAAGAAGGATTGAAATTGTTAGACACTGTTTATTGGGGAATTGGCTTATCCTCTTTTGGTCGAAAACTACCATCCATATCTATAAATATTTCTCGGTTCTATTTTGTTTTATACAAAAAATAATTTACTTAGAGAATTCAATAGTCTTTAATCTTACAATCCAGCAGTAAACCCAAACAAACTTGTTTATGAAGCTCATCAGACTATTAAAAGAAGTCATTTTCTTTGGATCATAAATTTTGTAACTTAATCTGTTTACAATTATGTCGTCCGAGACTTTTCTCACTGATCGTATAAATTTTCTTTTCTCATGAATATATTTTGGGTGAAATAATATCCAAAGGTAGGCTTTTAGATGATCTGGAATTTTTTTAACTTCAATTAGGTTGCGAAGTATTGCTTTGAGAATCATTAAAGGTATTATCTTTAAGGTATTTTTTGGACTGAAAAAAATCAGCATGTTAATATACATATTTCTCTCTGCTAAAAATGTGAAACGATGATTAATTTTGCTGCCACCGGTTTTTTTAACGATGTTATGGAAATGATCTCCACGAGATTTTGTTGCTTTTATAACTCTATAACCCATTAGTTGAATTAGCCAATTGAAGTACGTTTCTTCTGCGTAGATAAAATATTCTTCAGGAAAAGGTAGATCAATAACTGATCGATCATAAATAAGTGCGCACCCGCCTACAGAAAACTGATCGACAAATGTGTCATCCTTCAATGGTTTTTTTCTATTAAAAAAAACTGAATAACCTGTGAGTGTTTTGGTAACACCAACTTTTTTGGAATCCACTTTAGGATTTTTATGTCCCACTACAGGCATGTCTGCGCCCACAACTTTTACTTTTGGATCAATTTTGAATCCTTTGACAAGCCATTCAAGCCAGTCTTTTTGAACAACTGTGTCATTGTTGAGAATCGCCACGTAATCACTGTTTGTTCTTTTAACTGCATAATTGTTGCCGCCAGCATAACCAATATTTTTACCAGTTTGCATAACTTTTATTTTTTTATTATTCTTGAATTCTTTCTTGAAAGTTTCAAAGGAACCATCCTCACTATTATTATCGATGATTACTATTTCAAAATCTTTGTATGTTTGTTTTAGCAAACTTTCTACACAATCAATTGTTAATTTTGCTTGCTTAAAATTAAGTACTAAAATTGAAACTTTTGGCATAAACTTAAAAAAATTAAGGCGCTTAAATTATTTTCGGTCATTCCGTCTTGCGATAATGCCTATTCTTGTTAAATTAGCTGGAAAGTCTTTTATTGAAAATTTAATTGTTGAAACTTCAAAACCTTCATTACTTATTCTGCTGACTAGTTTCTTTAAGCATATTGGTTTATAATTATATTTAGATCCAATTAACTTTCCAAAGAAATTTTCATTCATTTCTATATTAATTAGATATCCTCCTTTTTTGATTAATCCTGATAAAACCTTTAAGGTGTCTTCTTGGTTTTTTGAATAGCCTAATGAACCACCCATACAAACAATGTCAAATGAGTTTGGTTTTAATTTTTTGGATAAATTTGTTTTTGTTGGATTAGAAATATCTAATATGCCAACGGAAATACGATTTTTTTCAATAGCTCTTTCTTTAGCATTTTTCATTGTTTCATTCAGAAATGTTTCTTCAATGTCTGTTGCTAGAAGTGTTGAAGAAGAGATTTTTTTTATTAGCTGAAGGCCAACAATGCCGGTTCCACACCCTAAGTCCAAGATTGTGCAATCTTCAGGACAGTCTATTTTTAATCTGTTAATAAAATTATTAAGACCTCTTTCAAATCCAATAAATTTTAAGGCTTTATCATATAAACCTGGTTTTTTGTACAAATTTTTGTCAATCATTTATGCAGTGTTTTTTTATTTAATTGCCATATTTTAAAAAATATTAATCCGAATAAAATGACAAGAGCGATTATTGCGATTACGTGACTCATTGGACTTAAATTGGCTTTTAGCTCAAGCATGATTATTGATATAATTGCTACCGGAAACTGCATAATACTTACGATGAGTCCAGGTGTGTATTCGCGTTTAAATGCACTTAAGGCAATATGTGTGATGGAATCAACCGCAGCCACATATGGAAGCAAAAGTCCAGATGCCATATCAATGAATGAAGTTATTGCCAGAATTGGAAAGAGAATCCACGAAATGGGCGCATCTACACGAAACAATTGTTTATCACTCAGAGTTTTTGACTTGAATAGTTCTTTATTAGCAAACTTTTTGAACCTTCCTTTGCCGTGTTCTTCAAATTGATGTAAAAGTTGTAATGGAACATTAACCCAAACCCAGAACAATGCGCTGTTGATGGGGATGAAAAAAACAATGACTGCTGCAAATATGATTGCTGCTATTAATGAGATTCTGGGCCAGAGTTTGTAAAAGTCCATAAAAAGAATATTTTAGAATAAATATATAAATTTTTTCAAGGAATAATAACTTTTAACTTCTTTGGTAAGACTTCTATGTCAACAGGCGTTTTATCTCCTATTTCTGCATCTGTATGGTAAAGGACGGGCTTTTCTGATGTAATGCTAGCTTTCTTTATTTGGTAATGTTTTATTCCTTTGAGCCGAGTAATATGCCCTGTTACACCGCCCACAACGTATTTCATCACACTCCAAACGTCTTTGTTCTGGAAGATACAAATATCCAAGTATCCATCGTCTAGTTTTGCTTTTGGTGTTATTTTAAAATTTCCACCATAATTTTTCACGTTGCTAGCAAGTACGAAGTATCCTTTCTCTGTCTTTCTCCCGATTTTAATTGTTAGTTCTTCTGCTTTATGTTTAAAGAGTGTTTCCAAGCCAGCTATCTTGTATGAGTGTTTACCAATCAGTTTCTTCAATTTTGGTCTGATTTTAGTTATTGCGTGTGCGTCAAAGCCTATTCCTGCTACAAAAATGAATTTCTTTTTGTTAATAACGCCTAAATCTATTTTTCTTGTTCTTCCTTTTAAGATAACCTCGCAAGCTTTCTTTATGTCTTTGGGAATTTTGAGTTCTGTTGCAAATATGTTCTCTGAACCTACTGGTATTAGTCCAATTTTTACTTTGTAATCATTCAATCCATTAACTACTTCGTTGATTGTTCCGTCTCCTCCTACGATTATGATTAAATCGTTATCCTTGCTTTTTTGTGCAATATTTGTTGCATGTCCTTTCTTGTCGGTATAAGAGAAATTTAGTGTTATATTTGTATCTTTGAAGAATAATCTTATTTTTTTCTCAAAGTCTTTTGATTGTCTTCCTGCTTGTGGATTAATAATAACCTTTGCGTTCATATGTTCTTTTTAACACACTAATTATATAAATGTTTTTTCTATAGCATATTTATGAGAGGAGTAACTCATTTGGTTATTGGATTGTTTGTGGCTTTGTTGATATTAGAATTTACTGATGTTAACTCTTTAGCGTTAGTTATAATTGTATTAGTGGCATCTCTTCTGCCAGATATTGATGAGCGTCATTCTCTTATTGGAAGAAAGTTTCTCCTTGTTGGTTGGTTCTCAAGGCACAGAGGGTTTTTTCACTCTGTTTATCCAGCAGTAATTTTTTCGTTAGTAATGCTTGTTTTTTCAAATATGTTTTATGCGTCTGCTTTTTTTTTAGGTTATTTCATACACTTAGTTTTTGATGCTATGACTAGATCAGGTATTTCTTTTTTCATGGTTGGGAAAAAAGTTAAGGGTTTATTTAGAACAGGTGGAATAGTTGATTATCTATTATTCTTTATTTTTTTAGTCTTATCAATTTTGTTGATTTTATAGAATTAGTTTTTGTTGATATCTTCCAAATCATCTATTGACATAACATCTTTATCATTCTCAGCGTCTGATTCTTTTACAGCATTTTCTACTGCGCTTGTGTCTTCGTCTGGGAAAATTTCTTCCTCTGCAACAGATTCTTCCTCCGGTAACTTTGGAGCTGGTTCAGGTTCAACAGCTGGAATTGGTTCTACTACAGGTTGTGGTGTTGTATCAGGAGTTTTCTCTTCAACTACAGGTTTTTTTTCTGTTTCAGTTGTTATCGCTATGGGTTCTGTTTTTGGAGTCTCTGCAGCTAATTTTTTTATTTCTTCTTCAGGATCAATATCTTTGAATATGAGGTTTGCAATTAATTCTAATCTTTCAAATGCATCATTTTTCTTCACTCTTCCTACAACTTTAACTATTGTTCCTAATAAGTCTGTTTTCACGTTTTCGAATGAGGCAGGATCTTCTCTAAATTTCAGAACTTCTTCGTTGGTTAGGCCTAGGAGTTTTTGAATTTGGTTTCGCCATAGTACTGTTCGAACGTTGTCACTTCCATCATCTAAGAATAAGTTCATGACATATGCATAACCAATGTTTTCAATTTCTTTGTCTCCTGCATAAAATTTTCCTTCTTTTTGTATTGCGCGTTTTCCTGTATTAGGGTCAACTTCGAAGAATCTTGGATCAAATACTTGTACTATTGTTGCCAATACTTCAACATTATCATCTCCTTCTGCTAATTCTGACAATTTCTTTCTTGCAACTGTTTCTTCAAGAACTGTTATTTCAACACCTTTAGGATTAATAATCATCTCTGCACTTTCATTTAGGTGTAATTCTTTTCTACCATTATTTTCTCGGATATAACCATTTTTTATAGTAATTATATTGCCTTCTTTTATTTCTTCAAACTTGTCTGTCTGATCATTCCACAACAAAACCCTTATGAAACCAGTTTCATCTGATATAATGAAACTAGCTATTTTTCCAGACCTTTTCTCCGTATTGAATTCTCTAAGTTCAAATTTTCTTGTTACTTTTCCAGTTACTTCAATATTTTTCATGCCTGGAAGAATACTTTTTAGCTTCAACTTTTCCCCAGGTATAATGAGTTTGACTCCTAGTTCATTTGCTATTATGTGTGCTGCGCCTTCCTCAGAAATGAGACCTGATAATTGATCTAATTTGGCTTTAATCTTCTGATTAACTTCATCTTCAGAAAGAGAACTCTGTTCTTTGATTTTAGCCTTTATATCTGCCAATGGTAATGTTATCATGTTTCCCCCAATATTTGTGGTTTTCCCTACTTTAAAAACTTTGCTGTTATAGAATTTATATGTTCAATTTACTCTTAGTTCTGCTCCTTGAACCATGTCTTTTTGATTCTTGAAGTTATCGATCCCCACAACTTTAAAGACATAAGTATTATTACTTAATAAAATGAGGTCCGCGGATTTTATCATGAAAGAATATTTTCTTTTATCACTTTGATTTTCATAGTAAAGTTTGTTGTAGTCATTTGGGCTTGCTTCTTCCGCGTTATATTCATAGTATGCACCAATTTCTTTCTTAGATAGAGGAATATTTTTTTGTTCGTAGGTAATATTATACATTGTGAAATCTTCTGTGTGTTTATCCATCCATGTCAATTCTATTTTTCCTTCAAAGCTTTCTTTTACTTCTAGATTTTGCACTTCTACAGGTGGAACTTCATCAATCAAGGTCATTGCAAATTTTATTTTTGTAGGTTCATAAGTAAGCTCGTTCTTAACAATCGTCTTCTTTAATGTTGGAATTAAATAATTGGTTTTTCCACAAACTCTAAATGTCTTTTTTGCCACTGGACAAATATCTTTTATGAATGTTGTGTCTTTAGTTGGACTAAACAAATTTTCTTTTGGAGCAGTATTAAGTATGTTCTTGAGCGCGTGTAATATTTGGCTCATTGCGCCTGGCTTGAACTCCACCCATAAAGAGTAATGTTTATCTTTTACAACCATAAAAAGTTTTTCGAAGTTTTTCAAAGTATATTTTTTGTTAGCTAATGAATAATAAAAGTTCAAGTCATAATTATACAACTTCTTGTTTTGGTACCAGAAGGTGTAAGTATTTGGTTCCCAGAAAGTCTGATCTGGAATGCTAAATTGAGATTGCAGTTCCATTGGAGTTGTAAAATTCATGTTTATGTATAAACTTTTGTCAGTTATTGGTCTTGGTGTGTTGTCAACACCAAATCTGGCTTCGTATCCGCCTGTTAAATTCTTTATTTCTTCACTCGTATAATTCTCTGTTATTTGACATTTGCAATTGTTTCCCCATGCCTCACCACAATCATCAAAGTTTTCGATTAAGTCATAGAATACTCTCTCGTTTCCTTCTTCACAATCGTGAAGATCTAGAATTTGAACATCTTGACTATTATTATTGAAATCGACTTTTTTCTCTTCTAAACAAACAGCAACATTGTCTTTACAATCTCTAATTGTTTCTTCTGCGAATGTTTTTAATTTGTCATAAACAGACAGATTATATGGTGTTTGTATTCTGAAGTTTTGTCCGAATTCAAATGTGCCTATGACTGATGGCATGAACATTGATGTTCCACCCCATGCAACATAGTAAGCACTTACTTTGTTGACATAATCTTTTATTTCTATAACCTTTGCTTGGTTTTCAGCATCAGTCCAACCTTTGTAAGGACTATATTTTTTTAAAACATCTACTGTGATATATTGAGAGACTTCTTCCCATGACGGGTCGTCTTTACCTGTTAGTTTTATAGCATCTCTAATAGGTCCATATCCTCCATTGTATGCTGCAGCTCCAAATGCTAATTTATCAGTTGTATCCTTTATGGCTTTTTTACCTAGAATATCTTCAATTAGTTCTCCTGCGTTAATTATAGATTTGTGAGCGTTTGATCTGGGATCTTTTTTTATATCTGCTAAGCTGCAACTTCTTGTTTTGGCACAGTCACCAATACTTTTGATGTTTTTTTTATCTGCTTTGTCAAAATAATCCCTTGCAGTACTATAACAGAATTGTTGTATTCCTATACAACCTGATTTTGAAACCGCGAATTCATACCCTTCTGATTCCTGTGTTATAATTGCTTTTTGAAATGCGGGATCATACTTATGTAGTGCACCAGTTCTCGTTATGATATCGTGGAATTTGTTGATTCTGCCAATTGTATCTGCAGGAATTTCAGTTGGTAAAACTTGAGTTTGTTTTTCAATTATGTCCCCTGATAATGTTATGACAACATCTATTTTATCGTTTGTTTCTCCAACAACTTCTAACTGTTCTCCTTTTTGATTGAATGTTAAATAGTGATTGCTGCTCAATGATAATAGTTCATATTTTGAGAACTCTACACCTAATCTGTCACGCATCATGATTCTTAAATTATTTTCAGAATCTGGCCAACAAGTATTTGTTCCTTCATTCCACAGATTATAACCTGATGTTCCACAATCGGCTGTTATTAGTCCACCTTTTCCATTTATTTCATCAATTGATTTCCAAAGAGCAATTTTGGCAGAGTTATCTATGTGAATAAGCGCTTCTTCTTGTTGTTGATAAGATTTTATTACTGCATTTGCGTACATTCCAATAACAGCTTTTTGTCCATTTACTTCTCTTGAATTTGATTTATCATTATGAATTAATACGAGCGCTATTAACGCGAATATTACTACGAGAACTACTATTAATGGTAATATTTGTCCTTTCTTGTTTTTCATCATGGTAATAGTATCCAAGTTTCAAATTCTAAATTTATATTTGATTCAAAGCCAGGTATTGTTTTTGTAATTGTAATTTTTTTATCAATCGGAAGCATACCATAATATCCTGGTCCAACAAACATTCTTGTCATAATATTTTGTAACCAAGTTCCAACTTTTTGTCTCTTGTAACTATGACCATATATGATTGGGTTTTCGTTTGGGAATTCTAGCTCTAAACTCCAATATTCTCCGTACATTTCATTGAATCGGCTTTGAATTCTTTGTCTAATAGTGGTTCTTTTATCAATGTCATATTCTGCTTCCATTATAAGTTCAGAAATTGTGTATTGTTTTCCTTCATGACTTACTGGTTCTCTTAAAAACATTAATAGTTTAGTTTCGTAATAGCTTATAGATGAACCCTTGATTTCTCTTTCAGCGCTACCTGCTTGAAGAGTTGATGTTAGGATTAAAACTACTATAACACCTATTACTAACCAAATGTATGAGAATGTGCTTGGTATATCTTCATATCCTTTTTTGTTTCCTATCATGTTGTTCCCAGTACCACTTCAATTTTTATTGGAGAAGATTTTAGTTGATTATTCTCAACGTAAGAAACCCAGAACTCTCTGGATTTGTATTCAACGCTGGTTGCTCTTTTTAGACTGCTCTGCGCGATTGGTTCTAGTCGCTTATACAAATTTTCATTATAGAAAACAGGATCTTTTCCTCTAAGTGTTAATTTAGCGGCTATTTGTTTATCACTTGAATAATCAATTGTGCTTTCCAGATTTGTAGAATTAAGCTTGGTAATATCAATTCTTCCAAGGTAGCTTCGATCTATGTCTTCATCGTAGTAAGCTAATGAATTGACAGAATATATTATTCTATTGATAAAAAGGTTGATTTCGGTGTCTTCAGTTTTTATGTCTGTGAGTGTAACAAAGTAAGCAAAGAATATTATTAGAAGTGTGACAATAGCTAGAAAAATCATTTTGTGAATTGCTGCAATTGTCTTCATTCCTTCGTCGCCGTCACCCATAGAAATTAATCACCCCTTTAGCAATAGATTTTCCAATGTTATCATTGAGTTTTGCTTCCACAACTAATCCGTCTTCTGCTCCAAGAAGTTTTGTGAATTGGGCTGAATTTCCATCAATTCTTTCTATGTTTGTAACGAATAACTCTTCTGAACTTGATTCAACAATTTCATTTGTAATGAGACAAGTCAATCTTTCACTTTTTCTAAGATTTTTTTTATAGTAAAATGCTAGTGATTCTCGATCACTGTTTTCAATTAGTATTCCTAAATTAGCATCTTTGGCTTTATCTGCAATAGTGAATCCTTCTCTTGACAATCCACTTTCTACAAGTGCGGCCATGAATGCATCGTTTGATTCAACATAGATGGTAATGTCTTCAGGTTTTTCTGAAGTATTAAAATTAGCACAAGTTTGAGTTTTCAGAGCTTCTTCAGATATCTTAACAGAGCTCGCGCTCAAATAAATTTTGAAGTAAGAAGTGAATAATTCTTTATTCTCAACGATCACATTTGGTCCGCTGGCAAATCTGAAAGAAGTAGGTCTTGGATTATCAATAAAATCACTATACTCAAAAACTTGAACCGAATTTTCTTTGAGTTCAAAAACCAAAGGTCTGGTGGCTTGAACAAGATTATAATTAATTTCTAAGTCTCCTCTGCCGGCTTGTCCGATGTCAATGAGCATTGCAGGATCTCGGGCGTAAAAAACCTTCCAGAAAAAAGTTCCGTCAGAAGCATTTCCAACACCTTTGAATATCGCCATTGTGACGATGAGAGCGAAAATCCCCATGAAAGCTAGGTACAATATGTAATTCTCCACCCCTTTTTTATTCATAAGAGGAGAATTGTGTTTAAAAGTTTAAAAATTTTTGTATTTAACTCAGAAGAAAATTAGTTTTATGGAATAGGATTTTGAGTGACGCCGTAGTATGGGATGTTTGGTTGTGTTATTGGTGGCGTACTACAGTCACAGTTGCAAGGATTTACTGTTTCAACCCATTTATCATTATCGTATAAATCGCAGTTACATGCCTCTGTACAGTTTTCACAAGTGTTAGGTTTCAAACTGCCAATTATGGGTGCTTTGGCATCCCAATAACAATCTCTATCTAAACCGCAAAGATTGAAAGTACAAGCATACTTATCTGAATCATATTTTGTGTCGGTTTTATAGTCTCCACAGTCATCTATTCTTTGTGGGTAGCAATAATCATTGTAAAGATCTCTTGGTAAGTCGGTTTTGTAGTGCTTGTCTTCAATGCAGAATCCACTTGTTCTTGCTTGACCTTCACAGAAGCATTCGCTCTCAATAATTCCCATTGCACAAGGTTCTATGGCTTCTTTTTCACAAGAATTATTGTTTTGATTAAACTTACATACAAAGTCATTGCTTTGTTCTTGGAATATAAAACCATACTTTTGGTTTACACAAGCAGCGTAAGATCCTGCTGGGCATGTATGGATTGAGTAGTATCTGTCAACATTCACAGAGTTATCCAAATCAATGAAAATTTCCATGATATCACCTGGTAATTTTCTAGTTTGAATTGTTAAACCTTTAGATCCCCAATATCCATGGTCAACACTATATCCTGCCAAACACACATATTTATACTCATAAACGTTTCCATTAACTGATTCACTTTCATCAAGCATATCATAACAGTATGGCTTAATGTGATTATTATAATCTGGACTTTCAAATCCGGTGTGTATTTTTGTTTTCTTAAATTGTTTACAGTTAACAACCCTTTTATCATTAATGTTTTTTTTATTCAAATCATTGATCAAAGGTTCTTTAAACAAACATAAACAACTTTCACTTTTACAAGTTTTAGGAGTGGAAATTATTCTTCCATTTCCAATAGCAGAATCGTCATTTTCATAAAAGCTGATTATTACAAAGTCATCTTCTAGTTCCAATGTTATATCGTTTATCCCGCTTTGACTGCCTGTTTCGATTAGTCCTTCAATTATGCTAGTGAGTTTTATGAACTCTCTATTTGAGAGGCTGTCGGCTTCACTTGAGAATAAATCTATGTCAACTGTTTTCACGGTTGCTCCTAGCACTGTAACTAAGAATAAGCACGCGATGACAATTTTTACAAAGAATCCCATATCTCCTTTTTTATTCATTTTTTAGCTACGAGAATTTTGTTATTGCACAACAGATTTTTTCTTCTCCACAACCAAATGAGTAACTGGTTCCGCCTTTTTCTTTACATGCCTCTTTGTTGTCCAAGCACTCGGCGCTTTCAACGCCAGGCATATTTGTGCATTTAGTAAAATCTTCAAAATCAGGTCCTCTTTGGATTACGAATCTGTCTATAAAAACATATGATATGAATATTAGAGCTATGACTATTATTGCAGTCACAGTTAGTCCCATTAATTTTTCTACTCCTTTTTTATTCATTTAATTCACCTACGAGCAAACATTGTTGCTCCATTCACAACTTAAATAGTTACATGGATTTGATTGGCATGTTGCTTCATCATTATATTCTCCGCAGCTGTTTGTGTTTTGATAATCGCCGCAAACATGACAGTATCCTCCACTAAAAGTTGACCACGTACAATCTCCTCCATTAACACTTGTTACGCCGCATGGATTATTGTTGCATGTGTCTCGGTTATTATAAGCTGGGCAAATGTCAATTCCTTCACATTGGTCTACTAGCGCTTGATCTTCAGGAGTTTTTTCAAGACAATCTCCTGATTCCCATTTGCATCCAATTGAACCATAAGTACAAGGGTTTTCTTCACAAGTATTTCGACTTAGGTAATCTTCACAATTATTGGTGTTTTGATAATGATTACATACTTGGCAGAATCCTCCGCTTATAGGTGCCCACGCACATCCTACGCCACTTGTTTCAATTGTGCAAGAATTATCATTACAGGCTTGTTCATTATTATAATCTAAGCAAGCATCTACTCCACTACAGCTTTTGCATTGATCTGGAATTGGCCACCATCGATTATGCCAGTAACATGTGCCATCAGATGTTGTACATTCATGACACAAGTCAGCATTTTTTATGCTTGTACACTCATTGTGTTGGTCACAACTTTCACTCTCGCTCAGACCTTCATCTTCACTGTTAACAATTGTCAAATAATATTTTGTGGATCTTTGCCAATCAGTTAATTGCCAATCGTCTTTATTTGCAGGTTCAACATCTTTATTGAAAGCAATAACATCTATTTCTACAGGTCCATATGTTACATGGCTGCTGTCAGGTTTGAAACTAATAGTTGATCCTTCAATGCATTCATATACTTCAAATCTTTTAATTAGTCTTGGTTTGTCTGTAGGGGGATTATCAGAAGAATACCATATTTGAATTAAACATTTATTTATGTGCTCGCCTGATCCATAGGTTCTAAATTTGTATTCTTTATTTACAAGATATTTTCTGCTAGTGTCAAACTCTTGTAGAGGATCTTTATCAGGCATTAATTCCATAAAAAATCTCACAGGTCCTGTTGGGGCTCCCGCACCGATGTTGCTTCCATTCTCACTACCATTAATAAGTCCGCCAATAATCTCAGAATCTATTTCGTTTAAATCTCTATCAGGAACACAGCAAACACTTTGTCCTGGGCAAGCTTTGTTTAGATGTCTATAAACAACTCCATTTCTGTCATTAACACAAGTATTGGCTTCTAAGCATTCTGCTCCGGGAACATTGTTTTCACATTTATTTGTATCAAATAAAGATGCTATTATATCATCAGAGTAAAAGAAAACTACCACTAGTATTAATACAACTATAATTGCACCTATTAGAAGGCTCCAAGTCATACCTTCACCTTTTTTAGTCATCGTCAATCTCTAAGTGGAACTGGACTACAGCAAAATTTTGTTCCATCATCACCACAAAGATTTACTCCTTGGACTCGCTTGTTGCTATCACAGGTTTCTTTGCAAACCCCACCCTCTGTAAAGCACTTAGTGCCGTCAGAGACATGAGTTCCGGATCTCGCAACCAGAATTGCTAGTATAATCAATACAAGAAGAGCTATTGCGGCTATTATAATTACATTGATACTGAGTCCTTGTCCTTTCTTGTTTATAATCATTGAGGTTATGTTCCTATCTTAACACAGCATTTTAATGTATCATCCGAGCATGGTGCTCCTGTGTTCACTGAAAAAATAGTCGTGCCTGTTGATAATGATGCGCAATCAGGTGCACATTGTGCTCCTGCGAGTGCTTCGCATGATGTACCATCAACGATTGTTCCGCCACCTCTTAACAGAAGAACTGACAAAATAACTAACACCAGAAGTGCTATCGCGGCTATGATTATTACGTTAATACTTATTCCTTGGGCTTTCTTGTTCAAAAACATCTTGTTTCACCTCTATTCATTTATGTGTGATTACCATATATAAATTTTTTGTAAATTTTAACTATGTTCGCAATGTGATCTCACCTTCGCGCAGGTCAGAAAGATATTTTTCAATTTTTACTTGAATGAAATAAGTTCCAGTCGGTAAGTCTCTACCTTTTTCATCTTCTCCTCTAAAATCAAAGGTGTATATGCCAGGTTTCTTTTTTTCGTATGTAAAACTTGCTTTCATATCGCCATGATGATCCGTTATTCTTACATAAACATCCTTATTTTTTGACCACGGAAACCTGTTCTTTCCAACGGAATATTTGACTTCTATTTCTTCACCCACACTCGCGTCAAAAGTTTTTGGTTCAATGTGAATGACACTATTAGTTAAATTTGAATTATTCCCACCACCAAACAAGCCCGCTCCAAATCCTAACATGCCTGAATGATTTCCTGATATCATTGGAAAAACTATGAATCCAAATGCCACTAATAATCCAAGAGAGATTAAGATTGTTGCGCCTGTGCTGAGTCCTGAGTCGTCTGTCATTTTTATGATAAAAATCCAAAAACATTATCTAAAATTCCTGCTGAAGCATCCGATGAGTTGGATATCAGCATGAACACTATTACCAATAAGAGTAATCCCATTATTAGTGAAATAATAACCCATGAAGTCATGCCTTTTTTCATTTTAGTAAAATATTGTTTCTCTAGTATTTATTTGTTATGTTCTGGGCCAACAATTTCGCAACCCATTTCCTCAAATTCTGCTTTGTTATAATCTTTTATGAGTATAAATGACAACCAACCAGGAATATCATTGACTTCTTTTCCTGCGACGAATAAGCCTGAAATGTCTTTATGTATCTCTTTATTTAGATGTATTGTGTTTATGCAAACATTGTTGATAAATCCTGACAAAAAGAATCCACAAGTAGTTCCAGAATCAATTGCTCCACCTATAAAACCCAGTGCACTTCCTGCCCCCATATTATTTGCAGCAGTGTCTAGTAATTCAGTTGTTTCAAGTATTTTGTTTTGATTTTTTGTGTAATAAAATATTACTGCTTTTTTACTGTCGGTTTTGAAACTTGACTGCATTTTTAGTAAAGCTTTTTCTTCTCTGGCCTTCTCTGCTGAGAATTCTTCATTTTCTGTTTCGCTAATAAAATACTGTAAGTAAGTATAATCCACGCCAGGCATCTCTGTTCTTGAAAGGAATAATTGAAAATCATTTATCAAAATATCTTTCTCCTCAAAATCAAGTAAGTAGCAAACTCTACAATCAGTTACCTCAGCACCATACAAATCTGCTTGTCCTTTCTTCCAAGTTTTCCAACAGGATTTCATGTTTTCTGCCATAAGAAATTTTACTTCTTCAACGTTTTTGCTGACAATTGTTTGGTTGACAGTCTCGCATCTGATAGGTTTAAGATTTTTCCCACGGGATGCTTCTTTTGTGAATATATGAGATATGACTTCTCTTTCACAAGCACCATTTTGAATAACATCAATGGTTCTGTTTCCTATGTTTCCTGCAAACGCATATGCAACCGCTAAGAATATTATTACAATTATAAAAACAACCATGTAGTGTGGAACTACTCTTTGTCCTTTACGCATCTTAAATCATTATTTGAAAGGGTTGTATGGTAATGTCCTTCCTCCGCAAACCTCTCTTTTTTTATCTTCGCTTATGACATAAGTATTTAAGTCTCCTTCATTACGAACAATGTTTTTTCTTACAAACACAACGAAGTACTTTATATTGCTGTCAAAAACTGGATCAGTATTAATATTATGTTTAATGGCGAATTCTTCCCAACAATTCTCGCCCCAATAATATTCGTCTGTGCAACTAGGAGGTCCTTCATGTTCTGCTAATAATTCATAGTATTTCTTTGCGCCTGTTTCTTGTTGAGATCCTGTTCCTAGATCAGAATCTTTCAAATGTTGTTTGAAACCACTGAACTTTTCAGGTGTGTCAAGATTAAATTCTATCTCTGAACAAATTCTACAACCAACCGCGTCTATGTTATCATTAAACCAGGATTTGTATGTTCCTTCACGCCAATCTCTTGGAACAAAAAAAGTGTCTATGGCGCCCCGTCCGAATTTTCTCCAACAGTCTACTATTTCATCAGCGATAACTTGGTTGACACGGTAATTAGTTAATGTTTTGTCAAGGTATTCTATATCTCTAGAAGGAATATCATCTCTGAAAATCTTGCCTGCTGTTTGATTAAATATGATTGTATATTTTGGACAGTTGTCATTCAAACTAGTTTCGTAATCCCAAAAACCAATTTCAAAGCTTCCAAGGGTATTTAGTAAAATATTTTTTTGACAGTCAAAATCTCTAACTGAGTCCATAACTACCGAATGTACTTGTCCTTGAAGTTGAGTGCCAGTGATTAATACAACTATTGCAACTATTCCCATAATTAACGTGTTTTTTGTTGTTTCAAATCCTTTTTTATTCATTTTCATATGATGGGTGTGCTCATTGTACCAAGCATGCTCCTAATAATAAAGAATATTATGAGTATTATGATTGCGAAGAATATTATCCTCTTCAAATAATCCATCTCAATTGATATTCCCATAGTAGAAAACCTGTTTTAAGATTATAAAAAACTTTCGTATCACTTGCAGATGTCCAGCCTTACAACTACGGTACCGGGATGTGGGTACAAACTGATTGGTTGGAATGCCGCGTTCTTTTCTGAATCATCCGAACATTCATGTTCCACATTTATATCCATTGTGGGCATCTCTACTATGAAATCAAATTTCTTCTGCCACACCATAAGAGTTTTGTTAGCAAGCGAATTCATTACTCCTTCAATATATGTACAAGTATCTGTGCCCCCACAACCTAATCTTCGATCAACGGCGCAATCTTGAATGAGATCTTCCATGGTGTATTTATTGCAGTTTGAACCCCCATTCATTTTCAGAAATGAAATAATAAAATTTGATGATAATTGATCATCTTCATATGTTCTTTGAACTTCTTTTTTAGGTTGACTGGCTTTGAAGGCCACAACGAAGAACATTCCCAGAGTCAAAAGTATAACTATAACTATCAGGCCCATTATTTCCATTTGTCCTTTTTTAGTGGAATTTCTCAATTGTTAATACTCCAAAATCATTTGAATCATCAACAGGATTGTACAAAACTATTGGCATGTATATGGTGCTTTTAGATGTCCAAGTATTGTTGCCAACATATAACTCCAAATTATTAGTGAATCCTGCGGCGTTCATTCTATCAATACTGATACGAGCCTTTCCAAATATTTCTCTATAATAAAAGTAATTTGTTTTGTCGTATCCATAATGACTCTCATTTATGATGTTTGAAAGAGATATAAATTTCAATAAATCAACACAACCATACTCTGCACCTCCGGCAAATGAACATTGTATTTCGGGTAAAGCATACACAACTTGAGAAAGTTTCACTGCATCTAGTTCTTCGAACAACACTTTTTGCTCACCAATACTAGATGATTTTACTTTGCCGTAGAATACAAAACCGAATGTTATCAAAACTATTATTATGATTATAACGGCAATGGATTCACCCATATGAATTTGTGCTTTACGTCTCATCTTAATATATTAAAGGACATTTTTTTGCCCTCATAAGATTATCATTGTCTTGTTCTAAGTTCGCAGAATTTTGATATATTGCAACTGTATTAGCAAGTGTGGGGTTATTAGTTATTGTTTGTATTTCGTCGAGTGCCCAACTATAAAATGTTCTGCAACTAATATCTGTCACACTACTACTCAGATTTTCAATTCTATTTTGATTTAATGTCATCAGAGTGTTTAATCTTTGGAATGATTTGTTCATAGTACACTCATAAAAAGCTGCATCTTCAGAAAATATCGCGCCGAATAAAGATTCTTTTTTCAAAAACTTATGTGTTTTGTCGTCGTCAAATGTTATCTCTCCATAAGAATCTATGTCGGTTGTATTAATTGTAATTTTGTGAACTTTGTTAGCTCGCATATGTACATTAATGCCATCATGCTCATTACCAACAAACTCTATTATTTTGTAGGAATCATAATTGAGTTCTTCTAACTCTGCATCTTGATCAACCAGCATTTTTGTAATGTTTGAAGGTAATTCATCATATAATTCTTCTGCGGAGCCACCCAAATCCTTCACTACAATAAACAGCGTTCTCTTAGTTGTTAAATACTGAAAAAATCCGATCCTAAAAGGCAAATCCCAACTTCTTGTCCAACTAATAAGTTCGTGACCTCGAAGTTTTGATTGTGAAAAAATTATGTCATAAGGAGTGTCTTTTTTTACTCCATTTCCAATATCGTAAAAAGATATGTCTGGCTCACAGACAAATTCAATTGTGATATCAGGCATTTGTATCAATTTCAAACTCCCGCTGCTTTGCTCGGAACTCTTTATGACTGTGTCAAGATTATTAATTAGTGCTCCTGCCAATTCAAAATTAGCATCTTTGGTTTGAGATTGAACAATCATTACAAAGAATAATAAAATTACTGCGCCAACTATGAATACAAATATCCAATTAAGTTGAATGCTAATCTGTGCTTTTTTCATCAGTCCGCACCGATTCTTGTTTTCTTACCAAGACCTTCAAATTTAAGATAGAACTTGCCACCCCTACTTTGAATGCATAAAACGTCTTCATTCAGTGATATCTGAGATACAAAACCTACAGGTTCCGTCACGTCATCATTAACCAAAAAAATATTATCTTCAATACCATTCCACACACTATCTTCAATTATTGGATTATCTGGAAATGATATGTGCTTATTCTCATCAATCGCACTAGTATTGGCAAAACAAAGAGTGGTAAATGAACAAGGTGTGCTCAAAATTTTTTTATGTACGTCGCCATAATCAGAAAAAGATTCAATTTTGGATTCAAGATCGCTTGCAAAAGTTGCTCTTTCAACATCACAACCCTGACCCATTAATCCACCAATGGATTTGTATCCAAGCAACAAAATGAGTCCAACCACTATTATTGTTAATATGTAAATAAATACGTGTTGAACTTGTCCTTTCATTTTCCCGTTAACTCAAGCTCTTTTAGCAATTCAGACACTTCTTTCTTTGTCAATAATTCTGTGTCTAGGAATTCAAAAAGAATCTCTGCAACTGTTTGCTTAGAGAGTTTTCCTTTTGTTAATAATTCTGATAATATGGCTTTAAAAACATTTGCATCGATTTGTTTCTTTGAAGTAACGTTGGCAAAAACTTTCAATATATCGGCACTCGAAACCTCTTTTTTATCAACAGCTTTTTTGACTTCTTCATGATCTTTTCCGGCCAATGCAGCTAGTTTCTTAAAAATATCATCTGATTCTAAAACAATATTTTCATCTTCTTCTGTTTTTTCATCTTCTAATTTTAAGGGGAGTTTTTCTTCTTCTTCAAGTTCTATTTTTTTCTCTTCTTCTTTCTCTTTAACTGCAAAATGTTCTTCAGATTCCTCATCTACAGATGCTTGTTTTTTTATCAACTCTAATTCTTGGAACACATCTTTTCCAAGGTTTTCTTTCTCAAGATTTTCCTCTTTTTCTTTGAGTGTAGATACATCCACATACTCATCTTCTTTTTTAGTTTCACCTTTTTTGGGTTCTTTATTAAAAGTTTTTTTGGCTGCTTCTTCAGTTTTTGAGTCTATTTTGAAGTGCTCGTTCTTCCTAGGTTCTGAACGTTTGAATTTACTGAAGATTTCTTTTCTTTTTTCTTTTCTAACATCGCTTTTCTTTTCAAAAGTACTTTCTTCCCATTCCTTGGTTTTCTTTTCTTCAGCGCTAGGCTCCATTATTGGTTTTAACCCTTTATTATCAATCAATCTTGGTGACGCAAAACCTTGTTTTTTCTTTTTGTTCTCTAAAATTAAGTATATAATACCAAATATAACGAATATTAACCCCACTACCATGAAAATCATTGGAATAATACTTTTTCCTTCCTCATCAGTCTCCATCATACTTGGTGGAGTATCATCTGTTCTTTTTCTAGGACTGTTTTTATCTCTAGGATCAGAACCCGCTCTAAACTCTTCTAAGTTTGTCAACTCATCTCCATCAGGATCTTCATCTGCATCTGAAGGATCTGCTGGTTTCAACTCGTATTGTATTTCCCAGTAATCAGGCATGCCATCACCATCGCTATCAATATCTAAGTCTTCAGAACAAAAATTATTTTTACATATGCCTGAAATACAATCACCATCTCCAGAGCATATAAATCCTGCTTCGCATTGCTCACAATCTCCACCACAGTCAATATCTGTTTCATAACCATCTTTGTGAAGATTATTACAAGACGGTTCTATACACTGACCAATTAAAGGATCACAGGCTTTGCTAATACAATCATTATTACTTGTACAAGCTGCTGCTGCTCCGCAAGGAGGGCAATCACCACCACAATCAATATCTGTTTCTGTATCATCTGGTAATTCGTTAAAGCAATGAATTGGGTACGCTTCTTCAGGCGTTAAGAATTCTACGAACTCAGAGCCAGATGCATTATTGCCTTTAGTATCATAAACTGTCCAGCAAAATGTTTGATCTTCTGTTGTAATAATACTATTAGTTATCAACTCTGTCCAAGCAACAACACAACTATCTGCACCGCCAGCCAAGCCATATGTAAAGCTATTTTTACATCCTGATCCAGAATCAAAACACTGAACATCTATAAGCATTCCTTCACTAGTAGCTCTTGTTTCAATAGATGTTGTGGGTGGGTTAAAGTCACATTCTGAGGATGAAGAGCTCTTTGCGATAATAGTTGTTTCATCTTCTTCATAATTGCCTGCATTGTCATAAGCTGCAACACTAATTCTATAGGTTTCATTTTCTGATAGTTCAACACTTTTACTAAAAGTAGAACCAGAAGAACCTTCTCCTATAATCTCCGCTCCAAGAACTATAGTATAATTATAATAGTCTATACCACTAATCTCATCCTCTGCTGAGAAAGTTCCACTAATAGTTGATAATGAACAAGTTGGATCTTGCACATCAACAGTTAAGTTTTCAGGATCAGTTCTATCAACAGTGAATGAAAAACTCTTTCTTTGATCACCGTATCCAACACACCTGGTTTCATAAGAATATTCTCCCTCATCCAATAATCCTAGTTCAACAGAATATATTTTATTGCTGTAAATAGTCGTAAAATTTTGATTTGGTGAAGATTCACCATACTTGCATCCTCCAAGAGTTTGAATACTAGTTTCAATTTCAAACTCAGTTGAATCATCATTTGTATATTCTCCAGGTTCATTCATCACAATTGCAAATTCTTCGTTGAAAGCAACTGTTAAAGTAGCTGTTTGAAGAGCTGATTCAAAACCAGCAAGATTTGTGCAGCGTATATCATATTGGAATGATTCTTGTTGGAAAAGCAATGCTCCTTCCCTAAGAGCCAAATCTGAGAAGTCCAATGCTAAAGTATGTTCTTTTTTATAAGCAGAGAAATTTTCAAGGTCATAGCCTTCAAATGTTTTGTATTCTCCGTTTTCTGTGTAACTACAAATACTTCTATCACTGCTCAAAACCGTTAGTGTGGCCATAGGCTCTTGTGGATCAGTAATAGGATTGGGAGTTATAGAAACTCCCAAAACTGGTGGTGATGGATCATTAGCAATATATAAGGATTTTGGATGAATCAAATTATTTTCATCAACACATTTCACATGAAAAGTTCTATGAAATCCATCTTCATCAGGTGATTCATCAAACAATGAAAAACTATTGTCAGTATTAATTCCTAAGATTGTGTGGTTGGTTCCTTCATCAACATCAAATAATAAGTGAAAATTATCCATTTGTGGTGGTTCAACAAAGAACATACTATATTTACACTCAGAATCACTTCCAGTAGTGATTTCAACGTCAAAGACTTCTTCAGATGAAACACCCAAATGAGGGGAAGTAATATCTATACTCATATATGGTGCCTCAACTGTAAATGGTTGGACTACCTGACTTGGATTGCCCATCCCGTCTTGAGATATAATATATAAAGTGTAATCTCCATTCATTAAATACTCTTCTGCAAACATGTTAAAAGTTGTGTTGTCAGCAGAAGAATAGCTTACATTAAACTCATCAGGGAGTTTCCAGATATAAGCCATATGAATTGTTACTGGTTCATCATATTCAACGATTATTTCTGGATATGCGTTTGTAACATTTATAGGTCCTTTTTCATAAATAGGCATGGCTGTAGTCAATAAACTAGCTAATACTAATAATACACCTAGCACCCATAACTTTTTCATATTTATTCGCTAGCCAAGAATGTAATCTCCGGCTCATGTGGCGCTTCAAGATCCAAGAGTATATACAACGAACTGGTTGTTTGCCAACCAGAGTAATCTGTCAACGTTAAAATAATTGTGTTTAGCGTCTCAAAAGAATTACTCCCATTAACAATTAAGTTAAACTCAAAAATATCGTCTCCCGGTAATCTTTGTATGCAATTTTCAACACCACCTGTGCATTCATAGATACAGTTGACCTCACCTCCTCCTGTTTGTTGATAACACAATGCGTTAGTGTCATCATCAACAATGCCTCTAATAATTATTTCTCTTTGTCCAACAGTTCCATTCGCAGTATTAGGAATTAGGAATCCTCTGTCGGCTTCTAATGATGTGATAAGTATAGCTGGTGGAGACATATCAAGTGTTACAGTTGTTGTTCCACTTGTTTGATGTCCTGCATAATCTTCAAGAGTTACATAAATGGTTTTTAAACCTTCATTACCCCATTCAAAGTCCGCAGGAATAATAATTAAGTATTCGTTATCAATTCTTTCTGTTTGCAATATTCTTTCTTGTCCTTGAACCTCAACCTGAGCTAATAAATCAAATTGTTCATTTGTAACATCTGCAAATATTGCCACTGGTTCATTTGGTTGCAAGTATAAATTCTCGGGTTGAAGAGTGAATGAAGGTGCAGTATTGTCAACTATTATTGACAAGGCGTTTCCAGACACATCGTGTGAAAATATTCCTGCAGGGCCAAGACTTCCATTTGGAAATATCTTTGTAGCTGAAGCAGTAAAGGAATATAATCCCTCTACCAATGCATTGTTAAAACTGCAACTAAACAAATTATTAGTAATTGAATCTTCTAAGCAAGTAATGGTTGCAGAAGTTACATAATCCGTTAGTGTTACAACTGGAGTTGTAATATCAAGAGACTCTATGGATCCATTTGAGTTCATAGTGAAATCTAACAAAAATACTGGTTGATTATTATCAATCACTGTTCTTTTTGCAGAGTCAATATTATCTGCGGTTGCATCGTTAACAGAAAATGATGGTGTACTAGGAATTCTTCCGTCAACTACAAATAAAAGATTTCCATCAAAAAACTCTGAAGTATCTATTTTGTTTCCAGCATTATCTTCTACATTTATTGAAACATTGTAAGCAGCATTTTCCCACCCACTTTCTGGAACATATTCTAATTTGTATTCTCTATAATCGCCAGCGGTTTGTAATTCTGTTAAAACTAAGCCATTGTCAAGGGTTTTTACGTAAGGAACTTCATCTTGATAAATTGTGAATCTTAATGAATCTTCTTTCAAACCAGAGCCACCAATTTGTTCTTTAAATTCAATAATTATTGGTTGGTTATCTTGTATTGATCCGCTTGAAGGGTTAATGTAAGTTGCAATGGGTGCGGCAGTATCTACAAATAATAAAATTTCTTCAGATAGACCAACATTTAGTGAATCATTCAGTCCCAACACTAGAGAGTAAAGATTGTCGCCTGCTGGTGAATATTCCAATGAAATTTCTTTTCCAAACCACTGATAGTAATGGCTGTTATTAAACAGATAAACATCCATGCCTGCAGTTAAATCTTCTTGTAAGCTTGGAGTGAAATTGATTCTATGACCAAGACTTGGTCCTAAGAAAGTTGATTCTATTATTAAGTAAAATTTACCATAATTCTCATAATCTGTTCTTCCGATATTGTCACTTAATCCGTGGAAGTTAACATAAGTTCCAGGTGCCCAATTACTGGTGAGCATCTGAGTAGTATTGATCATGACATAATCTGATCCTTTGGCAGTATTTTGTTTCAGCGTTTTTTTATTCAAGCCCCATTCTACTCCATCTGAAGTTAGTTGGTTGTAAATGTATCTTGGAACAAAACCATCATAGACTCCTTCAATTAAGAAGAATAAGATTTCTCCCTGCATTTCTTCACTGTAACCAGTGATGAAAAGTTGTGGTTCTCTGATTATATGAATATTATTATATACATCATCATCAGCAGATGTAAATTCTTCATAGAACACAAACGGATACCAATAATCATAAGCATCCTTGTATCCAAGTCCACTACCCATTGGAATGTCCTGATAAACTAGTGGATTAAAAATAGGTGTTGCAAAAGGAGCTGGAGGACCTATTGTGTAAAAATTCTTTTCAATAAACTCTGTGATTTGCATTCCATGAGTATCTTCTACTGCAACAGTGAAAGTTAAATGTCCTTGTTGATCGTAGAATAATCCAGAATCCAAAGTCATAAAGACTGAGAAGTCATATTCATTAAGATCATTTGGAACTTGATTAACCATTGCTATTGGTTCGGATGTTGATCCATCACCATAATAGATAATATATGATAATCTTGCAACGCCTGCAATTGATTTTGTTGAAGTAAATGTTAATTTGTAAGTACCATATGTTAAAGTATCAACTGATACATTATTCTTAGTAACAATCAATTCTAATGTTGCAGGATTAGGATCTATTAGAACTGTGAAGTTCCTCCTTGTTTCTTTATTTTTATTGAATTCATCAGATGAATCCTTGGATTGGAAATAAATTGGGTGATTTGTTTCTTCTTCATCATCATATTCAACAGTATACTCTCTTGTTTGACCGGTAGGTTCCAATATACACGCTTCTTCATCACAGAAGAATATCTGCTCACATCCAAAAGAACCATCCCAATACTCAGTTTCCATTCTTTGAACATTTCCATTGTGATCAAAGAAGTAGGGTTGCTCTTCACACGAAAATTCTAACTCAATGTCTTGGTAATATCTGTCGAATTCTAAGGTGCCAATATCATCCAATGGATCAGGAGATAATCTGTTAATCATTGTAATTGGTGGTATTCTATCAACTGATAAAACAATCCAATCACCATCATTTCCTTCAGTCACATTCCATACTGTGCCATCTTCAAGTGAGATATTACATGCAGTAAATAATCTGTAAACACCTGAATAAGAAAAGTTTATATTTTTGTAATGGTGGTTTCCATTGTTTGTATCAAATACTCCTTGGTATCTGTGTGCTTCTTGATCTTCAATTTCATTAGTCATGTTTGAAAATCTGAAAGTCTCAGTGCTGTATCGGCATTCTGCAAAATTAGTTGTGTTAACAGATATTTTGTGTTCTCGATTGTAAAATTTATTTTCAAATGGATATACTCCGTTAATGCTGCTGTCAGCTTCAACCTTTATGTATACTGTTTCGTTGTTTGCACGGTTGTTATTATCATCAACACAGTTAAGATTAAAAGTGTATAATCCATCTTCTAATGGCTCATAATCAATCAAAAACTCCGTACCATAAGAACCATTGACTATTGGCGTTTGTATGTTGCCTTGGTGGTCTGTTAAGTTGATAGAACAAGTTACAAATTCATCAAATACAAAACTTGTCTGTAATATACTCAGGCTAGTTATCTCTGCAGATTCATAATAATATTCAAAATCAATCAGAGAAGGTTTTTTTGCATCAACGTTTATGGTCACGGTTTTCACAGCTTCCAAATTTTTGGCTGCATCCGCAGAATAATAATTTAACAAGTAAGTGTCAATCTGATTATTAGACTCAAGAAAAGTCTTGTTAATATAAAGAACGTCACCCACCAACTCTGCTTCCTCATCGTATAGTTCTGCTATCTCGCAAGGAGCAGCATTCTGAGATAAACAGTAATAAGTAGTAATATTTCCTGCTTCATAGACATTATCTGAAACTAGAAGAGGAATCTCAAGTAACCTTCCAAAGGTGTCTCCATCAACAACATCCATTGTTGTAACAGGAGATTCAAAATCTTTCTTACAAATAAGATCTGCATCTTGGCAATCTATCTTTCCAATCTCCAATGGACCAGGTATGCTGTCTGCATTATCATCCGCATCTCTATAACATCTTCCAGCCCCGCCATCCCATTTACATTTGCTAAAATTGAAGTGGTCATCGCTAAATGTAGGATTATTCATTGGGTCCAAACTAAAAACTTGATCTCCCGTACAAGCGGTTGCATCATCATATTCTTCACAAGTAATATCTGCGAATCCATAACAAGCCGTTGTTGAATCATCAGGAAAATAAGCATTGTAATCAGAATAATAGCAGTCGCCGAATAAGTTACAAAGATCAAAATTACAAACGGGGAAGATAGGGTTTTCTTCAGTAGTACATAAGCCGCATTCCTGTAAGTCTAAATCTTTTGGATGACAAACACCCAAACCAAAATCTGAGTCTGCTTCAAAAGAAGACCATTCGCAACCAAAAGTTTCATCTTCTAAGAATTTACCACAAGGATTGGCCGCTATACATGTATCAGCTGCTTTGTAATCATAACAACTATCGACATCCGAACAACTCTGAAGCATATCAACACTCTTGGTCGTTTGTTCCATAAAACAAACCTTGTCATTCTTCAACAAAGCACAAGAATAAGTTGTTGGATTTGAGCTTACATCGGCTGTATATGTAACCCAGAAATCTGTGAAACCACTAGTTCCCAAGTCCAATGAGAATTGCCCGAACATACCATAAAAACTATTACAATCCTGGCAAGCTCCAGAACCAACGCAGAAAGCATCATCGTTAATATCTACAGGTTGATAACAGTCGCCTGCACACGAAGCATTTGTTAATGCATTGTTTGTATCACAGTGGAATCTTTCATTAAGCCCAGTTAAACAAAAATAATTTCTTCTTGGTTGGAAACAATCACTATCTCCAGAAATTATGTCTATAGAATCTGATGATTCTTCATCACCATTTTGATAAAAAAGAGACACATAATAAGTGTATAATATATTTGCAGACACATCATCATCAAAATGTGTTACTGAAGTTTCGAATGTAATTCCTTCACTAGGTCTGGAAAAAAACGAGCTGCCTTCTTCACAACTCTCACCAATACATCTATAGATTTTGAGATAATCCCATTCACTTGTACAGTCAGAATTTGTAGGTAAATCCCAAGTTAGTCTAATCTTATTAGTTTCCGGAATGTGACCAATGCCTAAATTCATTGGAGCAAGCTGGTCAGTATTACAGGGAGGAATACAATTACACTGGTTGTCACAACCAATAGAGCTTTCAGGACAAATAGTTTCCCAATAATTAGTAGGGTCAAAATCAAAGTCAACGTTTGGATCACACGATTCGACAGCTTGTCTGGTTCCATCAACAACGCAACCAGTTTGAACATTCCAACTACAATCATTATGACAAGTGTCATAATCAATGGTGTTACCATCATCACATTGTTCATGACTTTGAACTTCACCATCACCACAACAATCAGGGCCACTACAACAAGTAAATGGATCTTGTAAGGAACAATAATTACAGTAGTCACTAGAAGTCCAGGCGCTTACACCAGGACCACACCATTGACTTGAATCAATGTCACAGTTATAACCACAATCAGGATCTTCTCCCGGACCACAGTTTACAGGACATTCACCATTACAAGCACTATCGGATTCACAAGGTCTGTTAATACAATCTGCATCATAAGAACACAAAGCACAATACGCATCAAGTTCTCCTGATTCTGAAATATCATACATTAACCAAACAGATTCTGCAGTACAATAAGCATTAGCAGTAGTTGAACATTCTTGGTAAGTGCAATCTTGTTCAGTTATATCAATTGCTTCACAAGAATCAACCGCTGCGTTGCAACCAACATAGCAAAGGTATCCTGCGGCACAATCATAACCACTTGAAGGAGAGCCATCTACACACTCAGAATTAGATCCGCAGCAAATGCCAGGACATTCTGGAAGTTCAACGTCACATGTAATTGTGAAATTCAAAAAATAATTATCTATGAATGGAATATTTGTACTGGATTCAACACAGTTAGGTGCTCCGGCTCTTACAGTAATTGAATCAGACTCGGGGATAATAAGAGAATAAAAACCATTTGAATCAGTGTATTCGGTGAATGAACCGGCAATAACACTTGCACCACTCACAGTGTCTCCATGTGTATCAAACACATAACCTGATAAAAGATAACTATTGAAACTAGGTGCACACACAGAACTCGCTTCACAAGAAGTTTGGTCAGCAAAGACATTTATGCTAGGATCAGAAGCACAGCAAAAACCTGCGTTAGCTAAAACATCTCCGCACATACAAGGCAAATCTATATTTTCATCTTCGCATGATAAGAACGAACAATCCTCTGCAGGTGCACATAACTGTGAACATTCATCATCATCAGCAGGGGTAGTACTAAAAGACAAGTAATTGTAAGTTTGACACTCAGTCTCATTAATACCATAATAATAACTGGCTGAAGGTTCATCTACACAACAGCAACCCTCGGGTTCAATTTGCGCAGAACTCAATCCGCTAAAAACTATAACGAGAAATAAGCTTACAAATAAAACCTTCTTCAACTCAAGCACCACCATCTTTTTCTAAGTTAATTTATATAGTACTACTATATATAGTTTTTGAAATTAATTAATTGTCCAACTACCACCTGAACAAATGTCATTTACTCCATCACCATTAACATCTTCTGTGTCTGTAGTATCTACATAGCAATTCTCATTAAAAGTACAATCATTGGAATTGTAACAGCAAAATTCTTGAGAGTAAGCGTTTGCCGCTTTGAAAGTTTCATCATCATCTCCACAACATCTTTTGTCTTGAGGAAGCCAAGTTGAATTGTAAACAAAACCATTTCCTGCGCAACCAGGTGCACTCTTGCAAATGTTATAAAATTCGTCAGGATCATAATTTCTTTCCGCACATGTTTCTTTAACTTGAGGCGTAAATCTGTCAATGTGTTCATTGGAAGCATAATACTCTATAAATACGCAATCGGACCCTGGACAATCAACACACCTCTCTGTTAAAGCACCTATTGGTTCAACAAAATCCAGGATGCATCCTTCGCCGCATTTTCCTTCCGCGCCATTAGTACATTGAGAATTATCGAGTGGTTCATCTCCACCATCTCCATCAGTTGCAGGTAAATCTGTTCTGCAATCTTCACAAGTTGAAGTAATAGTTTTTGTACAACCGCCAGCTCCGTCACACGTAGCATTACAAAAGTATTCTCCACCCACATTGTATTGTCCAGTGCCACCAACCAAAGTAGAGCAAGCTTCTTCGTGTTCACAACTACCAGTACCACCAAGATCAAATGCTAATTCAAAAGTTGTATATTCATAGTTTTCGCAACCAAGATTATTTCTAGTTGTAGGAAAAGTAGATCTATAATCTAAATCTGGCCCAACACATCTTTCTTCTAACCCTGCAACGAAATTAGGACAAGCATGAATTGTGATTGTTTGTTCTGCAGGACCTTTACAAACATTTCCTCTACTACCATCACATTCTCTTGTAAAACTTCTTTCGAAAATATCATTAGTTCTATCATCTGAATTAGCCAGACCATCCATCCCAAATTCAATCCAATTATTATTGATTTCAGCTTCAGGATTGTACGTGCCCCAAGAAAACTTGTTCAGATCTAAATTAAAATAACTACCATAATCTGTATATTCATAACAATTAATGCCTGATACAACTTCAAAGTTATCATTGCAACAAGTATGGTCTGCTTGGAAAGGAAGAGAATTATCCACATAATCAACCATTCCATTATCCTCACTAAAATCATTGTATGGATAAGGTGCTGCATCATCTCTATGTGGTAAACATTCATGAACAACTATTGGGAAAACTGAAGCAGTTGTCCAAGTCTCAACTCCGTTGTCATCAAATTTACCTCTCAAGGTTATATTATGGCTTAAGAAAACCTCAAATATTTCACTATCAATCGTTTCAATATTGGGTGCATCTGTTGGGATTATTGTTTGAGCCATATCTGTGATTATATTGAAAGGTTCTGCTTCATCAGCCCATTCAAATTCTAATATGTTAGTAAAGTAAGACATTGCCACTGCATCTAAAATATAAGGGTCTTCCAAAGAAGCATTTCTAGATCCAACATCGATAAAAGGATTGGTTCCAGAAGGAATGACAACTGGTATATCTGTAACCATTATAGAAATATTTTGAAAATCTTCTAATCCTTGTTCATCTCTTACATGAACTAATGTGTAATGCAACCCCATATCTTGTCTTGAAGTTCTATAACTGGCATTTTGCCAAGTATCTTTGTAAACTTGAGATTGACTCCAGTTTTTAACTTCCATTTCTTCGTTTTCAACAAATAACGCTGGGTTGTTTTGACACGCAACTATGTTGACTGCACAACCAGTTTCATCAAAAGAACTGTTAATATCTTCCTTCCAGCCAGAATAATAATATGACACAAAGTTTTCGTCAGGATCTTTACCAAAAGGATCAATCCTAATTTCTTGCCCTTCTCTAACAACTATATCATATTTTTGCCCAGATTTAATCCAGTCAACTACAGGTGCTCTATTCTTAACATAAAATAAGAACACAAGGGGACTTCCTCTAATGGTTGTTTTGTTGTCAACCATCTGGAACAAATCATCGTATATACCTGTGCTGCAACCAACGCAAGGATTAGAAACTCTCAAAAGAGATATTGCTTGGTCCCAACCCATAAAAGTATTATCATAACCGCTTTCAATATCAAAGTTAATATCTTTGTACTCCTTTTGAAGTAAACTCTGAATATATTCATAAAACTGTTTAAACCGAATATCTCTCTTTGAATCAAATGATGCATGAGTCTTAAATCTTGATCTCCTGAGTTGAACATATAAAGGGTATTGAACGCTCGCAATAAAGTATTCGTCGGCAAACGTAACGGTTGTATTGGGTTCATTCAAAACAGATATGTTATAACCATAATTTTCAAAGACGGTGAAATCAACACAACTTTTAATTGCGTTAGAAATATACGTTTCTAACTGTACTTGAACACTATTGTCGCCGTATCCAAATTTACAACTTCCAAACCTGTAAAAACTTTGATTATTTCCTGTCACGTTTATTCTGTTACTTCCAGTAGGATCACAAAGAGGTGGAAGTGAAAAAACACCGAATGCTCCAGTATCAGAACCGCATAAACCAGTAAGCACACTCTTATTATGATACTTTGATTTAATCATATCCAAGCTAGTATTAAAAAAAGGGTAACCAGGTAAAGAAAGATATAAACAACTAGAATTTAAATTAGGAAGAATACCATAAGATACATTAGAACTATTATAAAAACTAATATTGTGAAAAGACTGAGAAAAATTGAAAGTTAAATAATTCTTTCCTAAATCAGCTGGATTAGGATCTGGAAAACTTCCACCTTGACTAGTGTAAAGCCTACCTCCTTGTAAAGATAGAAGATATATGGCATCATCACCAATTCTATCAAGACAGCTCTCAACATAAATATTAATATTGCTACTTTCAATAGCTTCCCGTACAACTATTTCGGCCTGAGTTTGTAATTGTCCTTGCAAAATCGTGCTTCGAGCAAAAAGCAAAAAAGCGAATGTAACAATTAACACAAATCCGAGAATAATAAATATTGTGATCTGACCCCTTTTTTTGCTCATAACTATAGATTAGACTATTGGATATATAAAAATTATCATATAAATGACAAAAGTTTCCAAAAGGTTTATAAATTGAACATTGTTCCATCAAGATATTATCCGAGTGAATAGCGCATAGGGTGACGAAAAGCTATTTCTCTCAAAAATACAAAAAAATGGTACAAGAATTTCAACACATAATAAGGATTGCAAACACAGACTTGGTAGGAAACAAAGCTATTCTATACGGTATGAAAAAAATCAAAGGTGTAGATGTAATGATTGCAAATGCAGCATGTTCACTGGCCGGCGTAGATAAAACAAAGAAAGCAGGAAACCTTTCGAGCGCGGAAGCAGAAAGACTAACAAATGTTCTACAAAATTTAGTGAAGAGTGGAGTTCCAGAATGGATGTTGAATAGAAGAAAAAATCCTGAAACAGGAGAAGAATCACATCTTATTGGACCAGAACTACAATTTGCAAAAGATAATGATATTAAAAAATTAAAGAAAACAAAATCTTACAGAGGACTCAGACTTCAATGGGGTTTACCTGTAAGAGGACAAAGAACTAAATCCAATTTCAGAAAAAATAAAGGAAAAGGCTCTCTAGGAGTAAAGAGGAAAAAGTAAAATGGGCGATCCAAGAAAAATTAGGCGAAAATACGATACACCATCACATCCATGGCAGAAAACCAGGATAGAAGGAGAAATAATCCTTAAAAGAGAATATGGCCTAAAAAACAAACAAGAAATTTGGAGATTAACTTCACAACTAAAAGCCTTTAAAGGTCAACTAAAAAGATTGAACGCTTTAGGCGGTGCTCAAGCCGACAAAGAAAAAGAGCAATTAAGAAACAAATTATTATCATTAGGACTAATAACAAAAACGGACCCATTAGAAACTGTACTAGGACTAGAAACAAAAGACTTAATGGAACGAAGATTGCAAACAGTCCTATGCAGAAAAAATCTTGCGCGAACAACAACTCAAGCGAGACAATTCATAGTTCATAGACATATAACTGTTGCAGGGAAAAAAGTAACTGTACCTTCATACTTAGTAAAAGTTGACGAAGAAGATAGCATAGCATTTGTGCAATCATCATCACTGGCAGATCCAATGCATCCAGAAAGATACGAAGAAATGCCTAAAGAAAAAGAAGTCAAGAAAAGAGTTCCAAAGGAAGAAGAAGAAGTTGCGGCTTTTGAAGAAGTGCCAAAAGATGAAGAGCAATTAGCAAAAGATTTAACCAAGAAAGAGCAAGAAAAAGCTAAAGAAGCAAAATCTGGAGCAGCACCAGAAAAAACAGATGAGAAAGAATCTGAAAAGAAAGGTGAACAGAAATGAGAGACTCAAACACCAGATGGGGTGTAGCGCACATATATTCTTCATATAACAATACGATAATTCATATAACAGATATAACAGGAAATGAAACAATCACACTATCAAGTGGAGGGCAAGTAGTCAAAGCAGACAGACTAGAATCAAGTCCAACAGCCGCAATGACTGCAGCTAAGAAAGCAGCAGAAATTTGCTTGGACAAAGGAATAAACGGACTTCACGTAAAAATCAAAGCTCCAGGCGGTCACAACGGACCAATGAACCCAGGACCAGGAGCACAAGCAGCAATCAGAGCATTATCAAGAAAAGGATTAAAAATAGGCTTTATAGAAGATGTAACACCAATTCCGCACGGTGGATGTAGAAAGAAAGGCGGAAGAAGAGGGAGGCGAGTATAAATGGAACTAAAAATGCTTTCAAAAAATAAGACTCAAATAAAATTTCTAGTAAAAGGAATAAACCACGCATACGCAAACACCCTAAGAAGACTGGTAATGTCAGAAGTCCCAACATTGGCAATTGAAGAAGTGGATTTCAAAACAAACAACTCAATATTATACGACGAAATCGTTGCACACAGACTAGGATTAGTACCATTAAAAACTGATCCGAAATTAGCAGACGAAAAAACACAAGTCAAATTTACACTCAAAGCAAAAGGACCAGGATTTATACATGCATCAGACATAAAATCCAAAGATGCCAAATGTAAACCAGTACATCCAAACATGCCGATCGTGAAATTACTAGAAAAACAAGAAATACAACTAGAAGCAACCGCGACATTAGGTACTGGCAAAGAACATATGAAATGGAGTCCTGGATTAGCATTCTTCGTTCAAGAACCAGTACTTAAAATTAATAACAAAAGTTCAAAATTAGCAGAATTTAAGGATAAATACCCGCCACAAGCATTTGACAAAAAAGGATTACTGGTTGAAAAAAACATAATGGAACTAGACCTAGTTGATGCATGCGATGGAGTATGCGAAGACATAGTGAAGGTTGAATACAGCAACACAAATTTTATATTCACATTAGAAACGTGGGGACAAATGGATTGCACAACCATAATCACAACCGCTATAGACATATTCAATAGTCAACTAACAGAGTTTTCAAAACTCATGAAGAAATAAAGCCCTCTCAACACTCGCGAGGGTGTCGGAGTTTGGTCAAACGACTACGGTTGAGGGCCGTAGGCCTTAGTGGCTGCGCGGGTTCGAATCCCGTCCCTCGCATACAACCAAAGGATAAAAATGAAACACGAACAACTAACACAACTGATTAGCGAACTCAAAAAGAATTCAATAGTCAATGATGTAAAAATCTGGAAGAGAGTTGCAACTGACTTAGAGAAACCTACAAGGATTCAAAGAACAGTTAATATCTATAAGATAGAACAAAACGCCAGACCAGATGAAATCATAGTTGTGCCAGGAAAAGTGTTAGGAACAGGTGAACTGACAAAAAAAGTCAAAGTAGCAGCATATAATTTCTCAGATTCAGCATACAAAAAAATCAAAGAAAAAGGAGATGCAATCTCCATACTTGAATTATTGAAAATAAACCCTAAAGGGAAGAAGGTGAGGATACTAGGATGATAGTCATAGACGGAACAAACCTAATACTTGGAAGACTTGCAACTCATGTAGCGAAAAAAGCATTATTAGGGGAAACAGTTAGTGTAATCAACTGCGAAAAAACCGTTATATCAGGAGAAAAGAAAGAAATTTTAGCTAGATATAGACAAAAAAGAGAACGAGGAGCTCCACTTGTAGGACCATACGTGCCAAGACAATCAGAAAGATTAGTCAAAAGAACAATTAGAGGAATGTTACCATACAAACAACCAAAAGGTAGAGAAGCATTCAAAAGAGTATTATGTTACAAAACAATTCCAAAAGAATTACAAGATAAAAAAGCAGAAACAATAAAAGAAGCAGATATTTCAAAAGTTGTACACGCAAAATATCTAACGATGAAAGATGTGTGCGCATTTTTAGGTGGAAAATGAAAGTTATACATGTATCAGGAAAAAGAAAACACGCGATTGCAAGAGTTACACTCAAACCAGGAAGCGGAAAAGTCAAAATAAACAACTTAAACATAGATCATCACGAACCAAAACTTGTTAGAATGAGAATAAAAGAACCATTAATATTAGCTAAAGACGTCGCAGACAAAGTAGATATCAGTATCAACTTGATTGGTGGAGGAGTAATGGGCCAAGCAGACGCAGCAAGACTGGCAATTGGAAGAGCGTTAGTAAAACACAATTCAAAATTAAAAGAACTATTCTTAGATTATGACAGACAACTATTAGTTGCAGACATTAGAAGAAAAGAATGTTCAAAACCAAATAGTCAAGGACAAGCCAGAGCAAAACGGCAGAAATCGTACAGGTGAACAAAAAATGATTATACCGATAAGATGCTTTTCATGTGGAAAACCAGTAGGACACCTATGGGAAGAATACCAAGAACGATTAAAGAAGAAAGAAGATCCAAAGAAAATCATGGATTCATTAGGATTAGAAAGATACTGCTGCAGAGCATTATTCCTGGGTCACGTAGATTTAATAGACACTGCGGCTCAATTCAAAAAGTTTTGAACTTTTTATTTGAAAATGTTATATAACTCAGCTAAAAACACATCATTGCTGCTGTTATAGAAAGCTCTCTATCAATTCTTGAGAGCTAAAGAAAAAATATATTAATCAGCAGACCAATAAGAAAAATAAAGATGATTGAAAACGAATTCAATAAGATTGCAAAGAAATGGCAGAAGAAATGGGTAGAAGCAAAAATATTCGAAGCAAAGAAAGACTCAAAAAAAGATAAGTTTTACTGTCTAGAAATGTACCCTTATCCATCAGGAAAATTGCATATGGGTCATCTAAGAAATTATTCTATAGGAGATGCTTTTTCACGTTATAAAAGAATGCAAGGATTTAATGTTCTTTATCCGATGGGATATGATTCCTTTGGTTTACCAGCAGAAAATGCAGCCATAAAAAACAAAGTTGATCCTGAAAAATGGACTAATGACAATATCAAAGAAATGCAGCGACAACAAAAACAATTAGGTTTAAGCTATGACTGGAGCAAAAAAGTTATGTCCCACGATCCAAATTACTTCAAATGGAACCAGTGGGTTTTCTTGAAATTCTTAGAAGAGGGATTAGCATATAAGGAAAAATCAGCTGTTAACTGGTGTCCAAAATGTGAAACTGTTCTAGCAAATGAACAAGTCAAGAATGGAGTGTGTTGGCGACACGAAACAACCGATGTACAACAAAAAGATCTTGAACAATGGTACTGGAAAACAACTGAGTATGCACAAGAATTATTGGATGATATTGATAAATTAAAAGATTGGCCAGAAAGAGTAAAAACTATGCAAAGAAATTGGATTGGAAGAAGTGAAGGAGTAGAAATATTCTTTCAACTAGAAAAATCTGATAAAATACTACCAGCCTACACCACTAGGTGTGATACCATTTACAGTGTAACATTCATAGTCATTGCTCCAGAACACCCATTAGTAATGGAATTAGTCAAAGGAACAAAATATGAGAAAGAAACAAAAAAAATTGTTGATGTGATTAGAAAACAAACCGAAATTGAAAGAACAAGCCCTGAAGGAAAAGATAAGATTGGATGTTTTCTAGGAAAATATGCTATTAATCCAGTAAATGGCGAGAAGGTTCCAATATATGTGGCGAACTTCGCACTTATGTATGGAACAGGCATAGTAATGGCTGATGCTCATGACCAAAGAGACTTTGAATTCGCAAAAAAATATGATATTCCACTAAAATTTGTAATAAGTTATGATGGATCAGAAATTAATCCAAAAAAAGCAACGAGAGCATATATTAACGATGGAATACTATACAACTCAGGAGATTTCTCAGGCATGCAAAACATGGATGCTTTGCCAGAGATGACTGATTGGATACACAAATCCAAATATGGGGAAAAAACTGTTAATTATAAACTACGGGATTGGTTAATATCAAGACAAAGATATTGGGGAACACCCATACCCATAATTTACTGTGATAAATGCGGAACAGTTCCCGTACCAATAAAAGATTTACCTGTAAAACTACCAAAAGATGTAGATTTCTCATCAGGTGGAAATCCACTTGAAACTAGCAAATCATTTCTTAATTGCAAATGTCCAAAATGTGGCGGAAAAGCCAGAAGAGAAACAGACACCATGGATACATTTGTAGACAGTAGCTGGTACTTCTTAAGATATTCAGATCCAGGAAACAATCAGAAAATATTTGATCCTGAAAACGTAAACTATTGGTTGCCAGTAGATCAATACATTGGAGGAATTGAACACGCAATTCTGCATTTACTATACGCCAGATTCTTTACCAAGGCATTACGAGATTTAGGATTGCACAAAATAGACGAGCCATTTCAGAGATTGCTATGTCAAGGAATGGTATTAAAAGATGGAATTAAGATGAGCAAAAGCGTCGGCAACGTAGTTGACCCTGGAGAAATAATAGGCGAATATGGACCTGATACAGCGCGTTTATTCATGTTATTCACTGCTCTGCCTGAAAAAGAACTTGAATGGTCAGACAAAGGCGTTGCTGGCAGCTACCGATTCTTGAAAAGAGTGTACAAACTATTAGAACCAACTGTTGAATATAGGAAAGATAAGAATAACAAAGATAAACATTTGATATCAAAGCTTCACAGCACCATAAAGATTGTAACAGAGTACATGGAAGAATTCAAACTTAGTTTAGCAATAGGGAAAATGATGGAGTTAGTTAATGAAATAAACTCATACACAGAAGAAAAAGTCCACAAAGAAATATACTTTGAAGTAGTAGAAAAATTAGTTCTATTAATTTGTCCATTTACACCACACATATCTGAAGAAATGTGGATGAAATTAGGACACAAAGATTTTTGCAGCAAAGAAAAATGGCCCTCTTATGATATGAAAAAGATTGATGCTAAAGCAGAGGCGTACGAAGAATTTGCTCATAATACAACTAGTGATATTTCAAAAGTAATAGCGCTAATAGGAATTAAGAAACCAAAAAAAATAACTTTGATAGTTTCAAATAAATGGAAATATAATTTCTTTAAAATATTAAAAGAAGAAATTGAAAAAACAAGGGATATAAAAGCTTTGTTTGGCATAGTAATGGGAGAAAAAGAATTGAAGAAACATGGACAAGACATCTCCAAGATGGTGCCTGCGCTTGTAAAAGATACTTCGAAAATGCCTAAAGAAGTTTTAGATCAAGAAACAGAAGTTAAAAGTTTAAAAGAACTTAAATCTAAACTAGAAACAGAATTTTCTTGCACTGTTCATATCGAAGTAGCAGATGGTTCTAAACAAGCAAAGGCAAAAAACGCTAACCCGGGAAAACCCGCCATAGTAATAGAATAAGAATGCTTTTTACTTCTTTAATTCTTCATGATACTTTCTTGCTTTTCGCTTCGCAAGAACGTAGATTATCCAAATAACCACAACTATTAGAATTAAGCTAAAAACTCTTGATAAGATTTCAACTAGTAAATCCATTGTTATCTCTTTTCTACTTTATATCCGCAAGAACTACATTTCCACAGCTCAAAGACATCTGTCTTAAAAGAGAATGGCAGTAATGTTCCCGTATCACATTTTGGACAATTTGGTAATAGACTCATAATGTTCGCCTTAAATTAAAGTGCACGCCTGAAGGTGGACGAAAACATAAAGTCACAAGCGACCCTAACCTTTCCTCAGCCCTGCAACCCTCTAGGCACCGCGATTAAAACTTAGAGCTGCTTCATTCCTGATCTGACTCAGTTCATAAAAACCACGATCTTAGAGGACAAGACGTCGACAGTCCAGCCAGGACTTCTGGCTCAAGCAACGCCGCCCTTCAGGCTTCAACTCTGCCGTGCATCCCATTTGCAGTTACAGGTGAGGGCGAACCACCCAGTCTAGCAATAAAAGCGAACGAAATCGGCTTTTTAAATGTTTTCAGAATAATATTTATTTATGCGCGATAATTACTGTATGAGGTCCGACTAAGTGTTGCTTTTCAATATTTTTAAAACCAATATTTTCTAACCAAGTTTTTATTTCAGAAAAAGTATATGATCTTCCACCTTTGGTTTGCTTTAGCATGTTCAAACTAAACAAAGTAGGGAATAATGGGCCTGTTTTATCTTCGTTTAATAAGAATTCTGTTATGATAACAAGACCGTTTTCTTCTAGTTTTTCATAAACTTTTTTTAGTAAAAGATTATTTTGTTCCACAGAATTACTGTGAAGGATTTGTCCAAATAAAGCGATATCATGACTGGGAAATTCAACTTTAAAATAATCACCCTCTAAAGTTTCTATTTTATCTAAATTCCCTTCTCTTTTTACATATTCTAAGGTTGTTATACAAACAGCTGGTTGTTCAATCACAGTTGCTTTGAGATTTTCAAACTTGTTTGTTAAAATTATCGAAAATGCACCTGAACCGCCACCAATATCAAGCAAATGATTTTTATCATTAAAATCAATCAGTTTAGATAAAACTCTTGCAGGCGCTTGAGCATTATTATGCATTGCTCTTGTAAATCCTACTCTAGCCAATTCTTTTCTATTATCACCAGTATCAGGCAAACCAGTTTTAATTACTTCGTCTAATGCTTTAGTCGAATTATCTGATTCTTCATTCATGAGAATGAAATCTCCATAATACGCATTGGATGATTTTACCAGGAATTTTGAGGATATTGGTTTATTAAAATACAAATTCGCTTTTTTCTCAAGTAACTCCATTGCGACAAGAGTATTCAATAATCTTTCAAGAGGATCTAATTCTAATTTAAGTTCATCTGAAATTTTTTTTACATCTTGAATTTGTTCCACAACATTAAACACATTCAATTTAACAGCCGCTGTCAGAACTCTAAATGTCCATAGACTTGTCGTGATTGAAGATATTGGCTCTATTGTGATTTCATTATCCATAGTTTGCCTGAGCTCATGTAATTTAATAAAGCTTTCTGTTTTTATTTTTTAGTTCCTGAAAACTATTTCATTTAATATCATAATGTTTTTCCTTTGATTTCCGAAAATTTTATTAACTTCTTAGAATATATTTACTATTGGGGGATAGTTTTGAAGAATGCCATAATATTTCTGGGTACTGGAGGCGATTCTATAGTCGTCGGAAAACAAGTTAGAGCTTCTGGTGGAATAGTACTGCGATTTGGAGACAACCAGTTTCATATTGATCCAGGTCCAGGAGCAGTAGTAAGGGCGAAGCAGTATGATGTGAATCCTAGAGAGACAACAGCAATTTTAGTTTCTCATAATCATTTGAATCACGCAGCTGGTCTGAATTCATTGATATCAGCTATGACTTACTCAGGGATTGATAAAAGAGGAGTTTTGGCTTGTGATGAAGAAACCTTACACGGTTCTGTAAATGAGAACCCTTCTGTGTCTAAATATCATAAAGGACTTGTTGAAAGATTTATAGCTTTAAAACCTGGAATGAAGATAGGAATCAATGATGTTAATATAATAGCCACTAACGCCAAACACACAGATACATCAATCGGTTTTAAGTTCTACACAGAGAACTTTGTAGTTTCATACGTCTCAGATACGGATTACTGCAAAGAATTAGTTGAAGATCATCAAGATGCAGATGTTATTATCATTAATTGTAAATATCCATTGGGACTTACTCAGAAAGGTCATTTGAACTCTGAAGATGTAGTTAAATTTCTCGAGAAAGCAAAGCCAAAACTCGCTATTCTCACACATTTTGGCATAAAGATGCTAGACGCGGATCCAATATATGAGGCTCGAGAAATACAGAAAAAAATTAGTAATACTCAAGTTATAGCTGCCAAAGATGGATTGGTTGTTAACCCTGTTTCATATGCTTCTTCTTTGAAACAACGAAAATTAGATGCTTTCTAGCAAAATTTAAATATCTAGTTTCTAAAGTCTTTTTTGATGTTAGAATCAATTGCAGGATATTTGCAGCATAACGCGGGAGAAATAGCTGTGAGATTCTTTGATTTGCTCAGCCAACCATTTAGACATGGAGACATGGTTTGGATAATAATACCTGTAATACTAACTATTATTGTAATGGAGTGTTATTATTCAAGACACTCCAAAGAAGAAACTGGTTGGAATACTGCAACAGCTAACAGTTTAGTATTGATATTTATTTCAATGGATCTTTTCAGATTTTTATCGATTAGAGGAGAATTATCATTCTTACAACCAAATTCATATGCTTTTGCAGCAAGCCTACTAGTGCTTATAGTCTTGTTAGAAGGAATATTTATGTTTGTAATGGACTTTTCACATTTATGGCCTAAATTCATAGCTTTTCATTTCACTTCACATCTTACTGTAAACTTGATAGCCTATACCTCAATAGTGCTAATTTACGGCGGAATACTAATAAACTTGGCAACTATTATCGCAGCCATAATATTTTTCATAATAATTAACATATTAGTATTTGTACTGAGATTTGCTTATGCTCATAAAAGAAGAATTATTGCATAACCAATCAAACAACCAATAGTTATAGTGGGCATGGCAGGATAAAATTTCTCTTTCTTTGCAAATACGAATAATGAAAATATTGCAATGGTTGCAAATACTGCCACGATGCAAGTTTGTAAAAATGCGATTTGCAAACTCAATCCTTGTCTGATTAATGTTTCCATTACTACACCTGCAAATATTAATGGGAACGCAACGTCTCCTCCGCCCAGAATTGCATTCTTAACT
>JADHVI010000024.1 GCA_016784125.1 Candidatus Woesearchaeota archaeon
TACAATAAAGTATGGCAATACGAAACATTCATCATAGTTGGTATAATAATTGCTTTGTTCGCTTTTCTTAACGTCTTTAGAATTGCTCATATCAATAGTGACTTCTTCTGGGCACTGGCAGGCCTAGGTTTGATAGTACAGGGAATTGTAGAAAGGCATAAATGGAAAGAAACTAAGAAAAGTATGTTGCAAGCTGACAAATATATTCTAAGGAAGAGAAGAAGGTAACTCTTCAAAAGAAGAGATTATTTTCATAGGCTTTGCTTTTTCTAATCTCCAGCGCTCATGATATCCACAATCAAGTGCAATGCTTTTTACTCCAACCTTTCTTGCCTCACGAACATCTCCTGCTGTGTCTGTAATATACAAGCATTCTTCTGGCTTAACATTAAATTTCTCAAAAACCATTTTGAACTTCTCTGTTTTCAATCTGTTGGTTTCAAAGCCGTAAATGAAAGAAAATCCCTTGAAGTCATTATTATCAATACAATCATTCAAAGTTTTTTCAACTGCAGAACTAATAACTCCTATTGTATAGTCTTTCGAAAAATTTCTTAAAATTGATTTGACGCTTTCTTTAATCTTGACAGTACTGACATGCAGACCATATTCTTTTTCTGCGTTACCACTATTTCCCTCGCCTAACAAGGTGTCTGCTTTTGAGCGAAAATTACCTTCGAATAGATCTTTGTAATGTTCGTGAGTTAAATCAGGATAAATGTTTAGATATGCTTCATAGTCTTTCTGATACTCATTAATAATAACTCCATCAAAATCAAAAATTAGAACTTTGATCATATTAAACTCTTCCCTGTCATCTCTTTAGGTTTCTTCAAGCCAAGCAACTTCAAAGTCGTTGGCGCAATGTCACTCAATCCGCCTTTTTTCAATTTGCATTTCTGCAACTTCGCATCGTTAGAGATTAGAACAAAAGGAACTGGGTTAGTTGTATGGCTTGTTCGCCATGCTTTTGTTTGATCCTCAGCATTTCCGTGATCTGCACAGACTAAAATACTGTAGTCATGTTCCAAACCAGCTTCAACTACTTTTCCAAGCACATCATCTACTGCTTTAACGGCTTTTTTGATTGCAGGCACAATGCCTGTATGTCCTACCATGTCTCCATTTACCAAATTCGTGACTAGAAAATCATATTTCTCTGTCTTAATAGCTTTGACCAACTCCTTAGAGATCTTGTATATACTCATATCAGGACTCTGATCATAAGTTGCAACATTTGGTGAATGTATCAATAATCTATCTTCACATTTGAACGGCTTTTCAATCTGTCCATTAAAGAAAAAAGTTATATGAGCGTATTTCTCGGTTTCACTAATCCTAAATTGTTTGAAACCGTTCTCAGATATTACTTCTCCTAGTAAACGTTTCAACACTAATTCTTCAAAAGCATAATGCGCGCTCATTGGCCTATAATAATCCATCATACCAACATAGAAAATGTTAATAGGTTTTCTTTTCCAACCAATAAAATTCTTTTCAACAACAGCTTTTGTGAATTGCCGAGGCCGATCAGTTCTGAAATTATAGAAAATAATTGAATCATGAGGTTTAACACCTTTATACCAATTTGCAACACGTGGAACAATAAACTCATCGTATTCGTGATTTTTGTGACAATTAATCAACTGCACTCTTATGTCCATAAAAGGTTTCTTTTCAGATTTACCTAATATAATTGCATTATAAGCTTTCTTTGTTCTATCCCAACGTTTATCTCTGTCCATCGCAAAATAACGACCATTAATAGTCGCGACTTTACCAAAGCCAAGCAAATCCAATTTTTTCAACAAATCCTTTACATGTTTTCTGCTTTCAGTAACAGGAGCATCTCTTCCATCAGTTATTACATGTACAAGAACATCCGTGAAATTCTTTTTCTTACAAAGATCAAGTAAAGCAAACAAATGGGCTATATGACTATGAACACCTTCGGTTTGTACTAAACCAACTAAATGTAATTTTGTCCCATGTTTTTTACAATTATTAATAGCATTCAAAAATTCCTTTTTTTTGAAAAAAGAACCATCTCTTATCGCATGATTAATCCTTGCCAAAGATTGTTTTGCATTCCTTCCTGAACCGATTGTCATATGTCCAACTTCACTGTTGCCTTCAAATCCTTTTGGCAAACCAACAGGTTCTCCGGAAGCTTGTAATAAGGTGTTAGGATACTTCTTCATTAACTTATCAGTATTGGGAGTAGAAGTATTAGCGATTGCATTATGATCCTTACTTTTTCTATAGCCCCAACCGTCTCTGATGACTAGAATAACCTTTTTTCTCACCATGATAAAACCCTGAATCATAAAGTTAAATACTTTTTGGTTTTTGTATTAGTCTTTCACCAAAAGATATAAATAGTAATAACTCCAGAAAAAGAGTAAATACATACGGAGGTATGATAAAATGACAAAAGATATTCCAGTTTGGGTGAAAGTTATTTCTGTACTCTACTGGATTGCAGCAGTACTTTTTATAATCGGCGGATTGGCAATGATATTCGGTGCAAGTGTAATGGCAAGCATTATGCCACTATTTGCGATGTTTTCTGGTTTGATAATATTGGCCGGAATAATTATGATCGCACTAGGTATACTAGACATATTCATTGCTCTAGGCTTGTGGAAAGGTCAGAAATGGGCTTGGATAATTGCTATAGTATTTGCAATAATAGGTTTCGTTGGCGCTATTGTTAGTATAGCAGGTGGAAACTTCAGTGAAATTGCTAGCTTGATAATCCATGGATTAATCGGCGGTTACTTGATCTGGTCAAAGAAAGTTAAAGCAGTATTCGCTTAATTTTTTAATTTTTTTAATTTTTTTTCTTTATTTTTCTAAGAATATATACATAAAAAAAAGATTTATTCTTTCTTCTTTTTAATTTTTTTAACCTCTTTTTCAAGGTCAAGTTTTTCTAGAAGTTCTTTGTACCGGTTCCTGATAGTTACTTCTGTAACACCTGCTACATCAGCAACTTCTCTTTGAGTTCGCTTTTCTCCGTTGATTAACGCTGCCACGTAAAGAGCAGCTGCAGCAATCCCAGTGGGTCCTCTGCCGGAAGTTAGCTCAACATTCTGTGCGCTTTCAATTATTTCAACGCTCTTTGTCTGAGTTTCAGGACTAAGTTTTAAAGAAGTGGAAAATCTTGCAATATAATCTGCAGGATTGCTAGGTAGTATTTTAATACCGAGTTCTCTTGTAATAAATCTGTATGTTCGACCGATTTCTTTCTTTTCAATTCCAGAAGCTTCTGATAATTCATCCAATGTTCTTGGCACATCATGTCGCCTACAAGCAGCATATAATGCACCTGCAACAACGGATTCCATGCTTCTACCTCTCACCAATCCTTTTTGAACTGCTAAGGTGTATATTCTTGAAGCTTCCTCTTCAACTGAACCTGGAAGTTTTAAGTATGAGGAAACTCTCTTTAATTCTGATAATGCAAGTTTTAAATTTCTTTCAATAGCTGTACTTATTCTTTGTTGCCATTTTCTTAATCTGAAATATTTATTTTTTCCTTTGTGATCTAAACCATATAAGTCTGCTTTTCGTCCAACGTCAGTTCCTAGTCCTCTGTCGAATTGAGTGTAACTCATCGGCGCCCCAGTTCTTCTTTTTCTATCAGCGGCTTCAGAATCAAATTCTCTCCATTCCTGATCGAAGTCAACCATCTTTTCTTCGACGACAAGACCACAATCTTTACATATTACTTCGCCACGTTCTTGATAATAGAATAAGTTGATACCGCCACATTCTGGACACTTCTTCACAAAATTCAACAAAACACCCCCTAAATACGCAATTGTCGTCTGAGAACTACGCAAACTTTATAAATAGAAAAGAGAGGAGATATATAAAGGTTTGGGTTTTGAAAAAACAGTTATTCTTAGAAACATTTTTATAACATAATTATTAAAGACAATAAAAAGATAATTGAGGTGTTTTAATGTACAAAAATATATTCTTACTATACTTAATTTTTTTACTAGCAATAACTATTGTTTCTGCTTCAGAGGAAATTTCAATCCTTGATGAGTCAAAGATTTTGGACGATTTATCTCCAGATCAAATTGAATTGGAAAAAAACATTAAGATTACTCCTGACAGTGCGTTTTATGGTATCAAAAGAACATTTGAAGATATTGGGTTAGCTTTCACTTTTAATTCTGAAAAAAAAGCTGAAAAAGCAATGGATCTCGCAAATAAAAGACTTGTAGAAATCAAGATTATGTCAAAAGAAGGAAATATGCGTGGAATGGATAAAGCTAAGCGAGCTCATGAAAATGCTTTGTCGAGAGTTCGTACTAATGTTGAGATAATTAAACAAAGAAATGATGTTAATTCTGACTTAAAGGATGTTTTGCATATTGAAAAACAACTGAAAGAACATAAGGAAAAAGTTTTACAACTAGAATATGACATTAGAGAAAAACCTAATGATAAACTTGATAAAAAAGAAAAGGAACAACTCAAGGACTTTGTAGATTCTTCTAAGAAAGAAACAGAAAAGATTGATTCTTATATACAACAAGAAAAAGAGAGTATAAAAGAAGAATATAATAAGAAAGAAGGATACACAAATTCTAACGCTGTAAATAAAAAAATCAATGAAATTAAAGAAAATGAAGGATTGAATCTTGACGAAAAAACTAAAGCTATTACTGCTATGAAAGAAGCAGACTTCTTAATTGAAGAAGCAAAACTTAAAATTGACAAAACAAAGGATTTACTTTGCTTCAAAGAATGCTTATCTAAAGATGATTCTAAATCTTGTGCAGACAAATGCTTAACTGTTTCTAGTCATTCATTACCTGCAAAACCTAAAGCCTTAATGCCAATTACTGCTAATGTTGCTAAGAATAATGACAAGAAAAACAACACAAATAGTTCTGAAGATTGCGGCGGAATGGATCCAGTAACAGTTTGTCATCAACCTGGAACTCCAGCCGAACAAACAAAAACAATACCTCAATCCGCACTAAGCGGGCATTTAGGTCATGGAGATACTTGCGGAGAATGCGAAACTGAACCTATTGATGAAATGATGACTTTCAAGTTAACATTTGATGGAACAATGACTTCAACTGATGGCGAAGAACCTTCAACTCAGTCTGGTACACCAATTTATTCTGAAGATGCTGTTTCTGGTAAATCATTAGCACATGTAAAATCTAAAGAATATTACCAATATATATGTGAAGATAATTTCAACGAAGAAGAAGGAACTGTTCAGAGTTGGATCAAATTTGATGAATTTGGTTCTGATGCAGTTGTTTGGCATACGGACGATAGTAAATATGTTATGTACTACGATAAGGGTTCTACGAATGGATATAAGGCTATAAAAGGAAGAGTTGGACTTATAAGAGATGAGCCATATTATAAATTTGATGAAAGAGATAGACCAAATGATGAACCTAATACTTGGCTTGGAACAGATTGGCATTTCATTGTAATGACTTGGAAAGGTTCTCCATCAGGAACTTCAAAATTGTATATTGATGGTGAACTCAAAGATTCAAAGGAATTTTTTGGTGGTGAAGATTGTTTCACTTTCAGAGTTGGAAATAATTACTGGCCTGGAATGTCTTGGAAAGATGGTAAAATTGATGAATTAGAAATGTACAATTATGAACGATCTCCTTCCCAAATTTTATCCGATTATGAAGAATTTGCAGATATGACTGAAACTGAAGAAGAGGAAGAGGAAGAATCATCTAAATGTTCTGATAGTGATGAAGGCCAAGTACTGAGTGAGAAAGGAACTACATCAAATGGGTACACAATTTTATCAGATATTTGTACCAAAGATGTTCCTCAAAATGTAAATGTTCTAAAGAATTGGGAAACAAGTTTAAGAGAATACTATTGTCAGGGCGATGTTATGAAATCTGCAGTATATAATTGTGCTGATGGATGTAGTGAAGGAGTATGTTTAAAAGCTGATGAGGAAACAGATGATGCTGACGAAGATGATGAAAAAAACGAAACTGAAGATTCAGTTACAATAATTGAAGATGAAGATGACAGAGTTGTCTATAAAGCAATAAAATCTCAGCAAATCACATCTGAAATCAAAAAATGTTCTTCTATACCTTTCCCAGCTGATGATTTTTGCAAAAATGGTAGGATAGCCCCTGTAAAGGATAAGGGTTGTTTAGTTGGTTATAAGTGTAAGGAAATAATAAGGGTTGCAAAGGAAAAACCTAAACTTATTTGTCCTGACACTTGTAAAAGCGAGTCTTGCATTGAAAGATGTAATAACGCTAAAGCTGAAATAAAAATCCTGGAAGAGAATGAGGCAGCCACTGAGAAGAAGATGGACAGGGTTAGGGCTGAGATTAAGAAGGACTATGAATCCATAACTGAATTAGCCATTAAAAAGGAGAATATCAGGGAGAGACCTGAAACTCTTATCAAGGATGAAGATTTAACTGCTTTGAAATCTAACATTGTTGAGGCTGAAAAGTATCTTAACGAAGCTTTAGAATTGAAATCTTTATCTGAAGATGCTTTCTTATGGGGCGATTATATATTTGCTTATGATAACGCTCTATTGTCTGGCAAGTATGCTAAGGAAGCTATTAATTCTATTTCTTAATTTTTTTCTTTATTTTCTTAAAATAAGAAAAAATTTTGAAAAGAATTTTTTGTATGCCAAAAAAAGTATTCATTAACTATAATTTTCTGCTTTTTTTGAGCATAATCGAAATATTTATATATTAGATATACCAATATACTATTAAGTATACCAATATATGTTATATTAAAATGGAACATTTACCCCCACTTCCAACAATCATCGACAACAAAATGGAAATAAGTCGAAAAATAGAGTTTGAATTAGAATATGAAGGTAAGACGATGATGTTGATGTTCCTTATCAGCATGGAAGTTATATTTGACGAAGCATCTAACGAAATATTGGTTGAATGCACTGAAGAGCGCATCAATGATGCTTATTAACCCGAGAAAAAGAGGTCGTCCTGGGAAAAGAGGTGAGAATTTTTTTCTATAAGTACTTAAATAATTTGTAATTTCTAAATTTAATGAATATTCAAGAAATTAATGATGTCGACTTAAAACTCATCGATAGAAACGGAGTTGACTCTATAGTTTATCGATTTAAAAATAGTGTTCTAAAAGCCTATACAATTCTGTCTAATCAAATTGGTTTAGAACAAACATTTAGAATCATTGAACAATATAGACAAGATACACTTGTAGCCATTGCTAGTCAACCAACAATAATTAGACCTACAATTGTTGAAGGTGTTTCATATGAAGTTGTACCAATCATTGTACCTCCAGGAAGAACTGATTATTGGAGAAGTGAAAATATTGTTTGTTCATTAGGACAAGAGTTTATTGAAGGGAAAAACTTAGCCGAACTATCCGATGATAATTCAGCAAATAAACAAATAAATATAGATCCCGATTTTCCTAGCACAATTGCAAGTTTAGTTGGATTTGATATACTTATGTCATTATGGGAGTATGAACAAACTATCAATCGAGAAGTAGGATCTAAATTTCATATAACGCCCGACAACGTCAAATTCAAATGTGGCATTCAAGATAAAACAATATTTACATACATTACAGACTTAGCAGATAATCTGCAAAGAATTTATATTAAATAGAAAAACATAAAAAAAGGTTCTAAATTAAAATTAATAGGGATAAATTAAATTTATCCCTTTCTGACCAACTCTTCGATTCTATCAAGCTTGTCATTAAGCAAGTCTATGCCTTCTAATAGCTCGTTGTGCGTTGGTTCGTGTGGCATTGGTCTTCTACCATGCTCTTCTCTATGCCGAGGTGTTGGCGGCATTTCGTGTGGTCTTGGGTGTTCATGCATTTTGTTTACCTCCATTTATTTTTCGATTTGCATCATATATGCAAGGCTTAATGTTCCCATCCAAACC
>JADHVI010000025.1 GCA_016784125.1 Candidatus Woesearchaeota archaeon
GTTGAAACGGTTTCTTCTCTTTCCTCATCAATAATTGCTAAAACCAAGTTTTTGATTGTAGAAACTGTGATTGGAGTCGTAGTTCCAATTTGTTGAACAGCATTTCTAGCCATATCTTTTCTCATATAGTTAATTCTTGCAATGTCTTCTTCAGAAATTAATTCTTGTAAAGGCAAATCGTTAATTAAAGTTTTACTTGTCAACATTACAGAATCATGATGAAATCCTGCAGTATATGCTTGAATCATTGGTTTTTCATACCAAAAATGTTTCTGTAATGCAATTCTGTAGCGCTCTGTTTCTAACCCGTTAACGCCAACAATCTTCAAAGGATTCATTTTCGATCTTTTAGCCAGTTCATAGCAAAGCGTATCTGTCTGGTTTGATGCAATTACAACTAATCCATGAAAATCATCTAAACGTCTTGCCAAGTTTCTAATAAGGCCAAGATTTTTTCTAGTGTTTTGCTCTAAGTCATGCTTATTACCTTTTGAAGCAGTAAAAATCAACACATCCATTCTATCCAAAAAGTCAGGTAGTTGTTTGTAACCGTAAGTCTTAGATTGTTGTTCTCCACTCATTTCCTGCCAAATAATTGGTTTTTCTTCTGTTCTTCCGAATAAAGATAGATTAATTCTAGAACTCGTTTCATATGATTTTATTTTATTTAATTCTAAATATAAATTTCCACCTAATTCTCCAGCGCCAATAATTCCAATATCATAATCATATTTCTTCCCAGGATTCTTCAATCTATAATTTTCGTTTTCTAATTCTTTAACCCTGCTAGAAAGTTCTATTGTAACACCTCATTATTTTGTTAACTCACAGTTTCTTTAATATTCTTGAAAGAATCCCGGAAAATCTTCATGTTTACCCGGAATAATTCTGTCCTTGCTTGAAGAAAGCTTTTAATACAAAAATTTCTAGAATGAATGTGTATGAAATATTAGAAGATATAGGGCTGTCAAAGAACGAGTCCAAGGCGTATCTAGCATTACTAGAAACTGGTTTAACTACTGTTGGTAAAATTGCGAAGAAAGCTAAGATTGAAAGAACTAACATGTATGATTCGCTTGAAAGATTGAAGAATAAAGGTTTGGTTTCTTTTATATCAAGCGAAAATAGCACTTACTACAAAGCGTCTGAACCATCTTATCTTGAGAATCTATTACAAGAAAAAGAGAGAAGATTAAAAGAGATAATGCCACGCTTAGAACTTCTCAAGAAATTGAATGAACAACAAAATAAGACTGAAGTTCACGAAGGTCTTAAAGCCTTCACAAATTTATTAGGTAATTTTTTACTATACAACCAACCAATATTTGTATATGGTATTCCCAGAATTGCACCTGAAAAGATGAAGTTCTTCATCCCACATTTTCATAAGATGCGCATAGAAAAAGGAATTGTTATGAAACACATATACAATTTTGATGCCAGAGACCGTATAAAATATCTAAATGGTTTGGAATTCACAGAAGCAAAGCATTTGTCACACGATTTTGATAGCTTAGTTACAACTTGTATCTGTGGTGATGAAGTTTTAATGACTGATTGGGAGAGAGAACCATTGACGACAAGATTGATGAATCCTAGTTTAGCAGCAACTTACAAGAAATATTTTGAACTTCTATGGAAATCTTCCAATATATAGTTACTTTTGAGTAGTTGATTCGAGAAATCTTTATATATGTGGATTACTTTCCAATTCATAAGGGACTAAATATGAACCAACAACAAAGATCGGGGGCAACTTTAATCATCATAACTTTAATCGTGTTACTTTTACTAATAAACTTTGCTTATTTCTATATATATGACGCAGGAGATCTACCAAATTTTAACTTTGATTGGGCAACTTCCACATCAACACTAGATACAACAACTTTAACTACAACAACAACTACAACCACTGCGTATGAAATAGACGGTTACAAAACATTTTCTACAGATGATTTTAAAGTACAATATCCAGAAGATTGGGGTAAACTATCAATAACAGGGCAGGATACAGGTTTAATGGATAATACAGACACTGTGACTTTCACTTCAGATGCGGATCCATCAAATCCTTTTAGCTCTACAATGTTCGTAGTTGCATCAGGAGACATGAATAGTCAGTATAATACCTTATCAAAACTTGAAGCAGCTTCAGAAGTTATGGCACAACAAATGTACACTGATTACAACCAAGTCACAAAGACCAGCGTAGAGTTTTATGGTGAACCTGCTTATTACACAATTTCATACTTTGGAACAGCATATGGAAGATTCAAATCAGAAGGCTTCTCTTTTGTAAAGGATGGTAAAGCATATACATTAGGATACGTTTCCTTAAAAGACTACTCAGACAATAACTTAGAAGAAATCAATAACATGATTAACTCATTCAGATTAATTTAAAATTTCTTCTGACTTGCTTTTCTTATTTTTTCAAAGATTTTTTCTTTTCCTTTCCAATCAAGAGCTGTTTTTAAAACGTCAAAAATTGTATCAACTGGAATAATTTTAATTTGTTTGATTCTATCATCATCAATAACAATATCTTGAAGGTTAGATCTTGGAACCAAAACATTTTCTATTCCAGCATCAATAGCTGCTTCAATCTTTGAAGAAGCACCACCGATAGGGAGAACTTCTCCTCTAACAGATAATGAACCTGTCATAGCGTAATTCTGTTTAATAGGAACATCTTTTAAAGCAGATATAATCGTAGTTGCAACTGCAATTGACGCAGAATCTCCTTCAACACCTTCATATGTTTGTAAGAACTGAACGTAAATGTCGTATGTCTCTTTGATATCTTCTCCGAAGAATTTCTTTATGATGGCAGAAACATTCTTTACAGCTTCTTTTGCAATCTCTCCAAGCTTACCAGTTGCAATTATCTCTGATTCTTTTCCGCCAGGTGTAACCTCTGATTCAATAGGTAGAATAATACCAGAATAGCTTGTACCAGAACCCATGACTGCCAAACCATTTACTCTACCAACTCTTTTACCCTTAACAACGATTACTTCATACTCTTTTCTTCGTGCGATAATCTGGTCAGCCATTTGATGTTCTAATGATTTGGCTATAGTCTTTGCTTTGATAATATGTTTTCTTTCGACAATTTTTGCTTTTTCATCTACTGCGGTGTCTCCAGCAGCCCTAATCAATCCACCAAGTTCTCTGAATCTCAAAGTCAAATGATCTTTTCTATTAGCTTTTCTCCTTGCTTCTTCAACAATGTACAAAACAGCTTCTCTAGAAAAATGAGGGATCTTTTTATCTTTTAGAACTTCTTGTGCAACAAATTGTGCTATTCGTTCCTTGTTTTCAGGAGTGTCTTTAATTGTATCTTTCATGAATACTTCATATCCATATCCTCTAATTCTTGATCTCAAAGCTGGATGCATATTTCTAACAGTTTCGACGTTTCCAGCTGCAATCAATATGAATCTACAAGGAACAGGCTCAGTTCTAACCATTGCCCCTGCTGAACGCTCTGATTGTCCGGTTATAGCATATTTACCTTCTTGTAATGATGTTAGTAACTCTTGCTGTGTTCCTGGTTGTAAAGTGGCAATTTCATCTACGAATAATACGCCCATATGGGCTTTGTGAATCATTCCTGCAACTATTCTCTCATGAGCAGGTGTTCCTAAACCGCCGCTTTGGAATGGGTCATGAAGAACATCGCCTAGCAAAGCACCTGCATGTGCACCTGTGGCATCGAAGAAAGGTGCTTGTTTCTTCTTATAATTATCAACTATGATTTTTGGCGCGCCTTTCTTTTTGACATCCATCCTCTTAGTGAGACTTATGGCCAGTACAACGCCAAATATTATTATTATACCAGAAATAATGAACGCTGCATAAATAACATCGGGTATATTTCCTGACTTCCACCACCAGTATGGTAAAAAACCAATTAGTAAAGCAAATAATAATAAGATTATATTGGAATTTTTAAAACCACCGACACTCTGCATCCTGGCTTTAGAAACCATTTCTCTACCTTTGCTCGCAGGTACAGTTCTAATCAAAGGCTGGTTTTCATCGTTAGGATTTGGGAATGCAAGTATATCTACAAGTTTTTCTTTTGGCAAGAGCTCTGCAAGTGCTAATCCGAGCATGCTCTTTCCAGTTCCAGGTTCTCCAATTAAAAGGACGTGCCTTCGTTGAGCAGCAGCTTTCTTAACTACATTTACAGCATCTTCTTGTCCAATGACTTGGTCGACTATTCTCTTAGAAACCTTAAGATCCTTAGTAGTTTTGAAATCAAATTCCCTCTTTTTCATATAGTTATTAAACATGTGGTCCTATATAAATGTGACGGAAATCAATAATTAAGTTTAAAAAGTAATCATCATTTCTACATGTATGAATGACAACACAAATTTGATCTCAACTGGGTTTTCCATTTGGTTAATGCCACATGGGAAGTTAAAACAACAACTTACAGATCAGATCAACGAACTCAGTGTTGAGTACGACACACCTCCTTTTGAGCCACATATTACACTTGTTGGCAGATTAGAGGTTCCTGAAAAAGAAGCAATTGAGAAGACTTATTCTATTGCGAGGAATATTAGACATCCTTTAGAGCCTGTAACATCTGGTATTGGATATTCTATGGAGCAGAACCCGTTTCAGAGTGTGTTTTTATTTCTACTTCCTACTAAGGATTTGTTTCGTGCAAATTCTATTGCTAATGATTATTTTCATAGGTCTGAAGACTTTAATCTTCATATGAGTATATTATATGGGAATATTCCTCAAGAGCAAAAAGCTGAAATTATAGTTTCGCCAATACACAGAGATTTTAGTTTTACAGCATCTGACTTATTCCTATACAACACAAATGGTCCTATTGATCAGTGGGAATTAGTTGATAAATTTGAGATAAGATAACTCGGAAATCTTTCAGAATTTTCTTATTAATTATTATTAACCATTAAATCAAAATTTTTTGTATGAAAGATTCTTCACTTCTTAAATTAGCTCTAATATGTTCAATTATTGGTGTAATAGTATTATTCTTTATTTTACAAACAACTGAACTGGAGGAATCAAACATCTCTGAGCTGGATGATGGGGTTGTAAGAATTAGAGGTTTTGTTGAGAAAGTTACAAACAAAGGTAACCTAACATTAATTACTATATCAAAGAAAGAGCTTGTCAATACAGTAATCTTTGAAAGTGTTGAAATTCAAGAAGGTTTGTTTGTGGACTTAATAGGACAAGTAATGGATTACAATGGGGAGAAAGAAATTATTATCGACAAATTAGTTTTCATTGATCAGATCGATTAATTCAGAATATTTATTTTCGCCACAGGCAGAACAGAGACAACCATTCATATCGCTCCACATCTCTGATATCTCAGGATCATCCAATTCTGCAATTTTCTTATCAATATCAACTATTAGTGCTGCAGAATCCACATATTTTTGGTCTTCTATCTTTTCTTCTAATGCTTCTAAGCTATCAACAATATTAGTTTTTTTTTGTAAAAGATTAGCAACTAAATCCTTTGCTTTTAAAGCAACATCGGAATTGGTAATGTCGTCAACTTTATCGACTGCATTTTGATTTGTATCCTTTGCTTTGGTTACATATCCAGTAATGGTTCCATCATTCCATAGTGTTAAGAATCCTACAGCTGCAAATATCACGAAGACAATTGTGAATATGCTTAAAATTTTCATATTTGAGAGTAAAGATAACTACTATTTAAATTTTACACTGGAATTATAGAAAGGTTTATATATAAGTTATACTATTATACATATTAGTATACTGAAATACTAACTATTAACATTAACAAATTGATTAGAGGTGATTTCAATGACATGCGAATTTAGACTAAAGAACTATTGTTTTCATCCAGATAGGGCTGATGGAGAATTAGTGGCTATAAACTGCGTCTATGATTGGATAAACAAGATGAAAGACGAAGTGCCTTCTAAAATGCTATCTGAAGAAAGTGTAGAATAATTACTATGAAAAACCCGATAGCGCCACCAATACCTGTAATTAACACGCTCCAAACATTAATAACTATATCTGTATGAAAAACAGCGTTAAAACCAAACAAAGCCAATAAACCAACGATGGAATTTAATGCTATGAACATAGCTTTCTTAATCAATTTAAATATTAAATAGATTATTACAATAACAATTATGAGAATACTAATTTCTAAGATCATATTCTAGACTTTTTATTCTAACTATAAATATTTTTCCTAGCTAGAAGGGTCTTCTTCTCTTTGCAAAGCCTGAAACTAAGCCCGATATACCTAGGATGAGTAAGAATATTGCGATTATGTATTCCAATATGTTTGGAACAATAATTATAACTATGGCAAAAACTATGCATAGTATAAAAAACGCGTTTAATCCTATTCCTCCTGGCGAATGTATGTTCATCATAATCAAAAACCTCTACTTTTTGTATGCTTAAAAACCATTGTTTTTTATCATTTTATTTTCTTATCTAATGCGTCTATTTTTTTATCTATCTTATCAAGTCTCTTAACAATATCTTTCCAAGCTTCAATCATTATTTCGTGAGGTGGCCTGGGTCTAAATTGGTGAGGCACGGGCTTTTTCTCTCTTAGAAAAACTAGAATTTTCTTATCTTTTAAAGAATAATACTTCTTGCCTTCTCTCCAATCGCTTTGTACAAAACCAATATCTTCAAGTAAGCTTAAGTGAAAATCGATTGTTTGTGGTTTCTTATTTACCTCTGCTGAGATTTCTGATAAATATTTCTCTTTCTTTGCAAGGCATAAGAGTATTTGTCTTCGAATCTCGCTTGCCAATGCTTTGTGAATGATTTGTTCGGGTTGATACATATTCATTGTATTTCAGTTTTCATATAAAAATATTTTTGTTCGAGTTTAATAGAAAAACCGAAACATTTAAATAATTAGTTGAGTTCCATAATCATAGAAAACTCGAAACAAGAAGAGTATGTGGAGGAAACAAAATGAGTATACAAGAATATGTAAGAAATGCCAAACAGGCAGGAGAAATAGGCGCACACGTAGCAGTAATACTGAACTATAAATGGGCTTTGGAAGAAGCAAGAACACCAGAACAATATGCGAAAGTTATGGATTTAGCTAGAACATATGCAATAGAGAACTTGAAGAAACAAGAAGATTTGGATGCGGTACTGACTTTAACTAAATTAGAGATGACAGTTCTAAAAGAAATTGTAGTAGAGGAATAAAAATGGATCGTCACGAACACCCAATACCACCGCACGCATTGCCGGTGAAGAACAAAAACAAAGTGAAATTTATGCTAACAAGCATGATATATTCGGCGCTTTTCACAGTTGGTTTTGCATTTGCGTTATTCGCATGTACAATTCCACTAAATGTGATAATCCCATCCAGCGCACCAGTTTGGATGGGAACATTAAGCCTTGCATATATGATGCAAATCGAAAAATAAATGGAGGTAAACAAAATGCATGAACACCCAAGACCACACGAAATGCCGCCAACACCTCGGCATAGAGAAAGGCCTGGTCAAAGACCAATGCCACACGAACCAACGCACAACGAGCTATTAGAAGGCATAGACTTGCTTAATGATAAGCTTGATAGAATTGAAGAGTTGGTCAGAAAGGGATAAATTTAATTTATCCCTATTAATTTTAATTTAGAACCTTTTTTTATGTTTTTCTATTTAATATAAATTCTTTGCAGATTATCTGCTAAGTCTGTAATGTATGTAAAT
>JADHVI010000026.1 GCA_016784125.1 Candidatus Woesearchaeota archaeon
CTTCTAGTGTGATGTTACGATACAACAAACCTATTTGCATATTTGCAGAAACACATTCTGCATTGCCAGATAGTAATGCAGCTGCAAAAGTTATTGAGGTTCTTGACAAGTATCTTGGTTTAAAAGTTGATTACAAACCTTTGTTGAAACAAGCAGAAGATTTTGAACAGAAACTTAGAACGATGTTACAACAAACTTCTCAAATGTCTCAAGATAGTGAAAAGAAAAATCTTAGTTATTTAGGATGAGCAAGAAAGTCGGAGTTGGTTTTGGAATAATGCTTCTTAAAGATGGCAAAGTATTGCTTGGCAAAAGACATACTGATCCAAAAAAAGCTGATAGTGAACTTAATTTGGTTGGTACTTGGACAATGCCTGGTGGTGGCTTGGAGTATGGAGAATCTTTTGAAGAAGGTGCTACTCGCGAGCTGATGGAAGAAACTGGTATGAAGTTGAACTCTGTCAAAGTTATCTGTGTGAATGAAGATATGAATGAGTTTGCTCACTTCGTAACTATAGGCATGTTTTGTGATGACTTTGAAGGTGAGCCAAAAGTTTTAGAACCAGACGAAATTACTGAATGGGATTGGTTTGATTTGGATGATTTACCAGAGCCAATGTATTTTCCTAGTGTGCATGTTTTAGAAAACTATAAGAAGAACTTATTTTTTATCCCAAGAAAATGAAGGATAAAATTGCACTTGTTTTATCAGGCGGAGGTTCGATGTGTGTTTATTCTACTGGTTCCTTATTTGCTTTGATCGAAAAGTATAATATAACTGAGCCAGACATTGTCATCGCCGCTTCTGGAACTGTTGGAGTAATGGCTTACTATGTTGCAAAACAGTATAAAGAAGTCAAAGATATTTGGTTTAACTTTGTTGGTGATAGAAAAGCTCTGAATCCTTGGCGTTTCTGGAAAATGGCGGATGTTGATTACTTGGTTGATTATGTTACTAGGGAAAAATTTCCTTTGAATACAAAAAAACTTTATAGTTCAAAGACAGAATACTTAATTGCTTCAACAAATAATAAAACTGCTGAAATAAAATATTTTTCTAATAAGAAGAAAGATGATATTTTCTTATCTATGAAGGCCAGCGCTGCAATGCCTGTTGCTTATGAAATACCAGTCATCATTGACGGTGAAAGATATATTGATACTCATGTTTCTGCGTCTGTTTACACTAATATCTTGAAGGCTATTGAGTTGGGTGCTACAAAGATCATTGCTTTTGATGTTGAAGGAAAGGATTATCCTATTTTTAAGCCCCTATTTGCTTTGCTGTTATGGTTAATGAATAAAGAGTTTAAGAAGAAATATCGTGAAGGACTTGATAAAATAAATAATTTTAAGAAGCCTCAAGATATTGATTTGATTTTCCTGAAACCTAAGAAACCTTTAAGGATTGGCGTGCTTACAAATAATCGTGAACTACTTGAAGAAGCTTTTAATCAAGGATTTCAAGAAGCTTTCAATAATAAAAAATTAGAAACATTCGTCAAAAGTTTAAATTAAAGAAATTCTCCTAGTCCTTTTTGTAAGGATGAGGGTTTTTGTTCTTCTGCTAAAAGTTCTTTTTCATTTACGCCATCACTCATAATTAATTCTCCATACACACCATCATATCCTGGTTTGACTTTTAGTTTTCCTTCTCTGTTTAGCATTATTGCGTTTGCAATTTTTGGATGAACTTCTTCTGCTAACTTGTTTTCTGGTGCGTTTAGTAGTATCTCATATTCTGATCCAAACCGTTTGAGTAATTTATTGTATTCTTTCCAAACAGTTTTTGTAGATATTGCTTTATTTATCATGCTTGATAAAACTTCAGAAATTGGTAATAATGTATGAAATGGTTTTGCGTTTGGTCTTTGATAATCTTCTGCTCGATCTGCTAAGTCTTCTACTCTATGTGCCACACCTAATGTTAATTCTCTTTTGCAATTAGGACAAATGTTCTTGTGTTTCAATGCTTCTGCAGGAGTCATTGTTATATTGCAGTTCCTATGACCATCAAAGTGATATTTCCCATATCCAGGATCAACTTCGACTGTTCCTGTTAATCCTTCGCCAGTTCTGATTGCTCTTAGAAGATTTGCATAAGTTAATTTTTTGAAGTCAAATATTGTTGCTTCTCTTCCTAGTCTCCATGGCCAAAAACTATGAGCATCTGAGAATGAGAGAATATTAATCCTGTCTAATTGTTTTAATCTCCAATTCATTGGTGGGTCAGAAGACATTCCTGTTTCTATTGCATGAACATATTTTTCTTGATCTTTGAAACATTCTTGTAAAGAGTCAAAGCCTGACTTTGATCCAAACATACTAAACCAAGGAGTCCATATATGAGCAGGTATGACTTCTATATCCTGAGATATTTTTCTCAAGTCATAAACAAATTTATCTGATGAGATTTTAAAGATTGGTCTGCCATCATAGTCAATTCTACCATTTTTTTTCAGGTATTCTGTTATTTGGTCAACAACTTCAAAGTTTGGTGCTAGAACCACTTGGTGCACTCTTCTTCCTTTGTCACCTTGAGTATATATTAAAGATATTTCTGTTTGTAGTATGAAAGGAAAACCTGAACTTGTTTTTAGAACTCCGGATTCGTCTTCAACCAGATTATCTTTTAACTCTTTAATCCATTCTGGATGTGTGAAATCACTCGTACCTAATAGCGTTACACCTTTGATTTTAGCCCATTTTTCTAGGGTTTTAATGCTTAAGGCAGAAGAACACGCTCTACTGAAACGAGAATGCACATGTAAATCTGCTAGGTGTTGCATATTATTTGAAAAGGAAATGAGTTTAAAAATATTATGACAAATCATATAAAGATTTGGGGTTGCACTGTCTGTATGGAAGGTATAGTTGAATCAGGTATTGGAGAAGGAGCACAGTATGTGAGTGTTTATTCTGATAAAATTGAAGAAGCATTAAACTGTAAGCCATTTCTTGGAACTTTAAACCTCATTATTGATCCAAAAGAGAAAAGTGAATTTTTAAACACAGAAACAGATTTTGTCATAAAAGAGTTTGAAAAAGATGAAGAAAATTTTGGAACTGTACATTGCTACAAGGTTATAATAAATAATGAAATTGAAGGAGTTCTTGTTATTCCTGTTAGAGCAAATTATCCTAATACAATTATAGAAGTTGTTTCAGCTATTAATCTAAGAAGTAAATATGATTTAAAAGACGGCGATAAAGTGGTATTATCAAAATGAAAGACAAAAGCTTGAAAAGCAGTTTTATTACAGGAATAATTGTAATTTGTATTGCAGCCATTTGGTGGGGTTTTGACGGAGTTGTATTAACACCCAGACTCTTTAATTTAGATATTGCTTTTGTTGTTTTAATATTTCACTTGCTACCATTTGTTATTATGAATTCTTTTCTGTTCAAACAGTACAAATACTTGTTTAAATTTTCAAAATCAGATTATTTCTATTTGGGATTAATATCATTGTTTGGAGGTGCAATTGGAACTCTTTCAATTGTTAAAGCTCTTTTCTTAGTAAACTTTCAGAATCTTTCTGTTGTTGTATTGTTGCAGAAATTTCAGCCAATTTTTGCAATTGCATTGGCAGCGATTATCTTAAAAGAAAAACTGAAACCAAAGTTTTTGACATGGGCAGGTCTTGCAATCATCGCAGGTTATTTCTTGACATTCGGATTTCATACACCAATGTTTGACGCCAGTACAAACACTACATATGCAGCATTGTACGCATTGTTAGCAGCATTCTCCTTTGGAAGCGCAACTGTCTTTGGAAGAAAAGTTGTTATGAAATATGATTTTAAGACTGTATCTTTCTTCAGATTTGGATTCACTTCTCTGATAATGTTAGTTTACTTACTAATCTTTGGAAGCTTCCAATTCTCACAAGCATCTTCTTTAAACTGGTTAATATTCTTAATCATAGCTCTTACATCAGGAACAACAGTAATTTTTTTATACTACTTTGGACTTAAAAAAGTTAAAGCATCAGTTGCGACGATTTGTGAACTATGTTTTCCCATCGCAGCTATAATTTTTGACTTTGTTTTTAATCATAGTGTTTTATCACCAGTTCAATGGATTGCAGCTGCTGTTATGATAGGGGCAATTATTAGAATAAGTAAGTTAAAGAGGTAATATAATTATTTCTTATTGTAGATTGCAGTAATAAATTATTTAAAACAAACTTGATTAAATTATTCTATGAGAGAAATTGAAGTTAAGATTCTTGAAATTAATAGAGAAGAAGTTGAGAATAAATTATTAGAGCTTGGTGCAAAGAAAGTATTTGAAGGTGTTATGAAGAGTATAATCTTTGATTATGATGATGGTTCAATTATCAATAATAAGAAACTTTTAAGGTTGCGCAGTGAAGGAGACAAGAACATTCTTTGTTTCAAAGATAAAGTTTCTTATGGAAACACTTTGAGCTGTGATGAAATGGAGATTTCTGTTTCTGATTATGATAAAACTGTTGAGATTTTAAATATGCTTGGCTTGAAAGATTTTCAATCAAATGAAAAAAGAAGAGTATCATATGTTTTTGATGATGTTCATTTTGATTTTGACAAACATTTGGGTGAAAGGGATATTATTCCAGAATACATGGAGATTGAAGCAAAAGGAATCAAAGATATTCATAAATACGCAGAAATACTTGGTTTTAAAAAATCTGATTGTAAAGCAATAAATGGCTGGCAAGTATATCAACACTATAAGAATAAATAGTTATGCTCAAAAATGAATCTTTATTTTTGGCATACTAGAAATCTTTGATTTCTATTATTTCTTCATGAATTTCTTGTTGTAGTTGTAGAGTGCAACTATGAACAATGATTCACTCCATCCAAGAGGATTATTTTCATTCGGCTTTGGAGTGTTTGAAAAGTATAACTCTGGTATACCCTGCTTTGTCTGGGTTTTCAGCATTTTATCAATAAATTCTTTTGCTTTCTTCTTTTGTCCTAATTTTTCGTAGATGATTGCCAACCAGCTTAATCCAAAGGTCCATTCTGCTTCTTCGCTGTATCCATCAGGGTTATTGTTATAGTAATAATCATTCTTGTACCTTATGACACCTCTTTTCTTGACTAAGTGATATTCTACATCTTCAAGTATATCATCTCTTTGCTTTGCAGTTACAACTCTGTAGGGCCAAATCAATGATAACTGTGCTAAATCAACAAATTTCTTCTCTGATTCTCTAGGTAATAATCTTTGCAAACTATCTTTTCCTCTCTTAATTAGACTTGGAGGAACATTAATATTTGGTAGCTTACTGACAGCAATTAATCCAGCTACACATGCGCCGACAGATGATGAGTGTATTTCTTCATTCTCTTCCCACATACCACTGTCCATATCATGCCAATACTGAATACTTTCCAAATATTTAACAAGCTTGTTAACAATTCTGAAATGGTTTTTATTTTTGAGTATTGAGCGTTTATGATGATGTTCTAGTCTACCTATACGAAACAATATTGCTCCAACTGAGTCGTTTTGTTTGTTACCCCAATCCTCCCAAAACTCTTCAAAAGTTTTAGGATTAATCCGAGCGTGAATATATTCATGTTTATATTCTGGTCTTTTCTCAATAGCCCAATCAATCTTTTCTTCGTGCATCAGAAAAACTTTTAGCAAAGCACCATAAGTCTTTTCAACAGTTTGCCAATCATCTACAAACTCGAAAGCCAAGCATTCATAGAAATTATCTCTCAGCCAAGATTTGTTGTAACCAGTGCTGACTTTCTTGTTTGAAGCAGCGAATAAACCAGATCTGTACTGTAAACTCTTGAGTATTTTTAAGTGTTGTTTGATGAGCTTATCATAGTTCAATTTCTTAGGCATAAAGAGTTATTTGGATTTGGAGTTAATAAAATTTATGATTTTGCAGATATATTTCAACACCTGTTTTAAGCATGTTCAAATACTCATAGTCTTCAATAGTTTCAGATGCAGGAAGATGTTTTACTTCTTCAGTAAAATGTATTAATGCAGCTTTCAGTGTGTCATCATAGCCACATAATAATATGTTTCTGAGCCTCGCATGATCTACATTTTTTGGAAAAGGAATTGTATTCAAATATGAACTTAACGAGAAATGTTTTCTTTCTGTGAAAGAATATTTTTCTGTATAAGTCTGAGTATCTGCAATCACTTTTTTGGCTTTTTTGATGATATCAAGATTTGAGTTTTCATCCCATTTTGAGACAAAGTCAGAGCATATTTGGACTAGTTCATTATTCGTTGTAAAGCAATCATTTGCTATTAAATCTTTGTTTAATAAACTTCTAATATTCTTCCTTTCTTCAATCCATGTCAAGATGTACACCTGTACCCAGCGATTTGTTTGTCAATTTCATTTAGAAACTGTTGTTCTGTAATCTGTTGATAAATTCCTGGTAAATTTTCTGACACTTTTTGTGCACTTAAAGAATACATTTCCGCTGGAAAGGATATATTAATTATAGACTCGGATATAGAGGATGCAATGTCTGCAATTAAACTGCCAGGAACGTGATGTTCATATAATATGGTTCCAATTTTGTTCCAATCATCCAGACATATTAATTCATCTTCAATATAACCTCTTAACTTTATTTTCATTAAGGATACATAATCATGAATTGTTTCTGGACCTTTGACTATAATTCTTTTTTGGAATCTTCTTAGTAATGCGGAATCTAAATTTTCTGGTTTGTTTGTTGTTGCCCATAACAAATAATTTCCTTTATTGTTTGAAGTCACACTTTCAATATTTCTTATCAGTTCTCCAAAGACCGAAATATTCTCTGAATGTTCATTCTCGCTTCTTCCAAATATTACTGTATCCAAATCATCCGCAATTAAGATGTACAAAGATATTCCTTTATTCACTTCATCAAAAAGGTGCTTGATATTATGTGCACTCTCACTGTAATATTTGCTTTTCAAATCATTGGATAAATTCTTTATGATAATATTCTTTTCATACTTTTCAGATAGTTCCATGGCTTTGTTGGTCATGGCTTCCAGCGTGAATGATTTTCCACAACCAGGGTTTCCAATTGCAAGAATTCGTTGTACATAATGATTATATCTTAAAATGTGAGGATGTAATTTGCTTTTAGTATCATATAAAAACAGGAGCTTTAGACTATTGTCAATTTGTGTAATCAACTCTTTATTTCCCACGATTTGATCTTGTGTTGGTTTATTCGAAGTATTTTTACGTGTGATTTTTTTTTCTAATATACTAATTTTGTTTTTCAGTTTGAAAGGTACATTTTCAGAATATTCTTTTTCAGCACCTTTCACTATCCATTGTAGAAATTGGTTTGTTAGTTGCAAAACATCTTTCTCATTGTCAGAATACCTACTAATATTCGTTTTGTAAGTATTAATTAATTGCTTTAACAATGACTTTATTCCACTGTGAAAATCTATTTCTTTTCCGTGAAATTTCTTTGTTGAGTCATTTCTTTCTCCTAATTCACTAACTGCTTGTTTTGCAGATATAAGATAAGAATATATTTGAACGAAATCTTCTTCCTCAGCATGTTCAGTATTAATATCAGAAGTTATTAATTCACAGATTGTT